>DCGB01000010.1:12509-12771 GCA_002314515.1 Solobacterium sp. UBA1789 | reverse complement strand
ACAGTCAACAGACATATTTGCTAAAACAGTAATGAAAGCAATCTTACCTTCAAACTTCTTAACAACAGTGCTGGCTGCATCAGCCATAGACTCCAGGAATACTTCATTCTTAGCTGGACGGAACTGGAAAGTCTTGAAACGATCATCGTTAACACCACCAGAATGGATTAAAGCCTTACCAGAAGCAGAAGCGCAACCGATAGATAGCTGCTTTAAAGCGCCACCGAAACCGCCAGATGGATGACCCTTGAAATGAGCCAGA
>DCGB01000010.1:10662-12493 GCA_002314515.1 Solobacterium sp. UBA1789 | reverse complement strand
AGAACCAGCATAGAATCATAGTTATTAATGTCCTTACCAAGAACATTCTTCTTTAATACATGACCATTTTCAACTGGAACTTCAAAATCTGGTCCTTCAGCATCCATGATATCTACATTGTAATAATCATTCCACTTATGATCAGCTAAAACTTTCTTATGCTGGTCAGTAGTGATTCTCTCACCAGGATAAGCAGTGTTACATTCAACAACTGTACCCTTTACATAATCAACCATTGGTTTCCAGAATTCAGGATGGATGAAGTTTCTATTGCCTGCTTCACCAGTATGAACCTTACAAGCAACCTTACCTGGAAGTTCAATGCCTAATGCTTTATACATTTCAATGATCTTTTCAGGTGAAATTGTTTTTGAAAAATAAACTTTTGATGCCATTATAATATTCCTCCTAAACATTATTATAACAAAAAGATGACCGTTTACCTAAACAGTCATCTTTTTACTAATCATCAACTACTTCTACAAAAGGAAGATCATTAGAATCACTTGTATCCTTTTGAGATTCATCCTTTTTTTCCTCAATAGTCTTATCAGTATCTTTATTGTCACTGACCTCAATTACCGACTCCTTAGGATTCTCAACAAATACTTCAGACTCTGGTTCTTTTATATCTTCTTTTTCAATATCTGCCTCGATATTTTCTTTTATAGGCTGATCCTGTATATCTTCCTTAGAATCATCCTTAAACAGTATCCAGGCAGTTCCCAGTAACAGAAGTAAGGCAAAGAACAGCAGCAGTATCTTTTTATTCATACGCTACTTATTTTCAATAAAAGGAAGGTCGTTACTGCAGACAATAACATCTTCAGCATCATTCATTTCAATAATTTCAATTTCAGTTTCAATGTATGTTTTCTTTTCCATGAACTAACCTCCTAGTCACCAAAATAAGTTCTGGCAGCATCGTAATACTTATAGATAGCGCGACAGACATCCTTCAGTTCTTTAGAAGCGACTTCATCACTACTCTTTAAGACACTATAACCATAATACAACGGACAGACAGTGTAAGTCACGCTATTAGTACCATCACTTACCACTATATTGGAGCTTACACCCAATTTCTTGGCAACTGAAGCATAGTTAACAGTAATATTCTTGCCGCTAATAATTGGCGTTAAAGTCTGACCATCAACTTTAAAGCTGTAGTTTGCAGGATCATAATTTTCTTCAACAGCAAACTGCAGATAGAAGACTGTTCTTTCCTTAAGACCTAGGGCTGATTGTGTGTATTCAATACCAGCAAGACTGCCGTTCTTTTCAACCGACATATTGCTGTACTGATTTTCAATCGTTACATCGGAAACATCTTTCATAGTTTCATCGATATATTGATTATTATTGGCCAAGTCATCTGTATGATAACCAAAGTAAGTCTGAGCATAAGAACCATAATTTGCCAAAGCGATACAAAGATTACGCAACTTGGTATATTCTTCTTCGGTGTATTTTAATTTAGCCATTAAGTTTTCTTTGTTATTAGGATCAATAACCGTATTTAGATAGTTAATTCCTGAATAAGACATAACAGGACTGTTAACTTCATCGCCGACAAAGAGCTGACATTCAAAGACATTGGTCAATTCCTTAGCTGGAACGTTTTCTTCAACCATATAGTATGAACCATTCTTTTTTAAAGAGCTGACAGGTAAATCCTTAGATGTATTCTTATTGACATCTCTAATCCTTATGTATGCATCGGCATTTTGAGCAACATCATCATCGATAATAAAGCCCATATTTACGAAAACGCTATCTACCAGAGATAAGGAAGCGCCAGCTAATTTTGCATTATTTTCAACGCCAATGC
>DCGB01000010.1:8357-10565 GCA_002314515.1 Solobacterium sp. UBA1789 | reverse complement strand
ATGGCGGAATATTGCTGTAGTAGGCTTCAGTGCCTTTAGCATTTGTATAGACAATATTAACATCATCAACGCTTATTTCTGTTTCACCATCAGTTAATAAAGCATGATCTGGTACAGCAATTTCTTCATTTTCTGCATAGTAATCTTTATATTGTAAATTTAATGTTGAATAAGTCTTTGGATTTGATGGAATAATTGCTGTTTCATTTTCACCAATTCCAAACGACGAGAAACGCTTAGTAACAACATGCAGATCATAATGGTCAGCACCATCTTCTTCCGGAGTGATATAGTAACATTCTTCCTTATGTAAGGCACCATTGGCTGCTGATACCTTCTTCATTTGAACAGGATCACTATCACCATGTTTATGATAGACAACGACCTTGTTTTGATCAGAATAGCTGATTATGATATCTTCATTGCAATCCTTGACATCATCCAAAGAAATAACGATTTCCTGATAGCTGTCAACTTCTTCTAAACGAGTCTTTTCATCACCGATATTTTTGTTGATATGAATATCATAGACTTCTTTGATATCACCAAGCTTTTCAAAACTTGCTAGTCTTTCTTCGTTTGTATCTTCTTTGATGGTCATGACAACTTCAGCTGTCAGATTATTGCTTTCAAGATATTCTCTTTCAGCCTGAGAAATAACACCATCCAGAAGGTTATCATTAACAACGATTTCACGCTTATAACTCAAGGTTACACTCTGATAATTATTCTTTTCTGTATACTTTTTAACGATGGAATATGGGTACTCAGAATTATCATCTTCAACCTGAATACATACATATTTATAATCAGCATTATTGCCATTAACTGATTTATCATCAACAGCTTTATTGAAATAACCACCATGAATAGAATGACGATAAGAATTTGTAATATCATCATAGTAGCTGACGATATTGCCATTTTCAGCCCTGAACCAACCTGATTCAATATAGAAACGACCACTGCCGCTTGTTTCTAAAACATTATTTTCAGCAGAAAGAACAGATTTTCTGATTTGAATATTTGTATTCTTATCCAAACGAATAAGATTATAAGCGCTAAGCTGACAATTATCTTCAAGATTGATACCCGAATTATTTTCACTATCACCTAAACCCAATTGTCTGATGCTGTCATAACAATAGATAGCATAGTTATTGCTGGTAATCTCAGTACCATGCAGATATAGCTGGATATTATCTTTTATCTCAATAGCTGCGGCAATATCATTGGTTTTTGCAGCAGTAGAAACCACTTTAGTCTTGGCATAATCATCATTAGAATGGAAACTGATATAGTTCTCAGAATTTAATTCTGAATAAGTCTTTTCAACTAATATAGCAGCATCTAAACCACGTAAGGTTGTTGAAGAGAAATCAGCTTTAATGAAATGAGTGCTATCTTCCAAATTAACAGCCAAGGCATTGCTACCTTCAATAATACAGTTATCCCAGGCACTAATACGACCACCATGGACAACAATTGCCGGTGCATCTGTTGACTGTAATGTTATATTTGTTAAAGAAATATTGGCATCTTCATTAACAATCAGACTATCACTACTGATTAATGTGCCATTTTCCAGACGGAAGGAATCATCTTCAGAATAATCATCAGAATCACAACCGACAACAAACTTAACATTATTAAGTATCTTGTTATTTAGATTGAGAGACCTGAAAGCATTGTTTTCAAAGGAAATAGTTAAGACGCCATCCTTAAGCTGGTTATAATATGAGCCCAGAGTTGTTTCGTCTAAAGATTCATTAAAATCGTTAGATAAATTGATAGCAAAAATCTTAGGGTTATTTAAAGCCTCAATCAACTCGCGATAGTTTTCTGCTGTCTTAAATGATTGAGCTTTTCTCAAACAATAGAAGTTCTTTTCTGTATTGCCATCCATTAATGTATAAACCCGTCTATAAACCTGGAAACCGGCAATATCAAGATTAATATCTGAATTTGAACGACATTCGTTGATTACCTGGAATTCATATTTGAGATCAAAATCAAAAATACGATCCAAATCATTCACAACAATAGCATCATAATCAGCTTCAGGCATGCAGATGACATATTCGTTGATATAAACATCCTCGCCAGTACCACTTTGTGCAACTATCGTCTGATAGTACTTGCCTTCATAAGAAATGCTTGTATCTGTTCTATCAACAATTCTGATATTCTGGACTGATGTGTAATTTG
>DCGB01000010.1:0-8345 GCA_002314515.1 Solobacterium sp. UBA1789 | reverse complement strand
TTGTTGCGCTTGTCGTAATATTTCCTCTAACAACAAAGAAATGATCAATACAAGAGTATCTATCGGTACGATTAATACAGGTACTGACCACACTTGGATCAGCCTTCAAAGTCACACCATCAGGTTTAACGCACTTTATACTTATTTGACCACCATCAAAGGCATATCTTAATTCATAGTCATTTGCGATATTGACATCATTACTGATGGCATCATAAGTTTCTTCATCTTATGAGACAACAAATTCATAAAGTTTCCTGGTAACATTACCAGCTGTTTCATCGTGTGAACCTGTATAAACAGCATCGTATGTTTTGGTTCTATCGTTAATATTAATTAAACGAATTTCAGAAAGTTTTGTTTCATTAGTTAAACTTGTTGGATACTGGCCACGATAAATGAAGAAATGATAATCACCATAGTCATCACCTCTTGTAGCAATGCAAAGATATTCCTGAGTATCAACATAGTTTTTAAAGTCTGTAGTTGAATAATTACCGCCATCGATATTAACAGCTGCCTTAGGTACATTGACAAATAAATTATCGCCAGTCAGAATATAGGAATCATCTGATTTGTCGTTGTAGCAGGCAATATCAACTTTTGAAATCTTGGATTGACTTGAAACTGCCGTATCAGCAACAAGCGGACCTTCTGCTTCCAGTATTTCTCTTGAACTAACCTGGAAATTGACTTTAACTGTAGAAGCATTTTTAGCCAGGGAATCAACCAGGAACAAGGCACCATTTGGATTATCAGCAGTATAATCAGCTTCAACATCGTAATAAGCTGTTGCTTTGATATTTGAATCAGTAATCTTATAAGTACCACCATTGACTACAAAAGGATAATCAGCAATCATTTCACAGTTATTCAATTCAACGTTGACATTACCATTGGCATAAACACCATAAGCATTAGAAACAACGCTTACATAATCCTGATCTTCATTTTTATAATCACGATAAAATCTGATGTTATATTTCAGATATTCATTGACTCTTAGGCAATTGAAATAAACAGCATAATCATAAGCACGAATATCACCATGTATCTGAACACCAACTTCGTTACGATAATTATCAGTATAACCTGTAGTCGTTTCACAGACTTCAATAGCTTTATTGGCATAGATAGAAGATCCTGAGCCAATATAAGTGCAGTTACTGATATCATAGGCAGTTAAAGCAGTACCATACTCGTTAATTAACTCAACATTATTATAAATACCAACAAAACCATAGTTTCTGATCGTCTGATTACCTGTACCGATGATTTGAGATATTGCCGCTAAAAAGACATCGTTTCCAGAAACAGTTTCGATTTTAGAATTAGTAAAATATACCCAGCTGTTGTGTGAAATATCGATCACATGATCACCAACATTGATATTATGACCATTTAAATCAATTTCCAGACCATATTGCGGATTAGTCCAGCTGCTATTGTCGCCACTGATATCATCGCCGTTATACATCATATGAGAAACGACAACATCTCTATCTAAAGTAATACTGCTTTCTAAAATTATCTTGGCAAATTTTTTATCTTTTACAGCATTGACAGCAGCCTCGAATAATTCGGCATCACTCTGACCATTAATGTGACTTAATTTATAAGGTTCAGCACTTACCCAATTTTCATCTGAGTAATATTCCTGATAAGTTTTAATATAGGTAAAATATCTGGTCTTAAACAAGATATAACCCTGATATTTGTTACCAATTTTTTGTACAATCGTGTAAGTGGCAACAGCATTTCCACTATAACTTTCAAAAGAATCGTAATCATCAAATACCTTAACCTTCTGCCAGTTACCTTCTAAATCTTTATAATAAGTAGGGTTTGACAGGATTCTCTTCATGTCGCTTAAAACTCCATCGTAGTCGTTTCCTTCGCATGAATTGTATTTCAAGGTCATAATCTTGCTGGTATTGGTAATTCTATTTAAATCATCGACATCAACATCGCCATCAAGCACAACACCATCTTTTGGTACATAGACTTCGATGTTGTAACCAGATTCTTTCATGTATTGTTTGCCTTCATTATATAAGTAATCATCAGTTTCAGGATTGTAATTATCGCGCTGATAATTAACAATCAGAGTCTGATGCTGATAGCCAGTATATTCAAAGAATTTTTCATATTGAACATCATTGTCATTATGAATATATAAAGTATATTGACGACCATTTTTATAAAAAGTCTGACAATTATAATTGTTACCATTAATCATTATTGACTGACCTGACCAGTTACCTTTTTCATAACGTAAAGAGAAACTGACAGTCTGTACAACATCGTTGTCGTTATTCTTAAGCGTGTAAGTAACCATTGGATAATCAGCATCAGCACTTACTGAATATTCTTTTTTGATTAATTCTGCATTATCTTTAAAAGTTATATTGATATAATTGCTTTCATAATTTAAATTTGTATGATCAGCATCGGTTGGCAAATTTCTAATTTGATTGACAAAATCAGTGGTATCTTTATTAACATTGACACCAATGATCAAGTTATTTATCATTCCACTGGTTTTAGATATAATACCACCATCAGTTACAAAGGAACTACTTGCAAGATTAAAAGAATTGATTAATGTATATTTCAAGATATCGTTAATTCCAACCTGCAAACAGAACTGATGGACCTGGGTAAAACTCTCTTGGCTACCAGTATTACTACCAATAATGTTAAATGTTGGATTAGACCACTTCCTAATTTTCAGCAAGACTGTATCAACTTCATTAATAGTTTCTTTTTTCTGTTCTACAGCTGGATTATTATTGTCTTCCTGCTGTTCAAATGTAATATTGTCGTAATGACCATTATTTGCTAATCTGACATCAAAATAAACATCGCTATTATCAACGGAATAAAATTCAGCTGGATCAACATAAATATCCCAGAAATAGCTACCGTCATCGTTGTGATGAATTTCATATGGATAAGAATTTTCATCGAATAATTTAATAAAAGAGGTCTTCTTATTTTCTGTATTTCCACAATAATCAATAACAAAAACAATAATATTATCAGGATTACCATTTTTAGTAAACCATACTCCATTACCGCTATATTCGAAATTGTAAGTACAACGACAATCGTTACGACCATTACCGATTCTAGTCTCTGTTTCATCATCGATAACAATAATAATATCGTCATTGTCTGTTAAAGTGCTTCTATCAAGCTCATCAGTTAGTTCATAAAACAGCACATAATCATTGGAAATATCAGCATTATAAATAAAATCATATCTGACATTATTTTTATAAATATAGGCGCCTTGAATTGAGCTGGCATCAATACCGCATTCGCAATAGCCCAAACAGAACATATCAATTTCATTGTAGTTATCAACAGGTGTAGTTATTTCATAATAATAGCCATGAACATCCCGGTAATTTCCATATGAAAAAGAATCTTCACAATCAACTTCAACATAATCTGTGCTGCCTTTTAAACGGTATTTCAATTTTAAACCCATATCTTTAATGCCGTTATTATTGATTGCATTAAGTAATTCATTTAACTCGTCTTCATCGCCATACCATTCAAAATTCCAACGGATGTAACTATCAAAATCATGACCAATTAATTCATAAGAATCCTCACCGAATATGATATATGCTTCTTCTACAGCAGACTCAGGTGCACCATCTTCTAACTCATCGGCAAACAGAAAACAATAGTTATAGTCTATACCGTCTTTTTTAAAGGCATAACATCTGTCTTTTAGTTCATCCCCATTATAATTAATTGTTTTGGTTTCGTTATTATCGAAGGTTATAACTGCATAACTAAAATTATAATTTGGAGCCCAAACAGAAAATACAATAGTATCTTTACCATCTAATGCATTAAGCTCTTTTCTATTCCAAACACCATATTCATAATCTTGATCAAAAGTTACTTCTTTATCATTGCTATCATAAAACTTAATATTTGAAATATCTCTAGGCAGAATATTTATATAAGGCAGATTATAATCACTATACATAACCGACAGATATTCAACCTGATTATTATCTCCGGTTTTAGTGATATAGTTATTGTCCATTTGTGTATAGTTCAGCTTCAAAGTTCCAGCAGCTTCACCCTGATATTCAAACTCAACAACAAACTCCATCTTATCCTTATCGTAAGGAGAAGTAGTATTATCAGTATAGTAATAACAGAAATTATAATTTAATTTGTTATCATAGGTAGAACTGCCAACATACCCGACATTGGCAACATCCTTAATTTCATTACCATCATAGACAAAAGTTATCTTTTTTGGATGAATGATGCTGCTGATTAAGGTCTGCTCCTCGGTTGAATATGTTGAATAATCAATATAGGTTGCGTTATCAACATTTTCCTGCTGAGGTTCCTGATTGTTGTCGTTATTGGCCTGATCATCATCAGCTTTCACATTCACAACAAAAACAGTATTTAAGCACAGCAGCACAGTAAATATTATTGTCAGGATTTTTTTCATACAACTAAGTACCCCTATATATCTTTATATATTATATATTATTATTATTTGCCATGGTATATAAAAAGAGACATAAAGTCTCTTAATTGTTTTCAATTGCTTTAAGGAAGGCTTCAGCAATATCAGGATCAAAGTGTGTACCACTTTCTTCCCTGATAATTTCCATTGCCTTTTCCTTGCTATAAGCATCCTTATAACATCTCTTGGCTATTAATGCATCATAGGTATCAGCAATAGCCATGATACGGGCTGATAAAGGGATATTCGAACCGCTTATTTTATGAGGATAACCTTTGCCATCCCATTTTTCATGGTGATATGCAGCTACTTCCATAGCCATTTCAACATAGTCATCATCTTCAACACCCTTCATCGTTGTTTCAATAACCTGAGCACCGATTTCGGCATGTTTCTTCATTTCATCAAATTCTTCATCATTGAGTCTTCCTGGTTTTAATAAGATACTATCAGAAATAGAAATCTTACCAATATCATGAAGTGGAGCAACTTCAATAAGACACTTGACATAGTCATCAGTTAAGATATCGGTATATAAGCCACTATTCTTTAATGATTCAATAGTGAGTCTTACGTATTCACTGGTTCTGGCAATATGTTCACCAGTTTCCAGACTTCTAGCTTCAACAACAGAGGCAAAAGAGTTGATAACCTTTCTCTGCATGGTCTCAATCTTTTCGGTTCTCTGTTTAACTTCTGTTTCCAGGCTATCCTGATATTTACTGGAAATCGTAATATCCGTAAATTCAAAAGAAGTAGAAGCAGGACGACCATGAATCTCTACAATACTTTTATCTATTTCATAGACAAAGCCATTAAATCTGATTCTGCTGGTCTTGTCCTTTATCTCCTGTAATTCATCAACAGTAACAGCCGCATTAAGAAGCTGCATACCAAGCTTATTTGCATAACTTACTTTTTTGTTTTCATCAATAATAATTAAACCTGTAGGCGAATTTTCCAGTGACTTATCTTTGGCAATTGTCAAAACATCAAAAATCTTATAACGGAAGAAAAGAATTGATAGACAGATAATACCACCTATCAGACCAAAAATCGTTGTATCATATTCATTACTTATGCCACTTAAATAAATCAGATAACCAGCCAGACCACTGACAGTCATCATGGAAAAATAGAAAGCATAAACCCTATTCTCTTCAGTTCTATTTCTAATCAGTTCTCTAACAATAACAGTAATACTTAAAACAAAAAAGGCAATAACCGTAAAAAGATAAAGACCATATACCGGACCTCTTTCCAGTAATAGTGGTGAATAAATTAAATCCGGATTAAAAGACCAGCTCTTATAATATAAATGAAAATACGGACTGGTATAGACACTAAAAGAAATAAAAGCGGCAACTACATTTTCGATATAGATTACATGTTTTGGAATATGAACATTGTAAAAGTCACAAATAAATAATGAACCATATAACAGAATAAAAGGTTTACCCAGATAAGTTATAACCGTTCCTGTATAGGCCACTTCAATCGTTGTTGATTTAAGCTCAATATAATAGCCAACAAACATCAATAGTGTCGTAATCAAAAGGCAGGCAACATGGCTTTGCATTTTTGAAGGCGTTTGTGTTGTCACGTATACCAGTTCTATGAACATGGCGGCTATGGCAAGCACATGAATGGTCATTATAATGTTATAAGTTGTCATAATCCCCCTATGCAGCCCCTAAATAAGAAAACCGGCTGCCGAATTATGCAGCCAGTCGATCGTACATCTTTAATGCTTAGACACTTAGCTTTGCGTCACCAACTTTCGTTGGGTTTGCCATGTAAATATTTTATATGATATATATAGTTTTTGACAATATTTATCAAAAAAAAAAAAAAACAAGTGCCTGATAAATATCAGACACTTAATTTACTATTTATCTAAGTCGATCAGTTCGTATTCTCTTGAACCGTAACCGATTTCTTCAGCAGCTGAAATAGTTCTTAAACCATTACGGGAATTGATTCTATCAATCAGATAAACTCTCTTTGGATTTGGATGAGCCCAAACCTTATCGATACAAGCCTGGTCGATAGCAACAGGGTCAGTAGAAGCTAAAATACCAACATCTTCAATTTCTGGTGGTAAAGCAACACCTACACAGTCACAGTCGACAGACATATTTTTCATCAAAGTGATATAAGCAATCTTGCCTTCAAACTGACGAACTACTGTTCCAGCAGCATCAGCCATTGACTCTGGGAATACAGCCTTATCAGTAGGCAGATTTTCCTTTGTGAAAGTCTTATAACGGTCAGTATTCTTACCGCCAGAATGAATATATGACTTACCAGCACTTGATGCACAGCCGATAGATAACTGTTTCAAAGCTCCGCCATATCCGCCATTACCATGACCCTTGAAATGAATCAGAACCAGCATAGAATCATAGTTATCGATATCCTTGCCTAAGAAGTTCTTATCAAGACGTAAACCATTTTCAATCTTAACTTCCTTATCTGGTCCTTCAGCATCCATGATATCAACATCATAGTACTTGTCCCAGCCATGATCGCTTAAAACTTTCTTATGCTGATCAGTAGTGATACGCTGACCAGGATAAGCAGTATTACATTCAACAACTGTACCATTTACATAGTCAACCATTGGCTTCCAGAATTCTGGATGAATAAAATTCTTATTGCCAGCTTCACCGGAATGAACCTTACAAGCAACCTTGCCTGGTAATTCAATACCTAAGGCCTTGTACATTTCAACAACCTTTTCAGGTGTGATTTCTTTTGAAAAATAAACTTTTGATGCCATAATACATCCTCCTGATTACATTATAAACAAAAAGCTGCCATTTTTTGTAGTGACAGCTTCTCTAATGAATTAATTAATGATTAGTCAACATTGATCAGTTCATACTCTTTTGTACCGATGCCTAAATCAGCAGCACAATCAATAGTGTATAAACCATGACGAGAATTAATTCTGTCGATTAAGTAGTTAACTTTTCTGTTTGGATGTTCAAGCAATCTATCGAAGCAAGCCTGATCCAAAGCAACAGGGTCAGTAGAAGCTAAGATACCTACATCTTCAAACTCAGGTGGTAATGCAGCAGAAGCACAGTCACAGTCAACAGACATGTTCTTCATTAAAGCAACATAAGCAATCTTGCCCTTGAACATTTCAGTAACAGATGCAGCAGCATCAGCCATAGAAGAAAGGAAATCATCCTGAGCAGCAATAGTCTCTCTCATAGTGCCCTTAACATCAGAAACACCAGCAGAATGGATCCAAGTCTTACCAGCAGCAGAAGCACAACCGATTGATAACTGCTTCAAAGCTCCGCCGTAACCGCCCATACCATGGCCCTTATAGTGAATAAGAACTAACATAGAATCATAATTAGCAAAATTCTTACCAATTAAGTTTCTCTTAATAGTCTTACCATTAGGGATAGCTAATTCCATATCTGGACCTTCAGCATCAGCGATATCAACGTTGAAATATGAATCCCACTTGTGGTCAGCAACAACCTTCTTATGCTGGTCAGTATCGAAACGCTTACCAGGATAAGCAGTATTACATTCAACGATAGTACCCTTAACATAATCAACAACTGGTTTTAAGAAGTCAGGACGAATAAAGTTCTGGTTGCCAGCTTCACCGGAATGAACCTTACAAGCAACCTTACCTGGTAATTCAACACCAAGAGCCTTATACATTTCGACAACTTTTTCAGGAGTTAATTCTTTAGTAAAATAAACTTTTGCCTTTTCCATTTTTTCTCTCCTTATAAATGTATGTTTCAATTATAACATATATTAAATAAAAAGGTCACAATGTAAAGTGCTATGGTAAAAGTGGACA
>DCGB01000054.1:13770-13900 GCA_002314515.1 Solobacterium sp. UBA1789 | reverse complement strand
TATTTAATTCTTTCTTATCAGACATTTCTTTTCTCCCTTAATATTTATACTGCTACATATCTACAAGATTTTTTAAATATTGCTTATTCTTTAATTTATTTGTACAAGAACAAGGTAAAGTTATCGCCTT
>DCGB01000054.1:11262-13626 GCA_002314515.1 Solobacterium sp. UBA1789 | reverse complement strand
AAATATTCCTCTCTATCATGATCATAAACAGCATATACATCCTGTCCCAGGAAACTTCCTGCTGCATACATACCAATATGTTCGCCATGTGTGTCTGGCAGAAACTTTGACATTTTTTCAGCCCAACCGCCACCGGTTACTTGATCTAACTCTTCTTCATTTAATAGCTTCTTTTCTGACATGTTCTTTTACCTTCTTTGTCTTCATTTTACATGTTGATACTTACAAGACAATGACAAATATTACGTTATCAACAAAATATAATTTTTATTTAACCAGATGGAACTGACTCTGACGTCCACCTAAGAAATAAGTTTTATTATCTTTGAACAGGATATCAGTTTCAGCACCAAAGGATATTCTGACATCCCAATCCTTTAATTCAACTGAAACACTGAGTTCAAGAGAATAAGCTGTATTGTTATGTAAAAGGTAGTCACCCTGACCAGGAACACCACCCTGCATATCCCAAAGGCCAATAGTTGGACCAGCACCATGACCATGGTTGCCAATCGGATGAGTATAAATACATGGATCAAGACCTTCTTCAATAGCCTGTTTACGTGATAGAGCCAATATCTCATTACCACTTCGGCCTTCTTTGAAATTAGACACAACAATATCCTGCAGACGATTGGCCTGTCTTAGAGCATCTTTTAAGAACATCGGCGCATCATCTTCATCACTTTTCAGAATATAACAGTTCTCTTGGGTATCTGTGCAAAGACCCAGATAACGGAAGCCAACATCACAATGTAATAAATCACCAGGCATAATAGTGATCTCATCAGTTATCTCACCTACACCCTGACGACGAACAGAAACTTCATAATCAAACCATGGCTGTAAGCCCATTTCAATTGTTTTCTGTACCATATAATACTTAACATCAGCATTGCTTGTTACACCAGGAACAATGACTCTTGATGAAAAAGCTTCATCTATCATGGCATGGGTAAGCTGCATAATGGCATCATAGGCAGCCATTTCTTCTTCACTTCGGGTTTCCAGCCAGCCAACACAGATATCTTCGGCAGAAACGATTTTTTCCTTATTTTCCTGACTTAAATCAGCCATCATCTGTTCATACAGCGTATGAGAAAGACCATCCGCAAACGCAACAGTTTCTGATATGTTAATACCAACCTTCTTTGGCTTGCATTCATTGATGATTCTATTGAGACATTCCCACTGGCTTTCCGGTTCAGATACTTTTGTAAAAACACCGCTGCCATCTGGCATTAGAGCCTTAGCCAAAGACCAGTCCTGTCCCTTGGGATTAGTCCACATTGGCTCATAATAGTCATCAAGTCCAACACCAGGTCTGGTAATAGCCATAGTTCTGATTTGACCATTATCCTGCAGATAATAAACAAGAATAGTCAGACGACGGGCTGTATACATGGCACAGGGTACCAGTGTATTTAAAACCGGATCCTCATTATATTCTTTGCAGGCAACAACCCACATATCAATATCTGCTCTTTTCATGACCATTGGCAGTATCGTCTTCAATCGTTTCTTCAACCAGGTATTACGAACCTTTTCCTGATTACGATATGGAGCGATTTTAGCCTTGAGTTCATTCATGGAAACCGGATCAGAAACAAAATGATGTGCATTAGATATTGACATAAAAGTCCCCCTTTTACCAGTAAGATACCTTTAAATATTTACAAAATTACACCATATCTCTGGTGTAAACTTTGCATAAAAATTTATGAAACTGCTTCTACGATGGATTACCTAAATTATCATTATCCTCACCCAAGGAATCCAGATTTAAGCCATATATAGCATCCTTGTTTTCACTTGAATTATAGATTTTTTTGAGAATATCATTAATATTGCCGCCACTTACTGCTTTTAAATCTTCTTCACTTAATTCAATATTATTCTTTTTAACAACATCAAGGATATCCTTATTTGATTTACATTTTTTTAATTCTTCCAATATCTTTTCGTTTAATTTCATTTTTAATTACTCCTTTTAATTAAACTGTTTTCTTAAACTTTCTTTAACTTCTTCGGTTGTAAAAGTAGCATCAATAGAATTATTGATAATAATCTTCTCATCTTCAGCACTCAAACCAAAAGTTTCTTCCATATATTTATATTCATCTGCCAGCTTAATACCAGAAATACCCATATCATCAGTATTTAATGTAACCTTAATGCCTTTTTTGAGATAAGGCATAAATGGATAATCTTTCATATCAGGAATGGCAATAGTCTGACGATTGCTGGTAGGACACATTTCCAGGAAAATACCCTTTTCTTTAATCAGTTCAACAACTTTTTCATCTTCAAAAGCTCTAACGCCATGACCAATACGCTTAGTACCATATTCAATTGCACACATAG
>DCGB01000054.1:1195-11238 GCA_002314515.1 Solobacterium sp. UBA1789 | reverse complement strand
ATCAGCACCATCTGCCTCACCAGCATGAATTGTATAAGGAAGACCATATTCTCTGACTTTCTTAAATAAGTCAGCATAATCTTTTGTCTTAAAAATAGCCTCAGCACCAGCTAAATCAACCGCAACAGCACCACCATCTTTAACAATGAGCTTCTTGGCAACTTCTATTGTTTCCAGATTTTCAGACTCATTACCCTGACCACGCATACAGCAGAGAATTATATTAGCCTTCAGAGAACTTCTCCTGCTACCTTCAACAACAGCCTTAACAACCTCTTCCTGAGTCAGACCCTTTGTGCAATGAAGCTGCGGGGCAAAACGAATTTCTGCATATACAACACCCTGTGAACGAATGTTTTCACAAACCTGATAGGCTGCTTCACTCAAGCCCTCTTTTGTCTGCATTAGAGAAACCGGCAAATCAAAACAGGCCAGGAAGTCATTTAAACTTGTACAGTCAGCAGGAACTGTCAGCTTCTTTTCCAGTTCCTCATCAGTCATATTAAGGTCAATATTCTGAACTTCTGCCAGCTTTTTGGCAATCTGTAAAGTAATGGCACCATCAAGATGCAGATGCAGATCAATAAATTTATTCATTATTAGTCCTCCTTAAATATTTTCTTGATTGATTTAAGCATAACGCCAATGACAACTGCTCCAATAGCGCCAGCAATCAGGATAGTAGCCCCACCATTTTCCAAAGACGGCAAGGAAATACTAGCCTTATAAACAAGCTGTATACCACCTTTAACATATATTAAATCACCACCATCACTGGTATTGACAATGGCCAGATTGTTGGCCTTAACTTCGATATTAAGGTCATCATGAGAAGACAGATTAGCAGGCTTATTTGTTTCCTTTAATATATAATTGCCTGCCGACAGTCCTTGAAGATGAGCCAAAGGTGACTTAATAGAACTTTCTCCATCTTTGGAAACAGTATAGGTATTGGAATTAACATCCTTAGTAAAATAAACAGGTTCATCATCCCGATACAGATTATAGGAACATCCTTCAATCAGATTGTTCTTACTATCGGTAATAACGATATCGACATTATAAACATCGCCATCAGCGACAACACCCACCACTGACAATAGTAACAATACTAAACTTAATAATAATGTTATCCCCTTTTTCATATTTTACTTATCCATTCCTAATATATGACGTGCAACATAAACACCACTGGCACTGGCATGTGACAGAGAATGGGTAACACCACTGCCATCACCAATGACAAAGAGATTCTTATAACAGGTTTCCAGATTCTTATCCAGTTTGACTTCCATATTATAGAATTTTACTTCAACACCATATAATAAGGTATCATCATTAGCTGTACCCGGTGCAATCTTATCCAGGGCATAGATCATTTCAACGATGCCATCAAAAATACGCTTTGGCATAACTAAAGACAAATCACCAGGTGTTGCCTTAAGTGTTGGTGTAACAAAACCCTCGGCAATACGCTTTTCTGTTGACCTCTGACCTCTGATCAGATCACCAAAACGCTGAACAATGACACCACCACCTAACATATTTGATAAGCGGGCAATACTTTCACCATAGCCATTGCTGTCTTTAAATGGTTCTGTAAAATGTTTGGAAACCAATAGGGCAAAGTTGGTATTCTGAGTCTGCAGTTTTTTATCTTCATAAGAATGACCATTGACGGTAATAATACCATTGGTATTTTCATGAACTACAGCACCATAGGGGTTCATGCAGAAAGTACGAACCATGTCCTGATATTTTTCTGTCTTATAGAGGATTTTTGATTCATATACTTCATCAGTAATATGGGCAAAAGTTTCTGCCAGAAGTTCAACACGGACACCAATGTCAACACGATTTGATAATGTTGGAATATTTAATTCATTGCAGATCTTTTCCATCCACTTACTGCCAGAACGGCCAACAGAAATGATACATTTATCACAACGATAGCTGGCCTTGGAAGTGATTATCTCATATCTGCCATCTAAGACATTGATAGTTTCAACAGCTTCGACAAAATGAAATTCAACCTTCTCTTTCAAATAATTATAGATATTGGTTAAGACTTCATAATTGATATCCGTACCCAGGTGTCTGACTGACGCATCCAGAAGATGAAGACCATTCTGCAGACATTCACGTTTTAAATTCTTATTTGCTGTTGTATATAGTCTGGTTTCCGCTCCACCATGTTTTGCATTGATATCATCAACATAATGCATCAGCTCCAGAGCCTTTTCCTTGCCAATATATTCATGTAAGGTTCCACCAAATTCATTAGTAATATTATATTTGCCATCAGAAAAAGCACCGGCACCACCAAAGCCACTCATGATTGAACAATGCTGACAATTGATGCATTTTGTTACTTTTTTGCCATCGATTGGACATTTGCGATTTTCCAGTTCATTTCCACTTTCAAAAACAGCAATCTTTAGATTTGGATCATTGGTGATCAGTTCATAGGCTGAAAAGATACCACCGGGACCTGCTCCAATAATAATAATGTCATAGCTGTTCATCACATCTGCCTCCTGTTTCATTACGTATCTATTATATCAAGACAAAAAAAGACACAGAATAGATTTCCGTGTCTTAATTGTCTTTATGAAAGTAAATTAATTATTTCTCTTCCATTACAACTGGGCTATGAGGGATACCAGTAGGCTTAACGTCCCAAGCCTTACCGTCTGAACCATAAACCTTGATCTTTTCAATTAACTTAGCCTGGAAGCCCTGCTTAGCAGTATTCCAAGTACCATAAGCCTTCTGACCCTGTAAATCAGCACCCTGAACAGCGTTAGCAACAGCCTGTGATAATTCGTTAGCGATGTTGATCTTGTTGATACCATTGTGGCAAGCAACATTCAACTGATCATTGTCTAATCCTGATGAACCATGAAGAACAAGAGGGAAATCCTGACCACAAGCAGCCTTGATAGCCTTTAAACGATCGATGTCAACATGAGGAACGAAGCCCTTAGGATATGCACCATGAGCTGTACCGATAGCAACTGCCAAGCAGTCAACGCCTGTAGCATCTACGAAATTCTTTGCAGCCTTTGGATCAGTTAAAGCCTTAGTAGTATCTTCAGCAGCATTAGAAGCCTGACCAACATGGCCATATTCAGCTTCAACAGTAACGCCTACAGAATGAGCTAAAGCAACAACTTTCTTAACTTCAGCAATATTAACTTCATCAGTTTCAGCTGACTTATCAATCATAACTGATGTGAAACCAGCCTGAATTGCCTTAGTACAAGCTTCATAGCTAGCACCATGGTCTAAGTTAATGCATACAGGAACAGAAGCCTGAGTAGCTAAGTCTCTTAACATATGACCGAAGAAAACGATATCAGCATTTGCACCTAAACCTACGTCAAGGATTAATGGAGCCTTTAAATCTTCAGCAACGTTAATGTATGCTCTTGCATCAAATTCAGAGCTTACGTTTGGTGCAGCAACACCATAATTGTTTTTTGTCGCATGATCGACAATTTCTTTCATTGTAACTAACATTATTACATCCTCCTATGAAATCATTATACATTAATAAATCTTCTTTTAATCACAGTCATCAATTTAAAATGATCAAAACAATAATTACACTAAAAAAAAAGGAAAGATCAAGTCTTCCCCTATACTATCTGATTTAATATTTCTTTTCCCCATGATAGATAAGAAGCGTATCCATCTTAGGTGCAATATCAACTTTATTAACTTTTTCTTCCCACTGATCCTTTTCTATTTCTTCAAAAGAAACGATAACAGCCGTCTCAGGAACGTTATATTTCTCCATAACCAGCTTTTTAATTTCCTCAGCTAATTCAATAGTTTTGGCTCTATCTTTGCCAGGATAGGCTTTAATCGCAACATATGGCATAAATCATCCTCCTAATATATTTTATTTTACCAAAGAAAAAGGCCGAATTACTCGGCCTGTATTCTACTTAACACAAGTTGGTGGAATTGGAAGATCCACTTTCAAGCGGTTACGAATTGAATCAAGATAAATATCAACATCTTCATCGCTGGAATAAACGGTATCAACCAGTTTATTTTCAACATAAATCTGAGCCTGCATCTGATAATTCTTTGCAGCTGTTGATTTAGAAACAACTACCTTGACATGTCTTACATCAGTATCATAAACAACATCTTCATCTAATACATCAGGCAATACTTCCTTGACACAGTAATAGAAAGTCGTTGGCTTTTCTGGATCACCTTCATATTCGATTGTATCAAACATTACAACGCCTTCAGAATCATTCTTTACTGTTTCCTTAGGTTCGCCGGTAATTTCTTCACCCTCATATAATGCAAAGGTAAAGTCATTGCCCATTAATTTGCCATTCTTAAATACTTTCTTGAAACAGAAGTTTACAGTTACATCTGATTCTTTATTTTCAATAACCAGTGGGTCTTCTGAATCTAAACTGTTTTCATTGTTGTAAATACCAGCTGAAGTCATTTCGATTACGATGTTATCAGTAACATTACCATCTTCGATTAAACCATTTACATAATCAACTGCATCCTCAAGGCTATTAACTGTTGTTAAAGCACTGGTACCACCAACATAAGAAACGGTATAAACCGGTTCAACCAAAGCAGTAACATCTTCCAAAGAATCAGTATAGGTGATATCTTCACCTTCGTTCTTGATAAAGAAATCAACGTTAACATCAGAAGCGCTAATATCCTTTGTATCTTCGGTTGTCATCGTATTACGGTACAAAGTTGATGCATAAGTAGAAGTTTTATATTCCCAAGTTGGTTCAAATGTAGTTACATCTTCATTGATAGTGATGCTTGTACCTTCGCCTCCGCCTAGTGACTGTACAACTTCATCTGTATCTAGTTCAGTTAATATTACTTTTGCGATTGGATTATCTACATCTTCGTAACCATCCGGAACGTATGTTTCTTCGATATAATAAGTACCAGGTTTTAAACCTTCGACTTTAATCTTGCCATCTTTATCGCTGGTTTGTTCAGGAACATTTGTAGGACTCTGTAATACGCCATCTTTAACAGTATACTGTTGAGCAATCTGAGTTAAATCCTCGTCTGAATAAATCACGAACTTAGCACCCTTAAGAGGATTGCCAACAGAATCAGTCTTGGTAAATTCTAAGGTATCTAAGCCAGTTGCGGTCTTTGTGATCAACTTAACAGAATATACATATTCAGACTCTACACTGTAGTGATAAGAGAAAGAATATCTGTTTGGTGTAGTATCACTACCAAGTCTTTGAGAAATCAAATTTACATAGTAGTAGAACAGAGAATCAAATTCACCCTCATTAGCAATCTTATCAATAACAACATATCTGTTAGAATCAAGAGAAATGTTCTCATCATCAGTCAGCTCGTTTTTCTGGATATATTCATTTTCTTCCGTAATGTTTGTGCGTTTGTCCAAAATGTATTCTTCACCAGCCATAATCTCTGTATCCAGAATAACCTTCTTGTCGCCACCATATTTATAGAGATACTTCACACTGGCTTTCTGTCCGTACTGCTGAGTAAAACTGGTATTGGTTTCAGTTGCCCAATAGAAGTTTCCGTAAGTATTATCGTTACTTGTTCTTGTATCGTACGCAGGATAAATATGGATAGGACCACGTAAAATCAACGTGCCAATACGCTTGCTTGAATCAGAGTAAGCATAACTGATATCTTCTAATTTATTTGAATAAATAGTTATATTGGCATCAGCGTGTGATAAATATTCAATACCCTCAATACTGGCAACATTACTAGGATCTGAACTAGTTCCAACTTTAATAGTGCCGTAAAAATTACTTAAGAAGCCTTCAGGTGTCATCGGCCATTCAGATTTTTCAATATCATCATAAAACTCTTCCACAGCAGCAATAACAGCATTTCTAAATTCTTCATCTGGGAATTTCTCACCCATAAAAGTATAGAAGTTAGCTGGAAGATCGCCTTCAGCTGCTTTTAAAGAATTTGTTCTACAGGTAAAATCGTAAATACCATTAGTAGACACAATAAAGTTTTTGTCAACTTTTTCATAGTCAAAAAACCTCCTAGAGTCCTAATCAATATTATTATATGTCATAATGTGTCAAATAGTATGTATTTTTCCTTATTTTTTCTTTAAAAAAGGTCGAATGATTATTATCAAGAGTGATAATGCGCCAATTAATACGACTGCCTTTTTATAGATAGTATATTTTGTCCAAAATAAGGTCAGACATAAATCACCAATTGCCAGAATAGAAGTACCTATTATCGTATTTCTGATAGTCTTCTTACTCAATATTTCTTTTAAACTTTTATCAGGAAATAAAGCTTTGATTATCATAATAATTGTAATCAATAAAACAACAATACCTAAAACCCAATTAAGTAAAACCGCAAAAGCCGGACTTAGATTACCTGTTAATAATGTTGTAAGGAACTCACCCAAAAAGAAAAAAGGCAAAGCAGCAGAAAATAAGACCCAGTTACGCTTTTTCTTTTCTTCCTCAATATAAATAGTCTCATCTATATGTTCTAAAGGTATATCTATGGCCTCTCTTGTAAGTGCCCTATTCTTATCTTCTTCAATAATAAAAAGATCATCTTTGATATCTTCTGGTGGCATAAACAAAGAACCGGCAATAATGCCAGCAGAAGTAAATAAAGTAAGAAGTTTTTTGAATAAGTTATTTTTCATTTCTAATCAAACCAAGCAGGCTTCGCACAATTCTTCCTGTCAAACCCCATATGGCCTCATTTTCATAAAGCCAGCAGAAATCATTAAAATTCTCATATAGATGATAATTATTAAATAATTTCTTTAAAGCTGGATAATCATCTTCTATATTTTTTATTTTTACGGGATTGTTATTTAACAGAAAAGTCAAAGGACAGGTAAAATAGTGATCAACCTCTGCACTATCAATCTCTATCTTTAAATCCTTATCATCAATAATGCCAATAACAGGCTGAATAATACGACCCTTTAAATCATGTTCAAAAGGCAACAAACCCCAGACATCAATATTGCTGATACCAAGTTCTTCCCTGGTTTCTCTTAAGGCTGTCTCTATTGCTGACTCATTATTTTCTTTTTTGCCACCTGGAAAGCAGACTTCGCCAGCCTGATTGATACCAGCTGAACGAAGCTCAAAAAGTAAAGAATAATCATTATTCTTTTTTATAAACAGGACCATTACCGCAAAAGAAAAATCCCTGTTTTCAACAAAATTAAAACAAGTCTTATTTATTTTCATCAATTTTCTTAATTGTCTCTTCTCTGATGACTTCCCTTAAATCTTTTAAAAAAGGAGAGAAATCAACTCTATCATCACAATAATGCAGATTTAATTCATATTCATTAGCTGACCATGTATCCAAATCAGACTCGTTATGCTGAATCAATGCTTCTAAACCATCAAGAGCCTTAAATACCCTTGCCTCTAAAGTCTTACGCTCTTTCATTTCTATAAATAAGGCTTTAAATTCCTGCTGATATTCTTCTGGAAAAGTATCTAACCACTTATTTAAAAGCCTTTCTTCCGCATCTTCATCGCTATTGTTTTTATTGAATGTTGGAATATCACCCGTAAAAGCTTCACCCAAATCATGAATCAGACACATCTTCAGAAGCTTTGTTTCATCTAAACCTGGAAATTCGTCTTTTAATAAAGCTGCCATCAAAGCCAGCTTCCAGCTGTGTTCAGCCACGCTTTCTACTCGACCTTTTACCGTATAACAATGTCTTGGCGTATCTTTTAAACGACCAGCGATATTTAATATTTTCAGATAAGTCTTAACATCCATCTTAAGCTCTCCCGATTAATCTCTTATTCAGCATTATTTTAACATTGACGGGCATATTTAATTAAGAAAACGACATAACGTGATAAACTTAATCTATAGGTAATAAACAAATATTAAAAGGAGATATCATGGGTATCAGTGATGATTTACTAAAAGTTAAAGACAATTACGAAACAAGCGGCAAAGAAATAAGACTTACCCCTTGTTCACATTGCAAACATCCGGAAACAAAATACTGTCTGATGTGTGAAGACTGTGGCCGTAAATTTGACCATGGCGTTCTGGTAAAAGAAGTAGAAGATTAACAAGAAAGCTCCGTTTATTCGGAGCTTTCTTTAAGCTTGGATATAATTATTATTTAACTGATTATTCAGCCTGCTGATATATCTCTCATATCTAAATAATTCACCAAAAAAAGACCCGAAGGTCTTAGGCAAATTTTGACAAAGTATCAAATAACTCTTCAACATTAATTGGCTTGGCTATATGACCGTTCATACCAGCTTCTAAAGAAGCGGTCTTATCTTCTGCGAAAGCATTAGCCGAAACCGCAATAATCGGCAGTTTTTCACAACCGGCAATCTGACGAATTGCCCTGGTAGCTTCATAACCATTCATTACCGGCATCTGAATATCCATCAGAACGAAATCATAATAAGATGGACCCTTTTCATTAATGACATCCAGAACCTTCTGGCCATCTTCCACGGCATCAACCGTAAAACCACCTTCTTCTAATATATAGACGGCTATTTCCCTATTCATTTCATTATCCTCTGCCAAAAGAACTCTTTTTCCATGTAAATTTGAAAGATCCTTATATTTCTTCTTATCCTTATTGAGAACAAACATATCAATATCTGACTTTTCCATAATTGAAAAAGCCATTTCAAGTCTAAATGTTGAACCCCTGCCCAATTCACTCTCAACCTCTATCTTACCGTTTGCCAGATCAACAATTTTTTTGACAATAGACAAGCCGATACCAGAACCCTCAATCTTTGATACTGTTGACGACTTCTCTCTGGCGAAAGTTTCAAACAGATGTTTTTGAAATTCCTCAGACATGCCAATACCATTATCAATAACTTCAAAATGATATAAAGCCTGATTATTCTCAGAATCAGCCAGCTGACAGATATTAAACTGAACCTTACCACCTCTATCAGTATATTTGATTGCATTGGAAAGAAGATTGATAAAAATTTCATTCATTCTTAACTCATCTGCATAAATATAAGGATTTTTAATTTCTCCTATTTTGACTGTCAGATTGATATCTTTAGATGAAGCCAATACCTTACTCATATCTTCGACAACCGCAATTGACTCCCGAATATCCAAAGGATTAAGTGATAATTCAAGATTGCCTGATTCAATTCTACTCATTTCCAGAATATCATTAATAAGATCCATCAGATGTAAACCCGAGGCCTTTATCTTGTTTAAACTGTTATTAAGCAGTTCAGTATCAGAACTGTGATTTATAGCCATATCTGCATAACCTAAAATCGCATTCATTGGTGTTCGGATATCATGAGACATACTGAAAAGAAAACTTGTCTTAGCCATATTGGCTTCATCAGCCTTTCTTCGAAGTTCAGAATTTTCATCTTCAATAATATAAACATGAATAAAACAGGCACCAATCATACAGCCAATAGAATAAACCGGCAACAATGGATATAAGATCTGGAAAATAACTGCCACCGCCATCGTAATTGAAAAATAGCCAATAGCCCGATAACGATTTTTTATCAGAACATCAGAAATCTTCTTTTCATGAATAAAGGCATAGATAGAAATGATATTAAATAAAATTACCTGAATCGCAAAAGCTACATATCGGAATGTATAGGTATGATAAACAGCAGCTTCATCAACCCAAAAGAAAAAATGATGAAAGTGATTAAAAAATAAAACGCCAATCTCTAAAATCAGAAGTATGCTGACAGTTGTCGATAAAAGTTTACCGAAAACACCATTATCATTTAAATACTTAATAACATAAATAGCCCACAGCATAACTGCCAGATACATTGCCAGAAAATAAAAAATTGTATCGACATACAGCCACAATTGACTACCCAAGGATTGAAAAATACCCCACAGAACATCTGTTACATGATAGGCAATAATTCCATAATTATATAAACGATAGGCCCTCTTTATCGGACTTTGAAAAGCAAATTTTTCATGAAAAAAGATATCACGGTTGATAATCAAATTAATAATGATAGCAA
>DCGB01000054.1:926-1119 GCA_002314515.1 Solobacterium sp. UBA1789 | reverse complement strand
TTTTGTATTCGGCATAACCTTCGAGATTTTTTTGTCAGCACCTCTTCTTCGTTTAAAATACGCTTAATGAAAATCAAAGGCAAAAATATCATAGGCAGTAAGCCAACAAAAGACCCAATAATAAGTGGCACTAGGAAACTTAAATGTTTTTGCCGGACCAAACAATAACAGGCCCAGGGTCAAAAGACCACTG
>DCGB01000054.1:210-835 GCA_002314515.1 Solobacterium sp. UBA1789 | reverse complement strand
TTGACATGAATCATAATATGCTTAATATCAGCATAATTGGCCTCAACTTTCTCATGAAGACTCTCTGCAATCTCATGAGCTTCAACAAGACTTAAGTCCTTATCAACCGTAATCTCCATATCTACATATACCATATTGCCAAAATAACGGGTATGCAATAAATCTACGCTGATAACGCCATCCTGTTTTTCAATAAAAGCCTTTAAATCATTCTCATATTTATTGCCACAGGAAGTATCTGTCATACGCATAAAAGCATCCTTTAAAATATCATAGGCTACCTTGATGATAAATAAAGAAATCACAATGCTGGCAAGCGGTTCCATAATTGGAAAACCCAGTTTAGCAGCCAATATGCCCACAAAAGAACCAATAGAAGACAAGGCGTCAGAACGATGATGCCAGGCATCAGCCTCAAAAGCAGCCGAACCCATCTTTTTGGCATAATACATCGTATAACGATACATAAGCTCTTTGGCCAAAATAGAAATTATCGCCGCAATCAAAGGAAGAAATGTTGGTATTTCAATATCAGCGACATTTCCCCTAATTATTTTCATTAAACCGGCATAACCGATACTCAATCCGGTAATAGCCAGAACAATACTAAGTACAATGGCTGCAA
>DCGB01000054.1:0-182 GCA_002314515.1 Solobacterium sp. UBA1789 | reverse complement strand
ACATTCAAAACGATCATGCCCATACGGATGCGAATCGTCCGGACCCTTCTTAGACAGCTTGACGCCAAAAAAAGCAATCAGAGTAGTCAAAACATCAGAAAGCGAATGAACAGCATCCGATACCATGGCACCCGACTTGCCATCAACACCTGCAAATAATTTAAATAAAGACAAAATAATAT
>DCGB01000083.1:1125-3716 GCA_002314515.1 Solobacterium sp. UBA1789 | reverse complement strand
ATGGCCTTAGAAACTCTGATTAAAGATGGTCGTATTCAGCCAGGTCGTATCGAAGAAGTAGTTAATCGTGCTACTAAAGAAATTGAAGATGACATTCGTAAATATGGTGAAGAAACCTGTTTTAAGTTAAAGATTGGTCGTATCGATAAAGAACTGATTCGTTTAATTGGCCGTTTACGTTACCGCTATTCTTATGGCCAGAATTGTCTTGAACATTCTGTTGAAGTTGCAGCTTTTGCCGGTATGATGGCTGCTGAATTGGGTTTAAATCAGAATTTGGCTAAACGTGCCGGTTTATTACATGATATTGGTAAGGCCGTTGACTTTGAGCAGGAAGGTACTCATGTAGAATTGGGTGCTAAATTGGCTAAAAAATATGGTGAAAGTGAAGTTGTTATTAATGCAATTGAATCTCATCATGGTGAAAAAGATCCTATTAATCTGATTTCCAATCTGGTAGCAGCATCTGATGCCTTATCAGCTGCCAGACCTGGTGCTCGTTATGAGGGCATGGAAAATTATATTTCACGTTTGGAAGCTCTGGAAAAGATCGCTATTGATCAGCCGGGAGTTGATAAGGCTTACGCTATTCAGGCTGGCCGTGAAATACGTGTTATGGTTCAACCTGATAAGGTTGATGATAATAAATGTGTTCTTATGGCTAGAACAATTAAAGAACGTATTGAAAATGAATTAAAATATCCAGGTCAGATAAAAGTTACCGTAATCCGTGAAACTCGGGCAAATGAAGTAGCTAAATAATGAATTTCTTATTTGTTGGTGATATTGTAGGAAAAAAAGGTCGTGAGGTAATTCACGACTTTTTACCTACTTTAATAAAAGAAAACAATATTGACTTTGTCATCGCCAATGGAGAAAATGCCGCACATGGTAAGGGTATTACTTATAAGATTTATAATGAAATATTAAAATATGGCGTTGACTGCGTTACTATGGGTAATCATACTTATTCTAAAAATGAAATTAATGAATTTTTACCTGTTATGCACAAATTGGTTATACCTGCTAATCATATAGACAAAAAAGAAGGAGAATCCTGCCGTATTTTTAATATAAAAAATACCAGAATTGCTGTATGTAATATTCTTGGAACTGCTTTTATGGGCGATTATGTTAAAGATCCTTATGAGGCTTTTGATAGAATGTTGCCATCACTTAGTGATTGTGACATTGTTTTTGTTGATTTTCATGGTGAAGCAACGGCAGAAAAAAGGATTTTTGCCGAATATTATGCTGATAAAATTGATATCCTTGTTGGTACTCACACACATGTACAAACAGCTGATGAACAAATATTGCATGATAAAGTAGCTTTTATTTCTGATGCAGGCATGTGTGGAGCTTATGATTCAGTTATTGGTCGTGATACCAATGAATCAATAAAAGCAGTTGTACATAAAGAAAAAACCCGCTATATTGTTTCTGAGAATCCGCCAATATTCTGTGGAGTAATAATCAGTTATGATAATGGGGTTAAGGATATTAAAAGAATTCAGATTAGACCAAAGAAAAGGAGCAATTAAGCTCCTTTTAATGTTTTCAGGACTTCATCAAGATCGTAAGCATTTTCTTTAAATTCGATATTGATGGAATCATTTTCATCATAACGAGGTATGATGTGAACATGTATATGTTCAACACTCTGACCTGCAGATTTACCAGTATTAATTAGAATATTAATACCTGTACATTTACTGTTGGTTTTTATTTGTAATGCCAGTTCCTGAACCTTGGACATCAGATTAGAAAATTCCTTATTTGGCATAGCCAGGAAATTATCATAATGTTTCTTTGGCATTACCAAACTATGTCCTTTGGTTGTTTGCGAGATATCTAAAATAGCTAATATATCATCATCTTCATAAAGCTTTTTTGAAGGTATTTTGCCTTCAATGATATCGCAGAAGATACACATTATTTTAATACCTCATACTGGCCAGACATTAATTCATATGTGCGCTGATCATAGAATTTAATATCATGGCTGCTTAATAATTCATTAATAACTTCTTCAGAATCCAGTTTGGAAATAACAGTTTCAATAAAATCATCCTTAAAGTTATTAACATCCTTATCTGTAATATCTACAAGATAATAAATAGGAGTAATTACTTCTTCACCATTTTCATTAGTTGTAGTGGTTGATGATGTAATAACTGTTGTCATGCCTGATTCGGTATTTAGGGCATAATTTTTGATTTCCAGTGCCAGATCTTCGTCTTTATCAGTATAAATGCTTTCAGTGACTGTCGTTGTATTGCTGATATCGGTTAAAGCTGTCTGTAAATCGCTGCCATTGTTGACAGCTTCCAGTACGGCTTTTGCTTCATCTTCAGTATCAAATGAAACAACCTTAGCCTTATATGGATGATATTCTTCAACATAAGTATCCAGGTCGTTTTCAATTTTCTTTTGCATAATTGAATATACAGCCTGATCAGCAACCAGGTTATTTACATATGTATCAAGAGAACCATAATATTGAACAATATATTCGCCATAACCAATTGCAACCAGCTGGTCTAAATTAGCCTGAGCATCAGTTCTTAGAGTTTCAATATCAACTTCTT
>DCGB01000083.1:0-1068 GCA_002314515.1 Solobacterium sp. UBA1789 | reverse complement strand
GCCAGAATAATCGGCAACTTTCATATCATTATTTAAATCGGCTTTTGTATAGCTGACATTTGGTCCTTTGAAAATAACTGTTGATTCATCAGAAACTTTGGCAACAGATGAAGTAGAGCAGGCAATTAAAATGATTAATGTAGATAATAATGTGATTATTTTTTTCATTATTCATTTACCTCTTTTCCGTAATTGCTGATTTCATTCTGACAATCTTCACAAATACTTTCAAATGTCTGGGCAAAATCAGCATCTTCAATAGTGAATCCGGCTTTTTCTGCTAAAGCTTTGCAGGCCAGGAATTCAATATTTGGATAAGTTTCAGATAATGTTGATAAGAATGAAGAATCACTTAATAAGCTTTCAGTATCGGCTTCTTTAACCAGGATGAAGTGATATCCATATTGCGTTAATACAGCATCAGTGATTACATCATATTCTGCTTCCATAGCAGCATTAAAGAAATCACTTACATAATTACTGGAATTATCATTTGTTAAGACGCCAAGATATCCACCAGTTGAAGCTGTACCATCATCAGAATAGTCCATGGCAATCTGGGCAAAATCAACACCCTTAGCAATTTCAGCTTTGACATTTTCCAGCTTTTCTTTTTCTTCATCACTCATATTGGCGATATATGTAGTGTTGCCATTTGCATCAGTAGATGAAGTGATATCAGCAACTTTTACCAGAATATGAGAAACAATACGCGGACTCTTTTCATTTACGATTGGTCCAACAACAGTATCGAAATTATCTGTATAGTAAGTAGTCATCATTTCCTGCTGTTTTAACATATCAATGATGTAATCAGATACTTCATCAACACCATTAGCGTAACCATATGACTTTAACATAGAATCCAGTTCATCATTATCATAATAGTATAAAAGATATGATACATAATTGCTGGCATAGGTTGACATGTCGCTGGTAGTTTCAATAGCTGAACGGCAGACATTTTTAATATAGGCGTTTGCCAGATACATTTCACCGTTTGTAATACTATAACCGGATACGGCAATATTCTTTAATTCATCATAAAGTTCATCAGCTGTGTAGTCC
>DCGB01000120.1:4741-5191 GCA_002314515.1 Solobacterium sp. UBA1789 | reverse complement strand
GTTTTTTCTCTTAATTCTTTAACTAAAGCAGCAGTAACAGCCATTATGCAGCAGCCTCCTCTTCTTTAACAGCTGGAGCAGCCTCAGCAGGCTGAGCATCAGCATTTTCTTTCTTGTTGATATAACGTCTTTCAGAATTGCGATTGAAACGACCACGATTGTTATTGTTGTTTCTCTGCTTTTCTTCGTTTCTCTGACGTCTTCTCTTTTCCTGTTCTTCAGCATGCTTTTCAACATTAATGATGACATCAGCCATTGTAATATCTTCAACGCTTTCATCTTCCTGATAAGCATCCTGTAAAATACCACCCTTTGTTTCAACGATAGCATCAGCCAGTAAAGACATCATTAACTTGATTGACTTGATTGCATCATCATTTGCTGGAATTGCATAATCAACAAAAGCTGGATCACAGTTAGTATCTGCTAAACCAAATACTGGGATATTTA
>DCGB01000120.1:4476-4659 GCA_002314515.1 Solobacterium sp. UBA1789 | reverse complement strand
TTTCCTTAATACCACCTAAGAAGTTCTCTAAACGAGCAGCTTCCTTACGAATCAAAGCCTGTTCCTTCTTAGGATAGACATTGATAGTACCAGAAGTTTCCATCTCGTTGATTTCCAATAAACGCTTAATTCTCTTCTGAATTGTACGGAAGTTAGTCAAAGTACCACCTAACCATCTCTGGT
>DCGB01000120.1:4243-4420 GCA_002314515.1 Solobacterium sp. UBA1789 | reverse complement strand
GCTGAGCCTGTTTCTTAGTACCAACAAACAAAACCTTGCCACCGTTTTCAGCGATTTCCTTTAACTTGTCATAAGCAAGCTGTAAGGCATCCTGAGTCTTCTCTAAATCGATAATGTGGATACCATTCTTAGCGGTGTAAATAAATGATTTGCACTTTGGATCCCATCTTCTTGTCT
>DCGB01000120.1:2950-4160 GCA_002314515.1 Solobacterium sp. UBA1789 | reverse complement strand
CTCTCTTTCCGTTTCTCCTCCATTGCTTCAAACAATACTAAGCAAAACGCCACGGAGTATTGAATTCGCAATGTGTGTACGCATAAATGCTTATTTATTTTAGCAGATTAGAACTGCTAATTCAATTGTTTTCTAACATCTTTGGATCACATAAATAAGACCTTTTGGCCAGATAATCTGATTTCATCATAGCCTGTGTTACATTAATGCTGTTTTGAACTCTATTATTAATCTTACTGATATAAGCATCCGAAACATCTTCATCATTAAAAGAAGTAAAAATATTCTTTGAAATCTGATAAATACCTTCATTGGTAATCCAATCGGCATTAGGATAAATAACAGCACAATCATCATTGAAAATATCACTACCGGCATATAAACGTGAATCATAATTTAAGCCAAATAGATTGGCAATTGTTGGCACCTGATCAAAACTCGAATTAACCTCAGAAAAGACCGTAGGCTCCAGATTAGGATTATAAATAATAAATGGCGTCAGATCATTGCCATATAGCTCCTTACGATTACGAAGTAAGGAATATTTCTCAATTGTTGATGTTGACAGTTTAAAAGGATGATGATCAGAAAAAAGACATATAACAGTATTATCAGCCTTACCCTCTTCTTCCAGCATCTTTAACAGCTCGCCAATTCCCTTATCAAACTCCATGGACTTTGATAAATAACGTTTAATTTCCATTGGATAATCACCATGAACTGCATTTATCTCCTCGAGATAACGGGTTCCCAAAGTTGAGTTTTCATCATATGGCCAATGCATTGAAGATGTAATGATAAAAGAAAAGAATTTATCAGAATCTTTAAAATAAGAAAAAGCCTGCTTGATCAGTTCAAAGTCAGACTGCCAGCCCCAGATAAGATCAATATCCAAGGCATCAATATCCCGATATTGATCAAAACCCATACTCAGATGCAGAGTATTACGATCATAGAATTCATCATTCCAGTTATGAAAAGAATAACAGTCATAACCAGCTTTCTTGAATAAAGCCGGCAAGGATTCCTCGTAATTATTTCTCAAATAGGCATTAGGTGTACAAATATTATTAAATGGCACCAGCGAAGTTAAAGCGATATATTCCGATTCACCAGTTGTACAGGAATAACGTGGTGTATAGTGATTTTCAAAACTATAGCCCTGACTATATATTTTATATAAGTTTGGTGTCAAATCCTTATCAATAGC
>DCGB01000120.1:2659-2923 GCA_002314515.1 Solobacterium sp. UBA1789 | reverse complement strand
TAGTCAAAAGATTCCACTAAAAAATAGATAAAATTATAGTTCTCAAAAATACCAGTCATTTCATTTTTATCTTCGGCTTTTTGCGAAAGAATATATTCATCAATAGTTTTTATACGAGAATCATCTTCATTTTCATAATCACTTTGTAAATTGCTGTCATCAATATGGCGAATATAATCGGTTTCAGCTATTTCTTCAATATCTGTATCATCTTCTTCAACATTTATCAGCAATTCTTCTTCCTGCTGACCAATAATCAAAACC
>DCGB01000120.1:2222-2639 GCA_002314515.1 Solobacterium sp. UBA1789 | reverse complement strand
AACCGACATATCACGGAAAAAATAGTGTTCAATACCAATTTTATTTACCAGAATTTCGGTATTGGAAAAAGACCAGTAAATATCAAAAAGATGATAGTTCTGATCACCAGGTATAAAAGTAAGTAAAAGAGTCACTAAAGACAACAGGCTTAGACAGGCACACAAAAGACGCTGTGTCAATTGAACTTTATTTCTATTATTCTGTTTCTTAAACAGAATCTGCAGAAACAGAAAGATAAAAAAACAAAGGAAACACAAATAATATGATAATCTGGCATCCTTTAGAAAATAAGCGGTATATTGAGCTATACGAACAGCTCCGTCTGAAACCGAACAGAAAGAATAATAATTATCAAGAAAATTCTTAAATTCAAGTTCAACAAAAGAATAAGCTGAAAAGAAAACTATATACCCATT
>DCGB01000120.1:0-2158 GCA_002314515.1 Solobacterium sp. UBA1789 | reverse complement strand
AAAAAAGAAACAAGAAAAGACAACAAAAATGATGCAAAAGAAACAAACGCCAATAAACGAATCAGGCTTAATATATCAAAAGAACCAAAGCCAATATAATGAAAAACTATCTCCAGATAGGAAAGAGAAATAAATAAGGATAAAAAATCAGTCCAGATTTTTTTCATGATTATATTCGCACAGGCTTTCTTTATATTCTCTGATATTTTTTAGAGACTGCTCAACATAATAATTGCGTTTTTCCTTTTTGCCGCCCTGATATTCTGATTTGAATATACCAAAATTGGCATTCATTGGCACCAGCTTCTCAATATGTTCATCAGAAATATAGGCTGCCATTGCACCCATCATCGTATCAGCCTTTAGGCTCTTTTCGATATTGCCTTTATCAAGATACTGCATCATGTTTAAAGCTGCATAAAGACCAGAAGCTGCTGATTCAACATAACCCTCAACACCGCTGATTTGGCCAGCAACAAAAATATTAGGATAATTTATCATCTGATAATAGGCATTTAGAACTCTAGGTGAATTAATATAAGTGTTACGATGCATGACACCATAACGAACAATGCTGACATTTTTTAAAGCTGGAATCAGTTTCAGAACTCTTAACTGCTCACCAAAAGTCAGATGAGTCTGAAAACCAACGATATTATATAAGGTATCAATCGCATTATCTTTTCTTAACTGGACAACCGCAAAAGGACGCTGACCATCGTGCTCAAGACCGACTGGCTTCATTGGCCCAAACAACAAAGTCTTATAGCCTCTTCGAGCCATTTCCTCGAAAGGCATACAGCCTTCAAAATAGACCTCATCATCCATATCGTGTAATTCAATCTTTTTTGCATTAACAACTTCTCGGTGAAATATCTCAAACTCTTCTTTATTCAAAGGACAATTGATATAATCACCACTACCCTCTTCATCATAACGAGACTTGTAATAAGCAGAAGAAAAATCGATTGAATCTTTTTCTACAATTGGGGCTATGGCATCATAAAAATAGAGATAGTCTTTACCGCATAATTTATTAATAGCTCCAGACAGAGCACCCTCACATAAAGGACCTGCACAGATAATGCTGGGTATATTTATATCAATATCTTTAACTTCTTCATAATGAATATGAACATTAGGAAAAGAAGAAATTTTCTCTGTTATATCTTGTGAGAACAATTCTCTATCGACTGCCAAAGAAGAACCGGCTTCAACCTTCGTCTTATCCGCAGCCTCCATAATCAAAGAATCCAATTGTCGCATTTCTTCTTTCAACAAACCGACCGCATTATGAATATCATTGCTTCTTAGCGAATTTGAACAGATAAGTTCACCAAAATTATCGGTCTTGAAAGCCGGATGTTTCTTAATGGGTTTCTGTTCAAAAAGATGGACGTCATATCCTCTTTTAGCTAACTGAAAAGCTGCTTCACTGCCAGCCAGACCAGCGCCGATAATATGTACTGTTTTCATTTTTTCTTCTTTCTTTTGAAAGGAGGCCTCTTTTCACCTTCAATATTTTCAATATATTTACATTTAGGATAATTGGAACAGCCAATAAAGTAATTTCCATAACGCGATTTACGCTTTAATAATGGCTTGCCACATTCCGGACAGCTGCGACCAATATCTTCAGGCTCTTCTTTGACTTCCTTATTTAAATTAGAAGTATATTTACATGTTGGATAATTGCTGCAGGAAATAAATTTACCAAAGCGGCCATTTCTTATCAACAGATCGCTTCCACACTCTGGACATTTTTCACCAGTTTTTTCTGGCTGCTGCTTTTCCATTCCTTCATAGGCATTTTGAACCAAAGGAATAAATTCATCATAAAAAGAACGCAGATAGTTTATATAGTCAATATGGTCTTCAGCTATCTCGTCCAAAGAACTTTCCATTGTTGCCGTATATTTGATATTGATAATTGAAGAAAAGAATTCTCTTAATTTTTCATCAGTTAAAACACCCTGTTCAGTTGGAAAAAAGAACTTTGTCTTTGCCTTATCAGTTTCCTTGCGATATTCAACATAATTACGTTTAACAATAGTATCAATGATGCTGGCATAAGTTGAAGGACGGCCAACACCCTCTTCTTCCAGAGCCTTAATAAGTTTGGCCTCAGTATAACGCGATGGACCCTCGGTAAAATGCT
>DCGB01000093.1:13059-13820 GCA_002314515.1 Solobacterium sp. UBA1789 | reverse complement strand
TCAAATCAAGAATTCATCAGGCCAAGGTTGCTATTGTTTTTGTTATCTTAACAACAATTATCACTAACCTGATGGGTATAATTTCGCCAGGTTTTACGATCATTCTGTATGACCGTTTGTTGAATGGCCGTAATCCGGAATGGATGATTCCGTTTATCTTGGCTTTTACCCTTTTCTCTTTAGTGAATATTCTGCTGTCCTGGTTGAGTGTTATCAATAATAATCAGATCAATGGTAAAATTGCGGTCGTTGGCTCAACTTCCTTTATGTGGAAGGTTATGCGTTTGCCAATGGAATTTTTTTCTCAGCGTATGACTGGTGATGTATTATCACGTCAGAATTCCAACGCATCAGTCGCAAATACCCTGGTAAATACTTTTGCACCATTGTTTTTGAATGCTATCATGATGGTCTTTTATCTGGCTGTCATGTTGCGTTTTAATGTAACGCTGACAATTATTGCCGTTATTTCAACTTTTGTTAACTTCCTGATGTCCCGTTATATTTCCAAAAAGCGTATTAATGCAACCCGTGTTGCCGTACGTGATGCCGGTAAATTATCTTCAACAACAGTATCAGGCATTGAAATGATTGAAACAATTAAGGCCTCCGGTTCAGAAAATGGTTTCTTTAGACGCTGGGCTGGTTATCAGGCGGCAACAATTGGTGGCAATGTTGATTATTCAAAGATAAATTATTATATCAATCTGATTCCTAGTATCGTTTCAACACTGGCTTCCTGTACGATTCTGGCCATTAGC
>DCGB01000093.1:12825-13017 GCA_002314515.1 Solobacterium sp. UBA1789 | reverse complement strand
ACCTTGGGTATGATTACGGCTTTCCAGGGTTATTTGAGCAGTTTCCTGTCACCGGTTTCTTCTTTGATTGGTGCATCTCAGACACTGCAGGAAATGCGGACAGAGATGGAACGTATTGATGATGTCATGGAATACCCTGTTGACTTTGTCTTTAATGAGGAAAAGAGGGTAAAAACCGATTCATATACCAAG
>DCGB01000093.1:10098-12807 GCA_002314515.1 Solobacterium sp. UBA1789 | reverse complement strand
TGACTGGTAATGTTGAAATCAAAAATCTAACATTTGGCTATTCCCGTTTGGAAGCCCCTTTAATTAAGGATTTCAATATGACTTTGAAACCAGGTTCTCATGTGGCCTTTGTTGGTGCTTCTGGCTGTGGTAAGTCAACTTTATCAAAACTTATCAGTGGTTTGGCCAAACCGTGGAGTGGAGAAATTCTCTTTGATGGTAAGTCAATAGAAGAAATTGATCGTTCAGTAATGACGGGTTCTTTGGCAGTTGTTGATCAGGATGTGACGATTTTTGAAGATACGATTCGTAATAATATCAAAATGTGGGATAATTCGATTCAGGATTTTGAAATGATAATGGCTGCCCGTGATGCTCAACTGCACAGTGATATCATGCAGCGTAAGGATGGCTATGATCAGGTTTTAACTGAAGGTGGTAAGGATTTTTCCGGTGGTCAGCGTCAGCGACTGGAAATTTCTCGTGTTTTAGCTCAAGATCCGACTATCTGTATTATGGATGAGGCTACCAGTGCTTTGGATGCCACTACTGAATACAATGTCGTTCAGGCTATTAAGGATCGTGGTATAACTTGTATCATTATCGCTCATCGTCTTTCAACGATCAGAGATTGTGATGAAATAATTGTTTTGGATCATGGTGTTGTCAAAGAAAGAGGCACACATGAGGAATTGATGAAACTGGGTGGTCTTTATACTCAGCTGGTAACAAGTGACTAAAGAGGTTGATCATGAGTTGGTTTGATGAGCAAATAAAGCAGCGTAAACTATCGGATGATGAATTATTTAATGATTCATTTGTTAAGATAGCGCAATCAATAAATGGCGAACAATCAATGTTGGCCGGTTCGGAAGTATCTCGCAGTGCTATCGAGCAGGTTTTAAAATACTATGGCTGCAAGATCAATACTGAAGTTCCTGAAAAAGTCAGCGATCTCAATGAACAGCTGGAATATATCTGTGGTCCTCATGGCATTATGTATCGTGATGTCCGTTTAACTGAGGGCTGGTACAAAGATGCCTATGGTGCCTTTTTGGGTCGTAAGATTGATGATGATTCCATAGTGGCCTTAATTCCAGATGGCCTTGGTTATAAGTTCTTTTCTGGTGGTAAATTTACCAAAATAAACAAAAAGAATTGTGACCTGATTGATAAGGATGCCATCTGTTTCTACCGTCCTTTCCCGTTAAGAGAACTGTCATTAGCGGATCTTTTAAAATATTCAATTTCAACCAGAACACCTAGTGATATCGCTATTATGCTGATATTTATGGGCTTAAGTACGCTTATTGGTCTGCTGGTTCCACGTTTATCTTATTTTATGTATTCGTCGCTCATTGAAAGCAGTTCTCTGTCTTTACTGATTTCAACGATTATCTTTTATATCTGTGTTCAGATTTCCAATATGTTGTTTACAACTTATCGGTCAATGTATTCAGAAAAGGTTAATTCCAAGATGTCAGTTTGTGTTCAGGCTGCAACAATGATGCGTGTGTTGTCTTTACCGGCTGATTTCTTCCACAATTATTCAAGTGGTGAAATTTCTTCCCGTACTTCTTATGTCAATAACCTGTGTTCTACTTTGGTTTCAACTATTTTCAATACCGGTTTTACATCTTTGTTCTCTTTGGCATATATTTTCTCAATTTTCCATTATGCCCCAAGTCTGGTTGTTCCATCATTGATAATTATTTTTGTAACTATTGCCTTTTCTATTGTTTCTTCCTTAGCCCAGATAAGCCTGAGTAAGGAAAATATGGAATATGGCGCCAAATTATCTGGTTTATCTTATGCAACAATCAATGGTATACAGAAAATCAGAGTTGCCGGTGCTGAAAAGAGAGCCTTTGCCCGTTGGGCTGATATCTATGCTAAATCGGTTAAAAATACCTATAATCCACCAATGTTTATTAAGATCAATGGTGTTATTTCTTTGGCTATTTCAACCATTGGTACTATTGTCATGTATTTTATTGCCTTAAGCACGGGTGTTTCATTGGCTGAATACAATGCCTTTAATGCAGCCTATGGTATGGTTTTTGGTGCTTTTTCATCTTTAGCTTCTATTGTTCTGACTTTTGCCAATATACGCCCAACTATCGAAATGGCTAAGCCTATTTTGGAGACAGTACCGGAATTGTCAGAAAACAAGGAAATTATTACTGAATTACGTGGCCGTATTGAAATAAATAATGTTTCTTTTGCCTATGATGAGGGTATGCCTAATATTATTGATAATCTGTCACTAACAATTAATAGTGGCCAGTATATTGCGATTGTCGGTAAGACCGGATGTGGTAAGTCAACACTGATTCGTTTGTTGCTTGGTTTCAATAAACCGCAGTTGGGAACAATTTATTATGATGGCAAGGATATCAAGACAATTAACTTAAAGTCATTAAGAAGAAAGATTGGTGTTGTCTTACAGGATGGCAAGCTTTTCCAGGGTGATATCTATTCCAATATTGTTATTTCTGCCCCAGAATTAAAAGTGTCTGATGCCTGGGAGGCTGCTGAATTAGCTGGTATTGCCGAAGATATCAGACAAATGCCAATGGGCATGAATACCTATCTGACAGGTACTTCAGGCGGTGTTTCCGGTGGTCAGCGTCAACGTTTGATGATTGCCAGGGCTATTGCACCTAAGCCAAAGATTCTGATTTTTGATGAGGCAACTTCAGCCTTAGACAATATTACACAGAAACAGGT
>DCGB01000093.1:9781-10009 GCA_002314515.1 Solobacterium sp. UBA1789 | reverse complement strand
ATTAAACATTGTGATCGCATCCTGTATCTTGAAGATGGTAAGATCAAGGAAGATGGTACATATGAGGAGCTGATTGCCAAGAACGGACTCTTTGCACAACTTGTTGAAAGACAGCGACTTGATAAATAGAAAAATAAGCTTAGGCTTATTTTTTTATACAAAAAAAGTACTGATAACAGTACTTTAATACAAAGTGGCGTCCAAGGAGGGACTCGAACCCCCGACCGT
>DCGB01000093.1:5829-9761 GCA_002314515.1 Solobacterium sp. UBA1789 | reverse complement strand
ATGCTCTATCCAGCTGAGCTACTTAGACATACAACACATCTTACTTTAACATTTCCCAGTCAAAAATGCAATTCATGTTATAATACTTTTATGAATAAAATTGAAGAAAAACTGATTGGTGTAATAGGTGAAGTAATTAAGGAAGAGTTTGATTATGTACCGGATGCCGGTGTCATAATGATTGAAATTCCTAAGGATTCCAGCAATGGTGATTATTCAACAAATATTGCCATGCGTTTAACAAAAATTCTTAAGAAAAAACCACAGGACATAGCCGCTGTATTGAAAGAAGGTATTTTAAAGAAAGCTGAAGAAGTCAGCAGTATTGAAATAGCCGGTCCGGGTTTTATTAATTTTCGTATTAATCGTACAACTTTGGGCGATGTCATCAATACGGTAAAAAAACAGGGTGCTGACTATGGCAAATCAGATGCCGGTAAGGGTGAACATGTTCTGGTCGAATATGTTTCAGCCAATCCAACAGGTATCTTACATTTGGGTCATGCCAGAGGTGCTGCCTGGGGTGATAGTACCTGCCGTTTATTGAAAGCCGCCGGTTATGATACTTTAAGAGAATATTATGTCAATGATGCTGGCAATCAGATGAATATGCTGGCTCTTTCCATTAATGCACGTTATCGTGAATCTTTTGGTTTGGACTTTGTTTTGCCAGAAGATGGCTATCATGGCGAAGATGTTAAAAATATCGCGCTAAAAATTAAAGAAGTCGATGGCGACAAATGGCTGAAAGAAAGCGAAGAAACAACGCTGGCTTATTTTAAAGAAGAGGGCAAGCGTCTGGAAATGGAAAGAATCAGGAATGATTTAGATTATTATCGCTGCGAATTTGATTCCTGGATTTCAGAAGAATCTTTTACCAAGTCTGGCAAGGTTGAAGAAGTTCTGCAGAAGATGATTGATATGGATCTCACTTATGAAAAGGATGGTGCCCTTTGGTTCCGTTCCAGCAAATATGGCGATGATAAAGATCGTGTATTACGCAAGAGTGATGGATTCTATACTTATCTGACACCAGATATTGCCAATCATATTTATAAATTTGAAAGAGGCTATACAAAGCTTGTAAATCTTTGGGGTGCAGATCATCATGGTTATGTCCCACGTATGAAGGCAGCTATTGAGGCCATGGGTTATCCTGCTGGCTCTTTGGAAGTTGATATTGTTCAGATGGTCAGACTGGTTGAAAATGGCGTTGAAGTTAAGATGTCAAAGCGAACTGGTAATGCAGTTACTATTCGTGAATTGTGCGATGATATCGGTGTTGACTGTACCCGTTATTTCTTCCTGTCTAAGGCTTTGGATACACACTTTGATTTTGATCTGACATTAGCCAGAACACAGTCCAATGAAAATCCGGTTTATTATGTTCAATATGCCTATGCCCGTATCTGCTCTGTTTTAAGACAGGCTCCATCTATTAAAGACCAGGATAAATATGTCTTATTGAACGATGAAAAAGAAGTTGATTTATTGAAACATATCAACGAATATACAGCAGTTATTGCCGACGCAGCTCTAACGCGTTCACCAAATAAGTTATGTAATTATATTCAGAAGTTAGCTCAATATTTCCATTCTTTCTATGCATCATGCAAGATTATTGATAAGGAAAATGAGGCACTCACTAATGAACGTTTGGCTTTATTAGAGGCTACACGTATTGTTTTAAAGAATTCTTTGGATTATCTCGGTATTACAGCACCGGAAAAAATGTAAAAGCGGACCTTCCGCTTTTTTTGGAGTAATAATGGAACTGACAAAAGAAGAAATCATCAAAATAAGTCATAATTATCTAAATATAGATGAGGATGATACTTATCTGCGCTTTAAACGATTTACAACAAAGCAGTTGCAGCAATATAAGGAAGATGGCATTAAGCGCAATACTGACTATGTTTCCCATTGCCTTGGCAATGCGAATATAAGCTTTGATTTCCTAACAGATTCAAATCTATTAGGATTACGTTTTAAGATAGTTGAATGCACCAGTCGTATACTGGCAGATTTTGATTTATATGTTGACAACTGTTTTTATGACCATAAATCTCTAAGCAGTGATTATTCAGTGTTGAGTTTTAATTTGCCTGAGGGCCTTCATCATGTTCAGTTATATTTCCCCTGGTCATGTGAAGTGAAGATTCAAAAGGTCATTTTAAGTGATAACAGCAGGATTGAATATGTAAACAAGGATTATAAAATACTATCTTTAGGTGATTCTATTACCCAGGGTTATCACTGTGTGCATCCTTCTTTGACTTATGCGAATATTGTCATGCGCAGTTTTGATGCTGAAGTAATTAATCAGGGTTGTGGTGGTTACTATTTCGAAAGTAAAACTTTAGCTGATGAATTAAGAGATATCAATCCGGATCTGATTACAGTTGCCTATGGTACCAATGATTTTTCACAGCTTGATAATCGTGAAGAGTTTAAGAAAAGATGTCAGCTTTATTTAAAAAGATTGAGAGAATTATTTAATGATAAAGATGTTCTGGTAATATTGCCGATTCCCCGTGTTGATGAAAAGGGTCGGATGCGGGACATGGTTTTTCCATACACGTTAAAAGATGCCATGGAAATCATTAAAGAGACTGCCTTGGCTGAGGGAATGTATTATCTTGAATCAGCATATTATCCAGCCCATGGTGACTTCTATGCGCCTGATGGTTTGCATCCAAATGATTTGGGCTTTGGATTTTATGGCCGGGCTGTTGTTGAAAAAATAAAGGAAATAAGAAAAGGTCGCTATTAATAGCGACCTTAATTCTGATTGTAAATCAATACTTTAAAGAGCCTTACCGCAGTTAGAGCAGAATTTTGAACCAGCTTCTACTGGTTTGCCACAGTTAGGGCAGAAACCACCAGCAGCCTGAGCAGGTTTAGGTTCGCCACATACAGAGCAGAAGTTGCCACCGACAGTAGCACCACACTTTGGACACTTCCAGCTGTCAGCCTTTGGAGCAGTCTGTGCAGCAGCCTGCTGTTGTGCTGCAATATTTAAGGCCTGAGATAAACCATCATCGCCACCCATGGCATTAACACCCATCATAGCAACAGCTGGGCCATTAGGATTATTGGCTGCATCACGCATAGAATCAGCACGAGACTGAGCTAGAGTAGCTGCAATATCCTGAGCACTTGTCAGAGTTGCAGACATCTGACGGTTCTTAATACGGTCTTCGTCTTCTTTTGGAGCAGAAATTGAATTAATGCCCATGGAAACAATCTTAATACCACGACCATTTGTCCACTTTTCACTTAACTGTTCATTTAAGGCATCAGCAAGTTCCATTGTGTGTAATGGAATTTCTGTATAGTCGATATGCATAGCAGACAGCTTACCGAAAGCTGGTTGCATAGCAGTCAGCATTTCTGACTTCATCATGCCAACTAAGGTTTCTTTGTTATAAGCGCTACTCTGATTACCAGCTACGTTCTTGTAGAAAAGTAATGGGTTAACAATTTTGAATGAATATTCGCCATTGCAGCGTAAAGAAATCAGAAGATTAAGATTGATAGATGGATCAGAAACCTTGAATGGGATAGGAGTGGCAGTACCAAACATATTGCCCATGATTTCTTTTGTATTAACGAAGTAAACTCTCTGAGTTTTAGCGGCAACACCACCATATGTGAAACGGCCAACCATTTCAGCGAAAGTATCCTTAATACCCTGTAAACCACCAGAGAAAATGGATGGAGAAGATGATGTATCAAATGTATAGTTACCTGGTTCAGCAGCAACTTCAAGAATCTGTCCTTCATCGACGATTAAAGCACACTGACCGTCCGCAACAACGATACCTGAACCATCAGAAATGATATCAGGATCACCAAATAATCCGGATTTTCCTTTTTTTGTACCCTTGACCATCAAAGTCTGATCGTCCATGGCATCACATACAAAATAA
>DCGB01000093.1:3329-5795 GCA_002314515.1 Solobacterium sp. UBA1789 | reverse complement strand
AGCAACAGAACCGATGGCAGCTTGAATTAAGCCCATATATTAATTCCTCCTTATTTTTCTATATACGTTTTTATTTTATCATATTAATTGTGATAGATTTAAAGTATGATTACGGCAATAGTTCAAAGAAACCGCTATTTTAAAGAAGAAGGACAGGTTTATTATACCTGTGTAGATTATCAGGATGTTTTGGATAAACTGGGTGTTAAAACCCTGACTTTCAATAATGGAAATATGGCAGATTTTGCTGCTGAACACTGTGATTTTCTGCTGCTTACAGGTGGTGCTGATGTCAATCCTGAATATTATGGAGCTGAAAAGATAAAGGAAACTTATTTTGTTAATAATCGCAATGATGAACTTGATTTTCAAATGATTAAAGCTTTTATCAAAGCTGATAAGCCTATTCTGGGAATCTGTCGGGGCCTGCAGATAATTAATGTCTATTTTGGTGGCAGTTTATATCAGCACAGACCTGAGCATTCATTGAATGAAGAAGATCGTCATGATATAAATATCACTAAAGATAGTTTTTTGTTTGATTGTTATAAGAAAGATAGAATCGGTGTCAATTCCTTGCATCATCAGGGTATTGATAAAGTGGCTACAGGATTCAAGATCTGTGCTAGCAGCGATGATGGTGTTATTGAAGCTATCAGTAAAGATAAGATCTTTGCGGTACAATGGCATCCGGAGATGCTAAATGATTTAACTTTCTTTTCATATATGATTATGAAGATATCACAATATAAAAATCAGGAGGAGAACCTAGATGAAAATATTAATGTATTCTGATGTCCATTATGCCCCAGGGTCCCGGGATAGTCGCAAGCTGACAGCCTATGCTTTGCCGTTAATCGACAGATTAAAGGAAATTGAAAAAGAAAAAACTTATGATCTGGTTGTCAATCTGGGCGATCTGGTTGAAGATTTTGGTGATCATGAAAGAGATCTGAAAAATGTTCGCTTCATTTATGACTATGTAAAGACTTTTAAGGCTAAACATGTCTCCTTGTTGGGCAATCATGATATTAAGTGTCTTTTTACACGCCAGGAAATGCTTGAATATTGTGGAAATGACAAAGCTTCTTATAGTTTTGACTGTTGTGGCTATCACTTTGTTGTCTTAGGTACCTTTATTTATGAGGGTGATAAGGTCGTCAGGACCCAATATGTTTCTGATGATGATTTAGTCTGGTTAAAGAATGACCTGGCTGATAATAAGCTTCCGGTTATTGTCTTAACACACTATGGTCTATTCCCAGAGGATATGACAGGAAGTTACTGGTTTGCGTCTAATCCAATTAAAGCTTATATGATGAAATACGATGAGGTTAGAGATGTTTTAAAGAATCATCATGTTTTAGCCTGTTTCAATGGTCATCAGCATTGGACAAGGGTTAATGAAGTCGAGGGTCTTCCTTTCTATACCTGTGGTTCTTTAACTGAAAATATCAATGGTGATGGCAAACCGGACGCAGTATATTTTGAAGTTGATATCAATGATGATAAGGTTGATATTGTTATTAAAAATATCAGAATGGAAGGCTAGTTATGCAGGAAGTTTTTGATTATTTGAAAGAATGTGGAATCTTTTATCTGGCAACTGTTGATGGCGACAAACCAAGAATCAGGCCTATTGGTGCTTTGATGGTATATAATGACAAGCTTTATATTCAGACCGGTAAGATTAAGGAAATGTCCAAGCAGATGGCAGCTAATCCGGATATTGAAATCTGTGCCTGCAGGAATGGATCATCCTGGATTAGAGTCAGAGGCCGGGCTATCAGTGATGATTCTGTTGCAGCTAAGAAAGCATTGCTTGATCTCTATCCAGAATTGAGGTCAATTTATGATGAAAATGATGATAATACTGAGGTCTTATTTATTGAAAATGTTTCAGCTGCTTTCTTTGAATTTGGCAAGGAAACAAGGATAGTTAAATTCTAATATGGATCTGAATCGGGCTTTAAATCGTGAGTTAACATTATGCAGCCGAAATTTCAGTATTCAGAAGGGTCCAAAGATTGCTGATATGGTGATTATGGCTTTGGGAGCTAATGATTTGACTGTTGATGAAGTGGTCGGGAATCTGGGTCTATCACCAATGGCTTTAAATGAACCTTTATCAAAATTAAAACAAAGATTATTTGTCAAAGAAACTGATAATCTTTTGTCCTTAACTCCAAAGGGTCAGGCAGCTTTTAAGCTTCTAAAAAACAGGAAGGAAGAAGATGTCTATAGGGCCTTGTCTGATGAAGAAAAGGAAGAACTGATTATTTTACTTAAAAAACTCAATGAAGATTGGCAACAGAACAAAAGATAATGCATAAGGTCAGAGTTAAGGGTTTAGTTTCAAATAATAATGGCATGAATATCTATCGGGGATGCAGTCATGGCTGTATCTATTGTGATAGTCGCAGTAAATGTTATGGTTTTGACCATGATTTTGAGGATATTGAGGTC
>DCGB01000093.1:0-3246 GCA_002314515.1 Solobacterium sp. UBA1789 | reverse complement strand
CCGGCAGTATGTGTGATCCCTATCTGCATATTGAATCTACGCTTATGCTGACAAGAGAATGCCTGCAGCTGATTTATAACTATGGTTTTGGGGCAACGGTTCTGACTAAATCAGACAGAATCATGCGGGATATAGATCTTCTTGATAATATCAACAGGAAAACCAAGGCGGTTGTGCAGATGACGCTGACAACTTATGATGAAAGACTTTGTAAGATTATTGAGCCTAATGTTTCTTCAACTAAAGAACGTTTTGAGGTTCTGATGGCTTGCAGGGAAAGAGGGATTCCGACTGTAGTCTGGTTATCACCGCTTTTGCCTTTTATCAATGATAGTAGAGAAAACCTTTTGGGTATTCTGGATTATTGTGTGAAGGCTGAGGTTAAAGGCATCATTTGTTTTGGTATGGGTTTGACTTTAAGAGAGGGTGACAGGGAATATTATTATGCCTGTCTTGATAAATATTTTCCCGGTTTAAAGGAAAAATATATTAAAACATATGGCAATGCCTATGAATTAAACAGTCCTAATAATAAAGAATTAATGATGATTTTTAAGGATGTTTGCCGAAAGAACAATATCATGGCCGATCCTGATGAATGTTTTGCTTATTTGCGGGATTTTCCTCTTTGTCATGAGCAGCTGTCGTTAATCTAGTTTTTATGTTTACTTAAAGTTTTTTCTTTAGTAAACTTATCATTGTAAAAAGTGAGGTATAAAGATATGGGCTATAAGATTTTAGCTATTAATCCGGGTTCAACTTCAACAAAGATTACTGTTTATGAAGATGAAACAATGTTGTATTCCAACAATATTAAGCATTCGGCTGAGGAAGTAGGAAAATTCCCTTCGATTATTTCACAGAAGGATTATCGTATTCAGCTGATCAGAGACGATTTAAAGAAGAATGGTTATGATATTTATGACCTTGATGCCATTTCCTGTCGTGGTGGTTTATTAAAGGCCTTACCTAGCGGTGGTACTTATGAAGTATCAGATAAAATGGTTGATGATCTGACTAAGGCTGAAAGAGGCGAACATGCGTCTAATTTAGGTGGTCTTCTGGCTCGTGATATTGCTGATGAGATTGGTAAAAAGGCTTATACTGTTGATCCAACAGTTATTGATGAGCTGATTGATATCGCACGTTATTCAGGTTTACCAGAATTACCACGTGTTTCCAAGTTCCATGCCTTAAATCAGAAGGCTATTGCCAGAAGATATGCCAAGGAAAACGGTAAGAAATATGAGGATGTCAATGTTGTTGTCTGCCATATGGGTGGTGGCTGTTCAATTGGTGCTCATCGTAAGGGCAAGGTTATTGATGTCAATAACGCCTTAGATGGTGATGGCCCATTTACACCAAATAGAACTGGTACATTGCCAACTGGTGATTTAGTAAAACTGTGTTTCTCTGGCAAGTATTCTTTTGCCGAACTGTATCGTAAGATTGTTGTCAACGGTGGTACTGTTGGCTATGTAGGTTCCAATGATTTCCAGGAGATTCGTAAAAAGGCCAATGAAGGCGATAAGGCATGTAAGGAATTGCTTGATGCCTATATTTATGATGTTTCCAAGAATATTGGTATGATGGCTGTTCCTTTAAAGGGTGAAATCGATGCCATTCTATTAACTGGTGGTATTGCCTATGGTAAGGAAATAGTAGAAGGCATCAGAGAATATACAGAATCAATTGCACCGGTTATCGCTTATCCGGGTGAGGATGAGATGCTGGCTCTGACTCAGGGTGTTCTTCGTGTTTTGAATGGCGAAGAAGCAGCCAAAGTATATTAATTAAACTAATAAATTAATTTATTAGAATATATCAGGGAGGATATAAAAATGGCAAAATCAAAAGTTTATTTTACAAGAAATATTTCACCAGCTAATGTTATTAAGCTTTATGAAGCATTAGGCGTTGAATTACCTGGTAAGGTTGCCTGCAAGGTTCATACCGGCGAGGCTGGTAACCAGAACTTCATTCGTCCTAATTTCTGGAAGCCAATGGTTGATAAGCTTGATGGTACAATCGTTGAATGTAATATCGCTTATCCTGGTGCCCGTTTGACTACTGAAGGTCATAAGAAGGTTATTGAAGATCATGGCTGGAATAAGAAATTTGAAAATCGTGTAGTTATCATGGATGCTGAGGGTCCTGACTATGTTATTGATTATCCAGAAGGCAAGATTTTAAAGAAGGATGTTGTTGGTAAGGAAATCGTTAATTATGATTCCTGTCTGGTTCTTTCTCATTTCAAGGGTCATGGTATGGGTGGCTTCGGTGGTGCTTTGAAGCAGTTATCTATCGGTTTTGGTTCAAGTGCTGGTAAGTCTTTAATTCATAGTGCTGGTCAGTGTGATGATCCAGGTACCAGAAGAGCTTTTGCGGCTCAGCAGGATGATTTCATCACTTGTATGGCTGATGCTGCTGGTGCTGTAGTTAAGCATTTTGATGGCAAGATGGCTTTCATTTCCGTTGCCAGAGATCTTTCTGTTGACTGCGACTGTATGCCAACTGCTGTTCCGCCTTGTATGGCTGATATCGGTATGTTTGCTTCTTTGGATCCGGTTGCTATTGATAAGGCTTGTCTGGATGCTGTTTATGCTTCAAATGATCCAGGTAAGGCTGAATTAATTGAAAGAATTGAAAGCAGACATGGTCAGTTTATCATTCCTGATGCTGTAGCCTTAGGATATGGTTCAGATGAATATGAACTGATTGATTTAGACAAATAAGAAAATGGTCATAGCTGATGCTATGACTTTTCTTTTGGGTTAGAATATAAGCAGGAGGATGTAAATAATATGGCAAAATCAAAAGTTTATTTTTCACGTAAAATTTCACCAGCTAATGTTATTAAGATGTATGAAGCATTAGGTGTTGAATTACCTGGTAAGGTTGCCTGCAAGGTTCATTCAGGTGAGGGTGGTAATCAGAACTTCATTCGTCCTAATTTCTGGAAGCCAATGGTTGATAAGGTAAATGGTACAATCATTGAATGTTGTACAGCTTATCCAGGCCCAAGACTTAAGGGTGATACTCATCAGCAGTTAATGAAAGACCATGGTTGGGTTACTGCTTTCGGTGAGGATCGCGTTGATGTTATGGATGCTGAAGGTCCGGATTTTGTAATCGATTATCCAGAAGGCAAGATTTTAAAGAAGGATGTTGTTGGTAAGACAATTACTAATTATGATTCCTGTTTAGTTCTTTCTCACTTTAAGGGTCATGGTATGGGTGGCTTCG
>DCGB01000019.1:2398-5733 GCA_002314515.1 Solobacterium sp. UBA1789 | reverse complement strand
ATTCGGCTTCATTGCCTATGGCTACGCCCCATTCATTGACACCGTGTTCAAAGCCCCAGATCCACCAGGGTTGGGATCCGATCATGGCATAAGTATGTGGTGTCTGGAGGATTTCCAGATAAGTACATTTAAGTTTTTCACCAGGCTGGTGGTCTTCAGCGGGGAAGAACTTTAGAACCTGGGCTTCAGTGACATCGCGGTCAGAATTTTTCGCAAAGAGATTCTGTCCGCTTTTAGTATTTTTACCGGTAACGACTAAAGTATCGCAGGATGGCATGTATTCAGGCATTATATATTTCTCCTTTTATTACTGTTTTTATTATAATATTAGATTATGTTAAAAAGAATAAGCGCATTGGTTCTTTTGTTGTTTGTCTTTACGACTGTTTTTGTTAAGGCAGAGGAAAATGACTATGTGATTGCCGATGTCAGCAAGGGTGTTAAAGAGGTAATAAGGTCTTTTGGCGATTATGAAAGTGCTGTTGCCGCCTATAAGCATTTTAAGGATGATTATTCAAATCTTGTCCTTTATAAAAAGGATGAGGTTTTAAGAATGGAATATGGTGTCGTTGAATTTAAGAGCGGTGATGAATGTAAGTTAACTACCAATTATTACAGCGATACAATGCAACAGGAGGCTTACTTAAATGGCTGTTACAGTGCTGATGCCTTGTACCTGAAGACAACTAAGAATGATAGCGTTGTTTATTTTATGATTGCGGGTGATGAGGGTCATGTTGATAAGGATTCTGTTATCTTGAGACCTTATGAACTAATGGATGTCCGACCTTCAGCATATCGGGTTAAAGATGGCTATTTATATCACGATGTCAAGAGTCAGCTTGATACTGATTTTTATCGCTTTTCTTTATTGCTGGATTATAGCAATCTGGAAGATGGAATTTATTATTCTTATGATGGTCACTATTTCTTTAAGGATTTTTATGAACTTAGTGATGCAGTTATAAATAATGATTACTCTAATGCTGTAAACAATGAAGCTTATTTCAATTATTTCCAGTATCTTTCTCATCGCAGTAAGACAAATTATTCTGTAAAGGAAATTGAAAATTATTTTAATAATATTTTAGGTTTTAATGGCCGTATTTATTCCTATAAGGATGTCAATCGTGATAGCGCCAATGACTGTGTCAATTATTCTCAGTTGTATGGTAATTACAGCGCTTTTACAACTTATCAGGATATCTATGGGGCTAATGCCTTAATGATGCTGGGACTGGCTTGTAATGAGTCAGCTTATGGCAAGTCGGCTTTAAGTTTTACCCGTAACAATCTTTTTGGTCATGCGGCTTTTGATTCAGATGTTGAGCGTAACGCATCCCGCTATCGCAGTGTCAGCAATTCTGTTTATGCCCATGCCCGTTACTATGTTTCCGGTTCCTATGCCAATTATCATTCCCGTAATTACAATGGTACTTTCTTTGGTGATAAGGCTGGCGGTATGAATGTCATGTATGCCTCTGATCCTTACTGGGGTGAGAAGGCTGCTGCCAATTGTTTCAGTTTTGATCAGGCCATGGGACAGAAGGACTATGGAAATTATTGCCTGGGCATTATTAATGGTGATAAGAACATTACTTTTTATAGTGATAGTTCATTAAGTAACATCTTTTATAAGGATGATGTCAAGGGCGTCTTTTCTCTGATTATTCTTGAAGAAAATGAGAATTCTTACCTGGTTCAGCTTGATTCCTCTTTTAATAACGACAATGTCTACAGTTTTGATAAATCGCAGGCTTATGTCCGTAAAGATGATATTGATCTGCTTTTATATGAGAACGCCATAGATCTAAAGGAATATAAGAGTGTGGTGATTGATTGCGATGGCGGTAAAATTGCTGGCGAGTCTGTTTTGCGTTTGCAGGTTTTGAATACAGATGATCTGGATTTTGTGGCGGCTGAAAAAGGTGGTTATGAATTTCTGAAATATGAGAGTGAAGATGGCATTACCTATAAGGCTAAATATAAGGAAATTGATCATATTGAACTATATAAAGCTTTTGAGAAGGTCATTGAATACAATTATCGCTATGATCTTTCTGGTGGCAAAATAAAAGTCTGTTATGCCGATGGCAGCGAGAAGATCATGGATATAAGTACGGATATGGTTGGTCCTTATGATAATACTGATGCCTCAGTTCAAACCATGACTATCAGTTATTGTGGAAAGACAGTTGATACGGAAGTTGAAGTTTCAATGGATCTGGATAGTCGTCGAAACGAAATCATTGCGACTTTAAGTCAGAACTATTTTTCAGAAAGTGACANNNNAAGAAACTAAAAGAAAATCTGGAGCTGGTTGATTATTATTTCAATTTTGAAGAAATAAGAAATCTGGATAATTATGATTCGGGTCTTAGCCATGTCATTGAAGATAATGAGCTTGAAATGGGTATTTCGGGTTTGAATTTTGCCTTCAGTAATCACAGCACCCTGTTTAAGAATATTGTTTATGTAAATATTGGCAGCTGTCATGAGAAGAGTCGACTGATTATTGATAACTATTCCAAGGCCTATGGTTTTGATGAAGAACAGAGTTTTAGTCTGCATTTCCAGATTAATTATCAGGAGGTAGAGCCGGATTATCCTTTGGTTATTTCTCTTAAGGCTGATCGTGATGATGTGGTCTATAGCGTCTATCATTTGGATGGTGATGGTAATATCATTAAATGCCGGACTAAGCAGTCTAAAGACTATGTCTATTTTATTGGTGATGAAAGTGGCGACTATGTATTGCTTAGAAAAGACAGCAATAATATCTATGATCTGGAAAATGACTTTGAGCATTTTACCAATGCCAATAGCGAACCTGATCATTTAAAGAGTATACGTGATCTCTTTGGTATCGTTGTTGTGGGTTTATGGGGTTGCATACAGATTGTTTATGATTCATTTATTAAGACAAGGAGTGAGGATTTATGGAAAGAGTCCAGAAAATTATTGCAGACAGCGGACTGTGTTCAAGAAGAAAAGCCGAAGAACTGATTAAAGAAGGCCGGGTCTTAATCAATGATAAGGTCGCAGTCTTAGGTGATAAGGCTGAATCAAAGGATAAAATCACTGTTGATGGCCGTGTTTTAGGCAGAGAAGAAAAAGTTATTTATCTCTTAAATAAGCCAAAGAATGTCATTTCATCAGCCAGTGATGATCGTGGTCGTATTACGGTTGTTGATCTGATTGAAAGTGAATATCGTCTATATCCTTTGGGTCGTTTGGATTATGATAGCAGCGGTTTAATCCTTTTGAGCAATGATGGTGATCTGATGCAGGCCTTGTTGCATCCTAAATATGAGGTTGAAAAAACTTATGAGATT
>DCGB01000019.1:0-2386 GCA_002314515.1 Solobacterium sp. UBA1789 | reverse complement strand
TATACCATTAATGGTTTAATAAGTGATGATAAGCTTAGAAAGCTGGAAGCTGGTGTCTACATTGATGGTTATAAGACAGCTCCTGCTAAGGTAAGATTAATTAGAACCAATGAAAATAAAAACACTTCTTTCCTGGAGGTTACTATCCATGAGGGTAAGAATCGTCAGGTCAGAAGAATGTTGCAGGCTGTAGGTTATGAGGTGATTAAGTTACATCGGATCAGGGAGGCTAATATTGAATTAGGTAATCTGCGTCCAGGCGAATATCGTTTACTAAAACCTTTTGAGGTTGTCAGTCTAAAAAAATACCTGGGTATTAAATAGCCTTAATATCCAGGTTTTTATTTTCTTCAGGATCAATATAGATAGTTTTCTGATTACGAATGGAGACAAAACCAGCTTTGGCTCCTTTGATTTTTTTGATGTTTTTACACAGACAGTAATCAACAGGCACAGATCCGGAATAGCGACCCTGGGAATTCCAGGCAGCCAGGTTGGCACAGGTTCTGATCAAATCTTCATCAGGTTCACTGCAGTCAACAATCAGATGCGAACCATGATAACCCTGGGCATGAAACCACATATATGATGCTTTGGCATAGTCAAAGGTCAGGAAGTCGTTTTGAAGATTGTTTTTGCCAAATGTAATTAAATAATTGCGATAAGTACACTGATAGAGTCCAATTTTCTTTTTCTTTTTCTGTTTGAAGGTCTTATTGCGTAAATAACCATATCTTGTCAGCTCTTCTTTAATATCCAGGGCATCATTATAATTGGCCAGAGATAGCTGTTGAGAGATGGCAGTAAAATATTCTTTTTCGTTACTGGCTATTTCCAGCTGTTCTTTGATATAGGAAATGGACTTACGTTTTTTCTGATAGGTCTGATAATAACGGTTGGCATTGTCTTTGATGGAATATCTGGGATCAAGATTTATAGTTATTTCTTTGTCATCATAATCTCTAAGTGTTATTTCTTTGAGACCTTTTTTATTTAAATCAGAGTAGGTATATAAGAGGTCAGCATTTTCTCGGTCACTTTCAGGATTGAGCGCTGACAATAGGCTTTCATTCAGTTTGTTTATTTTGGTTTCGTAATGTTTGAGCTGTCTTTTGACATATTTGAAAATATCGTTTGTAACATTACGAATTCTTTCTTTTTCATCATTGCCATAGTAGAGTTCTTCAAAGCCGGTGAAAAGAGGGTATTCTTCATAATCTTTTAAAAGATGTTTTAAAGGAATGACATGATATTCATAGTCGTCTTTGACTTTGGATAAATAAAGAGAATGCGAATCAGAAATTTCCTTAAGGATATCGGAATATTTTTCACCATTAGAAAGCCGATAGCGGATTTCATTTTCCAGAACTTTGGAGAAGCCCTGATATTGTTTTACCAGAGAGTCTTCGAGGTTTAATGAATTAATTGTGAAAGGATCGGTTTTATTTTGAGATTGCGGATAGGAGAAAAGAGCTCCTTGTAAAATAGTGCGATTATTGTTTTCGTAGGGTGGTATTTTCTTTAAAGCGTCAATAATGCGCATGTCTTCTTTATTGATAAGTACAAGATTGGCGTATTTGCCCATTAGTTCTACCGAAAGGTAGTATTCTTTTTCGTCATAGAGGTCATTAAGAGCACGAACATGGAGAAGAAGATAGCGGTCATATTCGTATTGTTCAATCTTATCAATGACACCATTCTGCAGATATTTTCTTAGTACCATAATAAAAGTTGAGGCATCAGTATAGGTCGTGTAGTTTTTGTCTGATAGACAGAGGTGATTATAAATACTGTGCAAAGAAATGACAAGATTGGTACGTATTCCCTGTGCATGGATATTAAAAACAATTTCCGTATTTGAAGCCTGGGAAATGCGATTGATCCTGAAGGGAAGGCGTGTATCAAGTTCTTCTTTGACTTTTGCTAAAATAATGCCATCAAGTGCCATATTTTTATTATACCGATTATTCCCTATGCTAAAATAATCATAATGAAAAAAGGTTTGTTAATAATATTCAGTGGGCCAAGTGGAGTTGGCAAGGGAACAATATTAAAAGAATTAATGCCGATGGAGGAATTGCGCCTGTGTTATTCGGTTTCGATGACCACCAGACAGCCACGTGAAGGAGAAGTAGATGGCGTTAGTTACTTTTTTGTTTCCAGAGAACGTTTTTTAGATGCTATTAAAAATAATGAATTACTGGAACATGCCGAGTATGTAGGTAATTTCTATGGTACACCAAGGGCTTATGTCGAAGAAAAGCGGGCTGCGGGTTATAATGTCATTCTGGAAATTGAGACAGATGGTGCAAAACAGATCATTGCCAACAATGATGATGCAGTATCAATCTTTATTACTCCGCCAGATATTGATGAACTGGAAAAT
>DCGB01000100.1:5749-5897 GCA_002314515.1 Solobacterium sp. UBA1789 | reverse complement strand
CTGCTTTAATTGGTATTGGTATGGCTCAGGGTGAAAATAAGGCCAAGGATGCCGCTGCCCGTGCTATTAAGTCTCCGTTGCTTGATGCTCAGATCAAGGGTGCCAAGTCAGCAATCATCAATGTTACCGGTGGTCCAAATATTAATAT
>DCGB01000100.1:3522-5682 GCA_002314515.1 Solobacterium sp. UBA1789 | reverse complement strand
GGTAATGATATCGATATTATTTATGGAGTTGCCATCAATAATTCATTGGGCGAATCAATCATTGTTACGGTTATCGCTACTGGATTTGAATTGCCTAATACCCGTCATACAGCTCAGACAACTACTGTTTTTGTTCCAAAAGAAACTGAAGCTGTTGAAAAAACAGAAGAAGTCATTGTCAATACAGATGACGATGATATTCCATTGTTCTTCAAAACCCGTTCTTAAACAGATACAGATGTATCTGTTTTTTTTATCGATATTTGATATAATTTATTCATTGATGAAAGGATTAAATAAATGGACGATATTCCTATACCCAGTTTACTTTATTTAAATACTTCAGGTGTTGCCGATGAATAATAATACTATTTTTGTTTTACTTATCCTGTTAATAGTGTTAAGTGCTTTTTTTTCAGCAACAGAGACTGCTTTTTCAGCAATGAATAAGATACGTTTAAAATATCTTGCTAACAATGGTAACAATAGAGCTCAAAAGACCTTGGATATTTCTGAACGCTTTACAAAATTATTATCAACCATTCTGATAGGTAATAATATTGTCAATATATTGTCAACAGCTTTAGCTACTGTCTTTTTTGTTGGAATAATGGGTGAAAAAGGTGTTGCAGTTTCAACTGTTGTTATGACTATTCTGGTTTTGGTTTTTGGAGAAATCATGCCAAAAACAATTGCCAAGACTAAACCGGAAGTTTTTGCGATGTCAGTTACTTCAATTATTTCGTTTTTAATGTTTATCTTTACACCAATAACATTCCTATTTGAAAAACTGGAAAATGTCATTACTAAAATTAATTCAAACAATGATTTTGATGATATGTTTGATGAAGAATTTATAACTATGGTTGAAGAAGCTCAGGAAGATGGTGACATGGATGCCATGGAAGCTGATTTATTAACCAATGCCATTGAATTCAACGATTTGGATGTTGGCGAAATATTAACTCCTCGTGTTGATGTAATCGCCTGTGAATTAAATGAAAATCCGGATCGTATCGAAGAAAAATTCCGGGAATCAGGTTTTTCGCGTATTCCCTGTTATGAAAACAATGTTGATAATATCATTGGCGTATTACGTGAAAAAGATTTTTATTACAACTATCATCAGGATAATTCTTTAAAGATATCCCAATTATTACAAAAAGTCATATATACATCAGAACATGTTAAAATATCAACATTATTAAGACAGCTTCAGTCTACCAAATCACATCTGGCTGTTGTTTTGGATGAATATGGCGGCACTGCTGGCATTATTACCATGGAAGATATACTGGAAGAACTGGTTGGCGAAATCTACGACGAACATGATGAAGTTGTTGAATATTACAAGAAGATAGATGAAAACTCTTATTATGTTAATTGTGAAGTAGAAATCGATGATTTCTTTGAATATTTCCATTTAAAGCCCGATCAGGAAGAATATGATTTTAATACAACGTCTGCCTGGATTATTCATATGATGGATAAGATTCCAGATGTCGGCGATTCTTTTACTTATCTGAATATGAAAGTCGATATCGTTGAAGCTGATGAAAAGATCATTTCAAAAATAAAGGTTACATTCGATAATAGTACAGCAGAGGAAGAATAGTGCAGCAGTATTTTATTGATAACGAATTACATATTAATGATAATATCGCTTTAAATAACGAGATTCTTTACCATCTCAAAAAAGTCTTGAGAAAAGATAATCACTATCAATTCAGGTTAATTGACAATAATCATAAAGCTTTTATCTGTGAGCTTATTGATGATAAAGCTTTAGTTATTGAAGAAATTGATGATAGTAACGAGTTGCCAATTGAGGTTACAGCTATTATTTCTCTGATAAAAAATGATCATTTTGATTTATGTATACAGAAATTAACAGAACTTGGCGTAACAAAAATTGTTCCATATGTTGCTGAAAGATCTATAGTCAGACCCGCTAAAAAAGATAACAAACTTGATCGTTATCGTAAGATTGCATTAGAGGCTGCTGAGCAGTCGGAAAGAAATAGGGTACCAATTATAGATGATTATTGTTTTCTCAAGGATATAGAGGCTTATAAAAGCGATATGAATATTCTGGCATATGAAAGAGAAGACAGTTTGAAGAAAATTAATTTTCCTAAGTTGAATTCAATTACTTTTATC
>DCGB01000100.1:0-3503 GCA_002314515.1 Solobacterium sp. UBA1789 | reverse complement strand
TCCTGAAGGTGGTTTTACTGATAAGGAACAGACATATTTAAGAGATATCGGTTTTTTATCATGTACTTTGGGAAAACGTATCTTAAGAGCGGAAACAGCAGCTATTTATCTTGCCAGTATAATAGCGGAGGCTTATCAGTGAAAACATTTGCCATGTGTATATTAGGTTGTAAGGTCAATGATTTTGAAGCAACCTATGTTCGAAATGAACTATCAAAAGAATTTAAAGAAGTAAGTTTTAAAGATAAGGCTGATATTTATTTAATTTTTACATGTTGTGTAACCAATACAGCTGAGGCAAAAACCCGTAAATTCTTACATCAGGCCCGTCGTAATAATCCTGATTCGTTTATTTGTGCAATTGGCTGCTTAGCTCAGGTAAGGGGTAATGAAGAAGAATTCAAAGACATTGATCTGATTGTTGGTTCGACCAATAAAGATGAAATAGTTAATAGAATAAAAGAAGGCTATAGAGGCTCATTAGTCCGTGATTTAAATAATGCCGGTTTTGAACATCTGTTTTTTAAAAAATATCCCAATAAATCCCGATCTTTTTTAAAGATACAGGATGGCTGTAATCAATTCTGTTCATATTGCATCATTCCTTATTCACGGGGTAGAGAAAGATGCGGTCAACATGAATTATTAATTAAACAGGCTAAAGAATTATGTGAATATAACCGTGAGCTGGTTTTAACGGGTATTCATACTGGTCGCTATCATGATGGCAGCTATAATTTATATAATTTATTGTCTGATTTGCTTAAAATTGATAAATTATCTACTTTGCGCTTGTCTTCAATAGAATTAAATGAAATAAGCGATGACATTATTGATTTAATGGCAAATAATGAAAAACTAGCACATCACTTACATATTCCTTTGCAGGCTGGCAGTGATGAGATTTTAAAATTAATGAATAGACCTTATGATACTGCTTATTTTTTAAACAGAATTAATTATATACGCCAAAGAATTCCTGATATTTCAATTTCCACTGATTTAATAGCTGGTTTTCCAAATGAGAGTGATGAATTATTTCAAAATACTTTAGATTTTTTAAAAGAAGTTAATTTTTCTTTTATTCATGTTTTTCCATATGCCCGCAAAAAGGGTACAGTTGCGGATAAAATGAATGGTCATTTAGACGAACATCTCAAAAAAGAAAGAGTCAAAAAAGTACTTGAATTAAGTAATGATCTATCTAAAAAATATTATTCTTCTTTTATCGGGAAAAACGTTGAGGTTCTGATTGAGAAAAATGATGATAAATATTCTTATGGTTATGCCCGCCAGTACTTTTATGTTCAGATACCAGGTAAATTCGAAATAGGCAGTTTATTAACAAGCTTTATCGAAAAAGTAGAAGATGATAGAATTATAGGACAATATGTTACTGAATAAACTTTTTAAAGATGCGCCAGAAATTGAAATAAAGCAGATTTCCTGTGATAGTCGTTTACCAATGAAAGACTGCATTTTTTTCTGTATTAATGGTATTAAAGATAATGGTCATGATTATATAGATGAAGCCATAAAAAACGGTGCTAATGTCATTGTCCATTCGCAGGATGTTGATACATCTTTAAATGCAATTTTTATCAAAGTAAATGATGTTTCTGATGTTTTAAATAAAATAGCTGCAACATTTTATGATGAACCTTCTAAATATATCGATAATTATGTAATTGCCGGTTCTTATGGTCGTTCCAGCATTTCAATGATTATTAATCAATTGGCTTCCGAAACAAAAAAATGTGCTTCTATTGGTGTTAATGGCATTCGTTATGATAATCAGATTTTATTGAACACTACTCCAACTTTGCCCATCATTGAAAATCAGAAATATCTGGATCTGTTTCGTAAGAGTAATATAAATTTATGCACATTTGAGGCTTCAGCCTTATCTTTGGCTTATAAAAAGCTTAACGCAGTTTTACCAAAATGTTTTGTTTTCTCCTGCACAGGCGAGCAGTCTGCTGATTATCGCGAAATGGGACGTGATTATTACGAGGTAATAGAACGTTATCTTTATACCTTGGATAATGATACGGTTTTTATTCTTAATCGTGATGATATCTCGTTTAATGAGTTGGCAGCTGCCTGTGGTCAAAAGGTTTTTTCCTATGGGTGTCGCGCCGATAGTGATTATCTTATTAATGATATTCGTCTTTTTAAAGATCGTTCTCATTTTATCTTGAAATATAAGGATGAATCCTATACTGTCAATAGCCCTTTATTGTCACAGGCGAATGTTTATAATCTGGTTGCAGCCATTGCTGCTTTGCATCAGACGGGATTTGATTTATCTTATCTTATAAACAATATATCCAATATAAAACAGTTAGCTGGTGTTTATGAAAATGTTTGTGATGAATACCATGTTATCTGCGATTGTGCCGATACTTTAGAATCAATAGAACAGGTCTTGAAATTCTCGCGTCGTATTACTTCATCATCCCGTAGAATTATTGTTTTATTTTCAATAAATAGTGATGATAATGATGATAGACTAAAGGCTCTTGGCAAACTTGCTTCGAATTACTGTGATCTATGTATATTTACTGAAGATGATACCTATGATGGTGATATTAGTAATGTACTACCAAAGATTGGAAATTATCTTGATAATAATATCAACCATTTATTCATCGAAGACCGTAAAGAGGCTATTAGACAGGGTGTAGATCTGGTTCGAAAAGATGATACTCTGTTGTTGCTTGGCAAGGGTTCTGAACATTTTCTATATAAGGCTTTTTCGCGAATAAATTATGAGGGCGATAGTCTTTTAGCTAATAATTATATTAAAGAAAGGTTGGAAAATAATTATGAAAGCAGCGAAGTATATTGATCACACTTTATTAAAGGCTGATGCTTCCAAGGAAGCTATCCGCAAGATCTGCAGAGAAGCTATTGAAAATGATTTTATGGCTGTCTGTGTTAATCCCTGCAACATTGATATCTGTAAAGAGGAATTAAAGGGAACAGATATTAAGCTATGTTGTGTTATCGGTTTTCCTCTGGGTCAGATGGCTACTGAATGTAAAGTATTTGAAGCCAAGTATTGTATTGATAATGGCGTTGATGAAGTAGATATGGTTATCAATGTTGGTCGTTTAAAAGATAATGATCTTGATTATGTTACTAAGGAAATTAAGGCAATTAAAGAAGCCTGTGGCAAGCATACATTAAAGGTTATCATTGAAACCTGTCTTTTGACTGATGAAGAAAAGCTGAAAGCCTGCGATTGTATTGAGGCAGCAGGTGCAGATTTTGTTAAAACATCAACTGGTTTTTCAACTGGTGGTGCAACTTTTGAGGATGTTAAATTATTAAAAGATAAGGTTCAGTGTAAATTATTGATTAAGGCTGCTGGTGGTGTCCGTTCAAAAGAAGACTTTGCGAAAATGATTGAACTGGGTGCTAATCGAATTGGTACTTCTTCTGGAACAAAGCTCATTTAAAAAAGGAAGTTAACTTCCTTTTTTTAGTGTCTGTTTTCT
>DCGB01000003.1:6402-9805 GCA_002314515.1 Solobacterium sp. UBA1789 | reverse complement strand
AACAAAATGGATGATGAAAACGCTCATTTTGATAAAGTGGTTGAATCATTAAGAGAAGCTTATGGACAGGGTGTTGTTCCTTTCTCTGTACCAGTTGCAGGTGGAGTTGCTGATGTATTAAAGGGTGAAAATTTACCTGATTATGCAGCAGATTATCTAAATTCAATTAATGAAACAGTTGCTGAAACTGATGATGCATTAATGGATAAGTTCTTTGAAGGTGAAGAATTCACTGATGAAGAATTAAAGAATGGTTTAAAGAATGCCTTAATTTCTGGTGATTTAAAACCAATTATTGCTGGTACTGCCTTAGGTAATAAGAATGTTGATGCTTTATTGGACTTTATAGCTGACTATGCACCTAGATATGTTGATAAGGGTGAAGTCAAGGCTGGCGAAGTTACATTAAAGACTGAAGATGGTGAAGCTTTCTCTGCTTTAGTATGGAAGAATGTTGTTGATGCTTTCGTTGGTAAGATTACTTATGTTAAGGTTATGTCTGGTACTTTGACTACTGCTACACCTTTATATAATGCCAATAAGGAAACTGGCGATAAGACTGGTGGTTTATTTGTTGTCTGTGGTAAGAACCAGTTGCCGGTTACTAAGGTTGCCTGTGGTGATATCTGTGCTTTAACTAAATTAAATGTTACAGAAACCAATGATACTTTATGTACAAAAGATAAGGTCGTTAAATTTGATGCTATCGAATTCCCAAGACCAATGCTGGGTATGGCAGTTTCTCCTAAGACAAAAGACGATGAAGACAAGATGTCTGATGCCTTAAAGAAAGTATTAAGTGAAGATAAGTCTTTGAACTTTGTCAGAAATGCTGAAACTGGTGAACAGGTATTATATGTTGTTGGTGATCAGCAGCTGGATGTTGTTGTTTCCAAGTTAAAGACAAGATATAAGGTTGAAGTTGAACTTAAGGAACCTAAGGTTCAGTATCGTGAGACTATCAGAGGTAAATCTGAAGTTCAGGGTAAATATAAGAAACAGAATGGTGGTGCTGGCCAGTTTGGTGATGTTTGGATTGAATTTGAATACAATCCAGATGATGATGGTTTAGTATTTGCTGAAGAGATTTTCGGTGGTTCTGTTCCAAAGAACTTCTTCCCTTCAGTTGAAACTGGTTTAAGAAGCTGTATGTCTAAGGGACCTTTAGCTGGCTGTAAGGTTGTTAATGTTAAGGCTACATTATATGATGGATCATACCATCCAGTAGATTCTAAGCCTAACTCATTTGAAGCTGCTGCCCGTATCGCATTTAAGAATGGTATCCCTAAGGCTAACCCAATCCTTCTGGAACCAATTGGTAAGGTTCAGGTTATCTGTCCAGAAGAATATACTGGTGATATCATCGGTGACTTCAACAAGAGACGTGGTATGATCATGGATACTGGTTCTACTGAAGATGGTGAAGCAAGAATTGATGCTGAAGTACCAATGGCTGAAATGCAGAAGTATGCTACTGAACTTCGTTCAATGACTAAGGGTAGAGGTACATATGTAATTGACTTTGACCGTTATGAAGCTGCTCCACAGAACATAACAGAAAAGGTTGTTGCCGCTGCTGCCAAGGATCTCAAAGACGACGATATCGACTAATAACAACAAAAGCGATGAGTTATCATCGCTTTTCTTATGCATTAGAAAAGGCTGTTTATTTACAGCCTTATTTTTTTATTTAGATCTTGTTATCAGAACCTAATACATCAGTGATCTTATGCTTAACCAGCTGCTTAATGTTTTCTCTGGCTGGCTTTAAGTAATCACGTGGATCAAACTTTTCAGGATGATCGTTGTAATACTTACGAATTGTAGATGTCATAGCTAAACGTAAGTCAGAGTCAATGTTGATCTTGCAGACAGCCATAGTAGCAGCCTTTCTCAACTGTTCTTCTGGAACACCAACTGCATCCGGCATATTACCACCATTAGTATTGATGATCTTAACTAAGTCCTGTGGAACAGAAGAAGCACCATGTAAAACGATTGGGAATCCTGGTAATCTTCTTTGAACATCTTCTAAGATATCGAAACGTAGAGGAGGTGGAACCAGGATACCTTCTTCATTTCTTGTGCACTGTTCAGGTTTGAACTTATAAGCACCATGAGAAGTACCGATAGCAATTGCCAATGAATCACAGCCAGTTTCCTTAACAAATCTTTCAACGTCTTCAGCGCGAGTATAAGATGAATCTTCAACAGATACCTTAACATCATCTTCAATACCAGCTAAAGTACCAAGTTCAGCTTCAACAACAACGCCTCTGGCATGGGCATATTCAACTACTTCCTTAGTGATACGGATATTTTCATCAAGTGACTTGCTGGAAGCATCAATCATAACTGATGTGAAACCATCATCGATACAAGACTTGCAGGTTTCAAATGAATCACCATGGTCAAGATGTAAGCAGATTGGTAAACCAGTTTCGATTTCAGCAGCTTCAACCAGCTTGATTAAATAAGTTCTGTTGGCATAAGCTCTGGCACCCTTAGATACCTGTAAAATGATTGGTGAGTTGCATTCTTTTGCAGCTTCAGTAATACCCTGAATGATTTCCATGTTATTGACATTGAAAGCACCGATGGCATAGCCGCCTTCATAGGCTTTTTTTAACATTTCTGTTGATGTTACTAATGGCATATTATTCTCCTTTTATTAAATCCATTGACTTTATTATAATACTTTTTGCGGTTGTAGTATAATTTAGCCATGAGTTTAATTGAAGTAAAAGATATTTATTACGCATATGATAGTTCCAAAAACGCTATTGATGGCGTCAGTTTTAAGATTGAGCAGGGTGCTTATACCTGTGTAATCGGCCACAATGGTTCAGGAAAGTCAACAGTTGCCAAATTACTGGCCGGACTCCTGGAATTAAAACAGGGAGAAATCATTATTGATGGCTTAACCCTCAATATGGAAAATCTCTATGAAATAAGAAAGAAGATGGGTATTGTTTTCCAGAATCCCGATAATCAGTTTATTGGTTCAACTGTTAGAGACGATATTGCCTTTGGTCTGGAAAACCGTTGTATTGAATCAGAAAAGATGCCGGCTATTATTGATGAATATGCTGCAAAAGTAGGCATCAGTTCTTTTTTGGATAAGGAACCAGGTGCTTTATCTGGTGGCCAAAAACAAAGAGTTGCCATCGCCGGTGCTCTGGCAATGCGACCAAAAATTATCATTTTTGATGAAGCTACTTCCATGCTTGATCCAAAGGGCAAAAGAGATATTAAAAAGTTAATGAAAGATCTGGACAATGAAGGTGAATTTACCATCATCTCTATTACCCATGATATTGAAGAAGTTATGCAGGCTGATGACTGCCTGGTCTTGAATCAGGGTAAGGTCTTCATGCATGATAAACCACAGAAAGTTTTTGAA
>DCGB01000003.1:2275-6301 GCA_002314515.1 Solobacterium sp. UBA1789 | reverse complement strand
TGATTTGAAAGGAATGGTGGATGAATTATGGCAATTACATTCAAATCATTAAGCTATATCTATGATGAGGGTATGCCTTATGCCCATAAGGCCCTGGATGATATCAATCTTAATATTTCTGAAAATAAGATTACAGCCATCATTGGTGAAACTGGATCTGGCAAGTCAACTTTAGTTGAACATCTGAATGCCTTATTATTGCCAAGTGCAGGCAGTCTTGAAATACTGGATCATGTCATTGTAGCCAAAGAAAAGAATAAGGGCTTAAAAAAACTTAGAGCTGAAGTAGGTCTGGTTTTTCAGTTTGCTGAATATCAGCTGTTTGAAGAAAGCATATTAAAGGATGCGGCCTTTGGTCCAAAGAATTTTGGTTTTAGTGAAGAAGAAGCCATTGAAAGAGGCAAGAAGGCTTTAAATATGGTTGGTATACCCGAAAGTATGTACCAGCGCAGTCCTTTGGACTTATCTGGTGGTCAGAAAAGAAGAGTAGCCATTGCCGGTATTCTTGCCATTGATCCTAAGATATTAGTTTTAGATGAACCAACAGCTGGTCTTGATCCTAAGGGCGCAAAGGAAATGATTGATCTCTTTGTTGAACTCAATCATAAACACCATAAGACTGTTGTCATCGTTTCTCATGATAATGATGTCGTCTATAACTATGCCGATGAAACGGTTTTAATGTCTGGTGGTAAGGTTGCCTACCATGGTCCAACTTTGGATCTTTTTGAAGATGAAAAGCTGATTAATGATAATAATCTTCTTTTACCTCAGACAATGGTCTTTAAGAAGGCATTGATAGAAAAGGGCTTCAAAATATCTAAAGAAGCACGCACAATGGACATGATAGTCAATGAAGTAGTGAGGGTTATCAAATGAATAATTTAGTCTTTGGTAAATATATTCCGATCGATTCAACTATCCATCGCTTAGATCCTCGAACCAAGATCATTTCTCTGTTTCTGATGATCATTTCGATTTTTATTCCCAAAAACTGGTGGGTTTATCTCTTTTTGGCTATTGTTGTTTTAAGCGTTGTCTTTTTATCCAGGATTAGACTGGGAATGATTTTTAAGGCCTTTAAGCCCATGATTTTCATGATGGTCTTTTTACTTGTCATCAATGTCTTATCAGTTAAAACGGGTTATTTATTACTTCATCTGAGTTTTATTGATATCTATTCCGATGCTGTCTTTAATACCTTGTTCATTGTTGTCAGATTATTACTTATGGTAATGCTGACAAGCTGTCTTACAGCAACTACCAAACCTTTAGATCTGACCTTGGGTATTGAACATCTGTTGAGCCCTTTAAAGATTATTCATTTTCCAGCCCATGAGGTTGCCATGATGATTTCTATTGCCCTGCGTTTTATTCCAACAATTATTGAAGAAACCATGCGTATCATGAATTCGCAGAAATCAAGGGGTGTTGATTTTGAAGAGGGTTCAATGTCTGAAAAACTGATGGCCATTGTTTCTTTGATTGTTCCATTATTTTCTGTTGCATTTGAAAGAGCCTATGAACTGGCGGATGCTATGGAAGCCAGAGGCTATATTCCCGGAGCTGAACGTACCAGACTCAGAGTCTTAAAATATCATTTTGTTGACTATTTATTTATTTTTGTTTCCCTTGTTGTTATGACACTGGTCATTTTATCCAGGATTTATCTATGAGATATAAGGTTGAAATAGCCTATGATGGCCGTAATTATGTGGGATTTCAATCTCAGATTAATGGTCGGGCTATTCAGGATACAATTGAAGATGTGATAAAAATAATTTTTGGCGTTCGACTGAGAATTATCTTTTCATCACGAACCGATGCAGGTGTTCATGCCAAAGCCCAGGTTTTTCATTTTGATGTCGATAGAGAAATAGCACCTTATAAGGTCAAGACTTCTTTTAATGCCTTGTTACCAAAGGATATGCATGTAAATAAGGTTGAAATTGTTGATGAATCTTTTCATGCCCGTTTTTCGGTTAAAGAAAAAACTTATGAATATTTAATTAATTTAGGTGAAAAGAGTCCATTTTTAATTGGCTATGCTTATCAGTGCTATTTTAAACTGGATATCGAAATAATGAAAAAGGGTGCTGACTTATTAGTTGGAAAACATGAATTTGGTTCTTTTAATACCACACCTTATAGTGAAAAAGCTGATCAGCATCGAACAATCAGTGAATTTTCCTTAAATCAGCAGGGTGATTTATTAATTATCAGAGTTACCGGCGATGGTTTTTTAAGAAATATGGTTAGAATCATGGTTGGTACGCTAATAGATCTGGGAAGAGGTAAAAAGAATTTAGAGGATATTCAAAAGATGCTGGATGTTTCAAATAAATCGACTCGCAGATACAACATCGATCCTAATGGTCTATATTTAGTTAATATCAGATATTAAAAAAGCTCCTAGGAGCTTTTATTTAATTATGACCGAAATACCATCAGGAATGACAGTTATTTCACCTGGTCCTGCTGTTTCAAGCGCTTCTTTTAGACTTGATGCATAGGTCATTTTCATGTCTTCAATGATTTCTTTTAATTCTATTCTGGTGATAAAGATAACCTGATGTCTTCTTAGGACATTGGCCATAATCTGAGTCTGCCACTGGTCGGCAATGGTTTTATCCTGAGGTGTATTAGTGTATTGTTCAAATAGTTCTTCAGCTGAATTACTGTTTTTTAATGAACGATAGAATGAATCACCGCCAATACCATCCCTGCATTCAGCTAAAATAATAATTTTGCCATTTTCTTTTGTTGAAGCCATGGCAGTAGATAATCCTTTGACGCATTGATAGATATTCTGATCAAGAGGAGCACCACCATTGGAAGTGATGACAATATCACCTTTGACAGCTTTAGCTTCACAGTAATTCTGCAGATAGTCACAAGCATGATGATGTGCTTCGATTGGATGACCCGCAAAGGCGGCAACTATTCTTTTATTTTCATCAATGATGACATTGAGAATAAACTGCAGCTTGGCCATCATGGCAGCTGCTTCCATATCAATGTTGATAGGATTATCTCTTAAAGAACCAGCGCAGGATTTTTCATTGGCAATGAAGGCACCACAATGATTGCCCATAACGGTTTCCTTATAACACAGGCCAGGAAGAACAGACTTACGTCCACCACTATAGCCGGCAAAGAAATGGGGTTCAACAAAGCCTTCGGCAATCAGCAGATCTGTATTGATTGCTCTTTTATCAATTAATAAGGGAGCACCAGATGGCAGAATTCCAACTTTGACATGGGCATTTATATCATTGGCATCATGGACAAAGATTTTTTCTTTATTTACGATATCTTCGCCAAGTTTGTTTAGCAGTTCTTCTCTGGTAGTTAAACGATGAAAGCCGGTGGCAACCAGTAGGGTGATATCGATATTAGGATTAGCAGTTCTTAATTCTTTTAAAAAATGAGGAATGATATATTTACTGGGAACCGGACGGGTATGGTCAGAGATGATGATAGTACAGCTCTTTTTATCTTTGGCCAGTTCGCTTAATGATGGCGAATCAATTGTGTTGCTTAGGGCATCTTTGACGATTTCGTTTGGGTCTTTATCACTTTTCAGCAAATGAATATTGCTGGTAATGACACGTTCCCTGGCTATTTCATAGTCTATCGTCTGATGACCATAGGGTATCTTTACTAACATTATTTTCCCTTAAAGGCCTTTCTTTGAGGCTTGTTGTCCATGGGCCTATGATCGTTTTTCATTCCACCTTGGGGTTTTGAATTATGATTCATTCCACCCTGAGGTCTTGGATTATGATTCATGATTGGTGATGGTTTAGGTTCAGCCGGTCTGAAAAGTCTGATTGGTGAAGGCTGAACGATTCGACGTGGACGAGGGATTGGGGCAACAACCGGTAAGGGTCTGTTGACATAGGTCGGTGGTTCAAAATAGCGGACATTGCCAACGGGATCATAGACGGCAATACGGATATTGCAGAGTTGTAAACGTCTAGCCAGATATTCGGCATTTCCTTTTGGAATATCATTATAGATGTA
>DCGB01000003.1:0-2255 GCA_002314515.1 Solobacterium sp. UBA1789 | reverse complement strand
AGACTGGCAAAGTAGACAAGAGTTCTCTGGCTTGACTGCGGGTAATCTGAAGAATATCAACCAGGTCAGAAATTGTTTTGAATTTGGAATTGCCATAGTCTACTAACATGACATCATAGGCTTCAATCACTTCATTGTCATTATATTGTGATAGATAGGTAGTCTGTTGTATTTCGGATAGCGGATAGCCGCAGTTAATGCAGTATTCTGCCTGATCGGATATTTCTTTTCCGCATTCCGGACATTTAATAATTGCCATAATTGCCTCCTGATAAGTTATTTTTATTATAGCTTTGACGTAATGCGATTTCAAAGATAAGCCTTATAGGGTTATAATAATATATATAATTATGAGCAGGTAGTGAATATGGAAATAAAAGAAATTCTTACTGAAAGTATTGCACGTGGTGCATCTGATATCTTCCTGGTAGGTGGCTTACCACTGACTTTTAAAATTCATTCCCGTCATGTGCGGATCAGTGATGAAAGACTTTTCCCTGATGAACTGACAAAAATGATCACGGAACTTTATGCGATGATTGATCGTCAGATGAAGGATTTTCATACAACCGGTGAAGAAGATGACTTTTCTTTTGCCTTACCTGGCCTGGGTCGTTTTCGTGCCAATGTCTTCTTACAGCGTGGTTCTTTATCAGCTGTTATTCGTATTATTAAATTTGGTATTCCTAATCCCTATGAACTTAATATTCCTGAATCAGTTATTGATATCGCTGATTTAAATAAGGGCCTGGTTTTAATCACTGGTGCTGCCGGATCAGGTAAGTCAACAACAATTGCCTGCATCATCGATGAAATCAATTCCAAACATGACAAGACAATTATCACTATTGAAGATCCAATTGAATTTGTTCATAATCATAAAAAATCAATCGTTATTCAGCGTGAAATTACCGTTGATACCAAAGACTTCCTCAGTGGACTTCTGGCTTCTTTGCGTGAGAGCCCAGATGTTCTCTTACTGGGTGAAATCCGTGATGCCAAAACAATGGAAGTTGCCATGACAGCAGCTGAAACCGGTCAGCTGGTTATGGGTACCTTACATACCAATTCAGCAGCTGATACGGTTGATAGAATTGTTGATGAATTCCCACCAGCCCGTCAGAAACAGGTTCTGGCTCAATTGGCAAGAGTTTTACGTGTTGTCGTTTGTCAGCATTTGATTCCGACTAAAGATGGTACACTGATTCCGGCTTTTGAAATTATGAAAGTCAATACAGCAATTCGTAATCTCATTAGAGAAGGTAAGATCCATCAGTTTGATCAGGTCATTCAGACCAGTTCCCGTTCGGGCATGATCATGATGGATGCTTCAATCGCTGACCTGGTAAACAAGGGCATTGTTGATCGCAATGTTGCAGCTAATTATGTTGCTGATCCAGATACGTTTGAAAAGAAAATCTTTATAAGGTAATGACCAAAAACATTTCGATTAAAGCTCAACTATTTGAAGTCTTATCTTGTTATGGTGATGACAAGCCTTTTCTGTTTATCCAGAATGTCAATTCCAAGTCAGCAGAACTTCTTTTGATGTTACTGCATTATGGAAAAAACGTTGTCTCCCGTAATCTGGTTAAAGAGACTTTATATGATAATCAGGATATCGATTTTGCCAATAGTTACAAGGCTTTGATATTTCGTTTAAGAAAATTTCTGATTGAAAGCATAGGTGAAGATATCCTTGTTCTCAGCCATGGCTATATCTGTTTTAAAGATGACGTTAAGGTTGAATGTGACAGTTCAGCTTTTGTAGAAGCATATAAGAATAGACAGGAAAATAGTATAAAGAGTCTGGAAAGAGTCTGTGAACTTTATCATGGCGAATTTCTGCCTACTTTTCAGAAAAAAGCCTGGGCAAATAAGGAAAATAAAGTACTGGTGTCTTATTTCAGTGAATGCAGTCGTAAACTGGCTCAGATCTATCTTGACAATAATAACTATGAAGCAGCCTATAAGGTCTATAAAAGAATATCTTCCTTTTTCCCAATGGAAGAAGAATGGGTCATTGCCTGCATTGATGCTTTGCTGGCAATGAATATGTACCGTGAGGCCTTAAAAGAATATGAACTTATTTCCAAACTGATTTTTGATGAAAAGGGTATTTATCCATCAAAACTCCTATTGGAAAAAGTTCGTTTTATCAATGATAAACTGGCTGAATACTACGAAAAAAACGGTGGCATTGACCTTGAATTACAGGATGATGAAGATGAAACAGGTGCCTATTATCTGACATA
>DCGB01000117.1 GCA_002314515.1 Solobacterium sp. UBA1789 | reverse complement strand
GACCATAGCGAATGCCAGCCTGCCAGGTACCATGGCAGGCTGGCATTCGCTATGGTCAGAAGCTGAATATCAATAAACTGGTAATTACCCATCATAACCCAGAAGTTGGTGATCATACTTTGCGTATGCGTGAGAATGAGGCCAGAGAGAAGTTCCAGAATGCTTCTTTTGCCAAAACAGGAGATAAGTTCTTATTATAATATGCGATATAATCTTGGTTTAATGGATAAATATCCAATAGAGGCAGCTGGAAGCACGATAGAAAATAACCCCATGTTCAGGGTTTTTTTCAAACAGGTTATTGATCCGGTTAGACTTGAAAGCGCAATTAATAAGGCTCTTATGAGATATCCTTTATTTAAAACCCGGGTCATGTTTGATAAGGAATATTATCTGGAAACAAATGATCAGCCATTAGTAATATTTCATAGCAGAGAAGAAGAAAGACCATTGGTTTTTGGTGCCAATTCAAATGATTATCCCTGGCAGATCTGTTATTTTGAAAATAAAATGACTTTTGAATGGCTGCATGGAGTTTCTGATGGCGTAGGTGCTTCCCATTTTTTAAGACAGATACTTTGCGAATATTTTGAAGTTAATAATGATGAATACAACAAATTTTTAGTTGGAACAGGTCTGGAACCTTTCTTTAATTCCAAGGAAAAAGGCATTGATTATCAGACAGAGCCAGCAGGTTTTTCTTTTAAAGAATTCAAGAAAATTGAAAACAGGGGTTATAAAACTGATAATCACATGTTGCGTTGTCCAACAAGTGAGATACTGGAGCTTGCCAAAGTATCAGAAAGTTCCATTGCACCAATTGTAACTATTCTTTTTTCCAAGGCTATTCGTAAACATCTGCCATTAGAGATGAAAAATAAGAAGGTGGCTGCCAATGTTGTTTTGGATTTGAGAAGGCCTCTTAATTATGAAACTATGCATAATTGTGTTGAATATAAGAGAATTACCTACACGGATGAGGACGACAATGCCAGCTTTAAGGCTGTTGCCAAACGTTATAAGCAGGTTCTTGATCATGCCCGTCTGGTTCCTAATGTCGTTCGTATTATTACCGAAAGAGTTCAGACTTTTAAGCTTTATCACATCTTGCCAAATAAGCGTTTCCTGAAGGCTTGTGTAAAGCTTGTTGGCCTTGTCCTTAAGGATATAGACTGTAATTTTGTTGTGACTTATTTGGGCAGGTTTAATTTGCCAAAAGAAGTTGAAGAAATGATTGACAATGTTGAATTTAAAGTCTGGCACGATTTTGGGGAATGCATACTGGCTTGTGTTGATTATAATGGTATGTTTAATGTCAGTGTTTCCGAAAATTTTGTTGAAAAGGGTATTGTTGAAGATTTCATAGAATTAAGCAGAAAATTCGGCATTCATTTTGAAGAGGTTGAAAAAGTGGAGTTCGAGCAGGCTCACTTTGAAGAATAGGAGTATGTTTATGACAGATATCAAGTTTTATGGCACAAGAGGGGCTTTTGCCTTATCAAATGAAAAGTATACGGAATTTGGTGGTGCAACCACTTGTCTAATGTTTAATTTAAACAACACCCATATCATGGTTGACTGTGGCAGCGGTGTTGATAATGCCCTGGATGATTTAGCTGATATTGATGAATTACATCTGTTTATCAGTCACAATCATATCGACCATATCAGCGGCATGGTTGAATTAATGCCTTTTTTCAAAGACAAAAAACTACACATATATTCAAAGACCTTTAATGGCATTTCAATCAGAGAGGCTCTGAATGGCATTACTGACCATTCTCTCTGGCCGGTTTCTTCTGATTCCTATAACAACATTGAATTCCATGAAATAGGTGATACTTTCTATTTGAATGATATTGAAATAGCCAATATGGATTCAAATCATCCAGGTGGCTGTTCATTGTTTAGATTTAAATATCAGGATGATGATATTGTTACAGCCTTTGATTTCTGTCACCTTGATGGTTATGCAGATAAACTTTTGGACTTTGCCAAGGGCTGCAAGACCCTGATTTATGATGGCAATATGAGCGAAAAAGAACTGGCCGATAAGAGTGACTGGGGTCATTCAACACCAGAAGCCGGAGCTGAAATCGCTGCAATTCTGAAAGTTGAAAAAGTCTATATAACTCATTATGGCGTCTATGATGATGAAACACTATCTCATTGGGAAGATGTTTTAAATGATAGATATCCTTTCCTGACTTTTGCCCGCAGTGGTGCTCATCGCAGTCAGCTGCTGAAAATGGTCGATGTTGGAACCTTGCTGATGATTGAAAAAGACCTGGATAAGTTACTGACTAAAACAGTGGAAGCAGCTATGGATATTACTGGCGCTGATGGTGGTACCTTATATCAGAATGAAAATGATGCCCTGGAATTCAAGGTTGTCATAAATAAATCCAAGGGTCTAAAACAGGTTAGAAAAGATATGCCATTGGATATGCCGGCTGTTGAATTCAATGCCAAGAATGTCTGTGCAGCTGCTGCCAGAGAAAAGAAACTGATCAATATTGAAGATTGTTACAAGTCTAAGGAATATGATTTTTCCGGTGTCTTAAAATATGACGAACTCAATAACTACAAGACAAAGTCTGTTTTGGTTGTACCGCTTGTTGATGACAATAATGAACTGATTGGCGTTTTACAGCTGATTAATGCCCTGGATAATTCTGGCCATATTGTTCCTTTTTCCAGACAGATTGAAGGCGTTGTAGCCGCAATGGCAAATCAGGCTGCCATGTCCATCGTCAATACTTCTTATGCTGAGAAGATTAATGACCTCTTATATGGCTTTGTTAAGGTTATGTCTGTGGGAATTGATGAGAGAACACCATATAACGCCAATCACACTAAGAATATGATCAGATTTGCCAACAAGTTCTTTGATTATGAACTTAAAAATTCTGGCATTTATAGTGTTGACTATATCAAGAGAAGAGAAATACTGATGTCTATCTGGTTACATGATGTCGGCAAAATTCTGACACCACTTGATATTATGAACAAGAACTCACGACTTGGTGATTTGATGGAAAAGGTCCATACACGTTATGAAAGAAGAGATCTTCTGTTAAGGTTGAGTTGGGCAAATAATGATATTACAAAAGAAGAATATGATTATCTGCAGACTGATTTAAAAAATGAATTTGAACTCGTCAATACAATTAACTCAGCCGGTTTCCTGACTGATGAATTAAAATCATCGCTGGATGATTTAGCCAAAAAGACCTATAAGGAACTGGATGGTTCATATCAAAGAGTAATCAATGATGAAGAATACTATCAGTTATGTATTGTCAAAGGAACACTGACCAAGGAAGAAAGAGCGGTAATGGAAAACCACGTTGTTATGACCAACAAATTGCTGGCACAATTGAACTTTCCAAAAAACTACAGCAACATTCCAATTTATGCATCCAATCACCATGAGTTTATCAACGGTACCGGTTATCCAAATCACTTAAGTGGTGATGATTTACCTTGGCCATGTCGATTAATTACAATCTGTGACATCTTTGAAGCCTTAATTGCCAAAGACCGTCCATATAAGAAACCAATGCCGGTTGAAAAAGCCTTATCAATACTGAAAGAAATGGTTGATATCGGCAAACTTGATGGCAATATCGTTGCTGAATTTGAAAAAGCTGAACCTTGGACAGCTCAGGAGTAAAAGAAAAGTCATCTTTCTGAACTAGTCAACTATTTGTAGACAGTTTATAAAAAGTGCTCAAACCCCAATTCAATCTTGTATTGGATTGGGGTTTTATAATTTAAGGCATAAGCTGGTCTTATGTAGTTGTAATAATGAATATATTGTTCAATTGTTTCTTGAACGTTATTAGAATGCTTTAAGTCAAA
>DCGB01000007.1:6505-16313 GCA_002314515.1 Solobacterium sp. UBA1789 | reverse complement strand
CACCAACTGTTGCCTTATTGACAACTACCTGAATCAGGCCATCCTTGTCCTGAAGATGCATGAAACCAATCTTGCCCATTCTTCTTTTAGACATAATACGACCGGCAATAGATGCCTTAGCAGCCAAAGTCTCCAGTTCTTCCTTGGTTTTGGCGCCATATTTTTCATTTAATGACTTTGAATTCTCATCTCTTTGATAAGCCTGTCCAAAAGGATCAATACCCTGCTCCCTCAGAGCTTCCATTTTTTGTCTTCTGACAATTTCCTGATCATTTAATTTCTGTGTCATCTTCTATTTCTCCTTAAAATAATTTTCACAAGTCTCTTTTATGAAATCCATAGCCCACTCACTCTGTTCCAATACACCCAAACGGGTAAAGAAGGCATGGAAAGTACCATTATATTTAACAAAATCTACATCAACACCAGCCTCATCCAGTTTCTTTGCAAACTCATATGATTCAAAAGTCAGGAAATCATAGTCGGCCGCCATGACAATCGTCCTTGGAAAATCACGATAATCTTTGGCAAAATATGGTGATAGTAATTCATCCTTCGGATCAGCATTTTCATTGGCATAAACCTGATAGAAACGGCCATCGGACTTATTGGTATACAGCTGCTTATATTCAATATCCGTAAATTCACTGCCAAAGTAGCTTTCATCAAAACGCTCAGAACTCTCACTACTCAAATCAACAACCGGATAAACCAGCACCTGCATGCTAACATGTTTGTTATATTTATCCATCAGGGAAACAGCAGCCGCCATATTGGCACCAGCTGATTCACCTATTACCACTATCTTCTTTTTATCGAAACCGTAGTCATCGCTATGTTCATAAAAATAAGATATAGCCTCATAACATTCATTAATGCCCTTTGGCCACTCAACTTCTGGAGCCAGCTCATATTCGATATGAACTGCAACCGCCTTATTGATATAAGCCAGATAACGACCAATATTATTTAATTTTGGAAGCTTGCCCTTGGTAAAACCACCGCCGTGAATGAAAAAGAAAATCGGACAATCCTTTTCATGTTTATCATATTCATAAAAACGACAATAGAAATCCTTAAACTGCACATCTTTTTCATTGACATCCCTGGCCAGATCTACCAAAGGATAAGTTGGAAAATCATCAGTATAACGACTTCTGCCCACATCAATACCCTTAATAATCGGTCCAACATAATCCGGAACAACAATCGTTGATTTGTTGACACCGACATAGAGATCATAGGTTGATTTTGCCAGACGACCGACCTTTTCCTGCGGCTCTACATAATACTCTCTCATTCTCCCCCTCCTAAATAAAAATAAAACGCCCTCATCTAAGGACGTCAATTAACGCGGTACCACCTTAGTTCATACAAAAGTATGCCCTTGATTACTCTTAACGCGAGACACGATTCGCTCCAAGGCCTTTTTCCTCTAATCCCTCTGATTCTTTTTCACCAGCCAAGAACTCTCTACACAAACAAATCAGAATACTCTTCTTATCACAGCGACACAATAATTATACTTTATAAATTAAAATTATGTTCACTATATTCACTCAATATCTCCGTCATATCCTGACCATAATCTTTTTCAAAATCTGCAAACACCTTATCGGCTACTCTTAAGCCCTCAATATCAAAAATACCTTTGCAACATTCTTTAAAAGAATAATACAAATGAGCACAATGATAATCAAAGCCCTTAACATATTCCATTTTCTTGCCATGACGATCTTTTACATCGCCACCTCTTATTACATGTCTACAGCGATCACTGTTGAATAATGTAGTCTCAACCTTAAAATCAATCTCCGGATTAAAACCTCTGGCAATTGCCTCATCCAGATAAGTACAATAAACAGCACCTGCTTCGCCTAAGCCCAATAGTTTAAATTCATGATTCCAGGGACAAAAGAAAATCTCATTGATATAATCTGGTGTCTTTGAAACAATAACCGCCTGATTCTGCATCTTTATTTCCTTTAACTCCTCACTGGAAACCCACTCACCATATTCCAGATAAGTCGTATAATTCAATTTCTTTCCATCTTTGATTGCCTTTTGAGCCATTCTTCGACCCCTGGTCATTCCATAATACTGAGTCGCATGAACAAAAGCCTCAATACCCTTATCACCAAAGGCCTCCTTCAGATACTGATAATACTTTGCTGCCAGATAGGCATGTGTCATTTCATTAAAACCCATAATATTCTCCTTCAAAATCCTCATACCTGAAACAGTATTCATCATTCATTAAAACATCCTTAATACTGATAATCCTGCTTTGACTATCATAAGAAAAATTAGCCAAAGTAATACTATCATCTATCCTGGTTTTATATTTCAGACAGATAGAACTGTTATAATCATCACCCTCATAGGCCATAGCCTTCTTTATATCCTCAATATCCTCAACATCCCGAATAAGCTCATTAATCTTATTTTGTCTAAATATAGAAGAAACGGATGCTTTGGGATTATCTATGTTGATAAAATGATTAGCTCGACCAAAATGATTCTTTATTTCTATTATATAGATATCATCAATAGCCTTTTCAATATTAAAGGTATTATTGTTCCTATCACCTACATTAATACTGAAAGGTGAGGCAAAATCTCTCGTTTTTAATAATTCAATTACCTCTTCTGATGATTTCTTTGAACCAATGGACCTCAATGCCAGATAACGTGGTAACTTACCTTTATCCACAATATCATGATGGAGATAATTGCCACTATATATAAGTCCATAAGAATTAATGCCAAAACAGGAACCACACAGTTTCTTACAAGTTGTAAAACTTATTTCTGAATAATCACCATAATCATATTTAACTATAGCCAGATCCTCATGATCATAGACATCATCATCTTCATTATGCGAAAAAAGGAAGTGATCATTCTTGTTGATAATGACGGAAGTGCAGCCATCTTTGCCCTGGTAATATTCGGGACTATTCAGATAAAGAATAATCAAAGGATCAAGTTGAGCACCATCCGCCCGACCCCTTATTTCTTCATAAACCAGAGGCAATTCTTTTTTGACCTTATTTAATAAAGAATCAAAACCTTCCAGACTATCACCATGATAGTGTTTTCTGATTTGCTTATTAAAATACTTGCCCAAAGCATAGCCCATATCATAATAAGAACCTTTAATTATCAGACGATTATACATATTTTCATTATAGGAGATATGAAAAGAAAAATCCGCTAGCGGATTTTATTGTTCTTTATATTTAGCCAGCAGACTTTCGGTCAAATCCAGCTTTGTTACGTCTTTTGTCACACCCTCACCGTATATTGTTAAGAAATCATCTTTCATCGAAATGACATGATAGCCGTTTTCCTCACACATCTTTGTCAGTTTCTCAACCTTGGACATATTGGCATATTCACGTACATCATCATCAGGTACCACACAGAAGACTGCTGTCTTATATTTGTCATTAGTAGCAGTGAAAGTAAACATACTCTGGTCACCAGAGCTGTTGCCAAAGGCCATAACCGGTTTCTGACCTATTTCCTGGTACATCTGTGTAATCTTGCTGGACTTTACATTTTTGATTATGCGGGTATCATCACGCATAACTTCTTCATCCTTGTCATACTGATATTCCAGATAATTGACATCATCATGATGACTTCCTTCGTTATAACAGTCAGTACCAATGATCTGATAATAAGGAAGATGATAAAAATAATCCATTGTAACTCGACAAACATCACGATCAGTACCAGAAACGATATAGATTACAAAATCATTCTGATCAAGATATTCAAGAACCTCAACCATCGGACGATAATAAGACTCCTTAAAGGTCATACCATTAAATCCATCGATTTCCTGTTCCATGAAATTACGAATATATTCCTTATAGTCATCAGTCAACATACCATTAAAGGCCTTACCTAAAGCTAAAGATTCATCTTCTTCAATATTTTCCGGAATGCTTTTATCGATTCCAGCCTGAAGAATCTGGACAGCCAGGTCTTTCATATCCTGACTGGCCTCATAAGTCTCATCAGCTAGAACCCGCTGGGCATACATCATCCATTCATAATATATTGTTCCCTGCTCACAAAACAGAGTACCATCCAGATCAAAAACAACAATTCTATCTTCTTCAGGAATATAGTTGCTGCTGTCAGGATTTACAACATCCTCAACATAGGCTACAACCTCATTGATGACGCCATCTTCCTTCCATTGGGTAAACTGATAATTTTCGTTTATTTCTTCATCTTTTTTCTGACAGGCTGTTAAAAACAGAAACAGAACAACAATAATCAGAAATAATAGTTTTTTCTTTTTCATTCAACAACACCTCTTCACACCATAGTGATAAATGTGATGTTTTTATTGTAATAGATAGGCATATTCTCTTCAATAAAAAATCGTCAGGCTCACACCCAACGATTTATTTAACTATTTGTCTAATCTTGAAAGATTATCAGTGCTGCCGGCACCAAGAGGTAACCACTGGCCAATCTTTTCAAGCTGATCTGACCAGAATGCCCATTCATGAGCAAGTGGAAGTTCATCCCAGGTGACATCATAGCCACTTTCAATCAGATAATCTCTGAAACCTGCATTGACATTGTATAAGCTGTCTTTTGTACCACAGGAAATCCAGATTTTCTGATCATTTGTCTTGTTTTTAACATGTTCCTTAACCAGGAAACGTGGATTATCATCAGTATCGGCATAATCCTTAACAGTCTTACCAGTAATTTCTTCGAAATTTGGTTTTGGCTTCATTTCCTCAAAAGTTGAAAGACCACCAGAGAAAGAAGCAATATATGAGAAATTATCATAGTACTTCAGACCATTTCTTAAAGCACCGAAACCACCCATAGATAAACCGGCAATAAAAGTATCTTCCTTCTTATGAGAAAGCGGGAAACACTTACGGGAAACTTCAACCAGTTCCTGACCAATTAACTGACCATAGTTATTACGACCACCGACATAGTCAACATAGAATGAGTTATCGCCAGATGGCATAATAATGGCACAGTTATATTTTGTAGCCCAGTTTTTGGTATTGCAGTGAGTTAACCAGTCAGTGCAGTCTCCTGAATAACCATGTAAGAGATACAAAGTTTTGAATGTTTTAAATTCATGATCCTTAAAATCAGAATAATCAGGTAATAAAGAATCTACTGGCAAAACAGCAGTAAACTGAATACGACGCTTTAATGCAGCAGAAGAATAGTCAATTGTAAAAATAGCCATTATAAATCTCCTTTTTATCTTCTTTAATTTTAGCTAATTATCCAACAAAATACCACAGATGATTTTAATACCATTGAGATAATCATTCTCATCTATCCATTCTCTTTCGCCACTGTTTTTTTCTGGCAAAACACAATAAGGACCAATTCCTACACACTTGCAGTTACCATAGATGATCGGCAGACGAATATCGCTGCCACCATGGTACTGATGAATAAATTCTTTGATGCCTGTTGCCCTGGTAATATTGTTTTCAATAAGCTTTACAAAGTCATCATCATTAGGAATATAACAGGGTGAGGCCTGGAAGTTGACATGTTTAAATTCATAGTCAACATCTTTGAAGTTTTCCTTCAGATATTCTTCCAGTTCTTCCCTTATCTGACTTAATGTATAGGGTTCAAAAAAGCGAACCCTGATCATAGCCTTACACTTTTGAGCAATACTGCCATAACGATAATCTGAATTGATGCTGCCGATATTTAAGATATAGGCCGGTTCACCTTTAAAAGAGCCAAAAGTAAACAGACGTTCCTTACGTTTCTGTTGATTGAATTCTTCCAGTTTCTTTACAAAGTCCATTATTAATATGTTGGCACTTACGCCAGTATCCAGATCATCATGAACTTTTCCAGGTTTGCCATAGACAGTTAATTCAAAGTCTTCCATTCCCAGAGAAATATTCTTTATTTCTGCAAAACCATGTCCCGTTTCCGCTGGATGCAGATAGATTCCTCTTTGGGATGTATAACCCTTCATCATGGCTGATAATGTACCAAAGGCTCCGCCATGTTTGCCTAAAATCGACAAAACGGTCAAATCATAATCAAAATCATCCTTTTTTAAAGCTTTCAGAACACTCAATGCCCCGATAATCATAGCCAAACCGCCCTTATCATCAGCTGAACCCAGACCATAGATCTTTCCATCTTTTCTTTCAATCAGATAAGGATCAGAACCAAAATAATCTTCTTCTTCGCTGTCGACATGGGCAAATAATAGAAGCGATGGTCTGATACCATTACTCCTTTTTATTCCTGCAACATTGTAGGCGCCTTTATCATAACTAAAAGATGGCTCACAATAATCAGCCAGCTTATAACAGCGCTCATCAATTCCTCTGAAAGTTTCAGTTTCAAATCCCAGTTCCTTTAACTGATTCAAAACATATTCCTGGGCAATAGTTGGACCCTTGTCCGGACTGGGAAGTTTAAGTAAGTCAAGGAGGATCCTGATCAGATCCTCCTTATGTTTACTAATATAATTATTCAGGTCTTCCATTAACGATCAAGACGAGAGATATTATCCTTACCACCATTCTTAAGTGGCAGCCACTGACCAATCTTTTCCAGCTGATCACACCAGAATGCCCACTCATGGGCAAGAGGCAATTCATCCCAGGTGACATCATAACCACTTTCAATCAGGAAGTCTCTAAAGCCAACATTGGCACCATATAAATCATCGGTAGAGCCACAGGAAATCCAGATTTTCTGATTAACCTTATTATTGGCAATATTATTTTTAACAACTACTCTTGGGTTCATATCTGATTCAAAGGCTGCCTTTAAATCACCTAGAGCTGAATCATTAATCGGATTTCTTCTTGGATCATCAATTGGATATTCAAAACGGGAAACACCAGCTGAAAATGCACAGACATGAGAGAAAGTATCATTATACTTTAAACCATTTCTTAGCGCACCAAAGCCACCCATTGATAAGCCGGCAATAAAGGTATCTTCTCTTTTATCAGATAATGGCAACATCTTACGGGACATTCTAACCAGTTCTTCACCAATTAAAGTGCCATATTTGTTGTAACCAAATGGCAGATCCAGATATTGAGAGTTTTCACCACTAGGCATGATAACAGCACAGTTATATTTTGATGCCCAGTTTTTGGTATTACAGTGAGTTAACCAGTCAGTATAATCGCCACTAAAACCATGCAACAGATATAAAGTCTTATACTTAACTGGTGTTGCATCGCGATATGCCGGTGAATTTAAAGTGTCACAAGGCAGGATTGCCGTGAAAGTATATCTTCTGTTTAAACATTCAGAAGAATAGTCAATTGTAAAAATAGCCATATTTTCTCCTTTTTAGCTAATCGATAAGGCCAAGTTTAACAAAGGCCTTATAAAAACCATCATTTCTGATATCATCAGTTACCATATCGACATAATCAAAGATATATTTGTCGCCACTGCCGACCGCAATTGAATAGGCACAGGACTTTAACATCTCCAGATCATTATAGCTATCGCCAATACCAATAGTATTTTTTATGTCGATATAGCCATTGTCAGCCAGCCACCTGATAGCTGAACCCTTAGATACACCTGGACAGGTGATTTCTACAGATGTCTTAATAGATTTATAACAGTGGGCATAACCCAATTCATCAAGTTCAATCAGAGCCTTATCCAAGTCATCTTTCTGTTCCTCTCTGGTATGAAAATTGACTTTTGCCGTGTTTTCTTTTTTATAATTACTTAATTCAAAGAAATGTCCCTCATAATAAGGTTCTGCTCTTCTGTTTTCATAAGCCCAGCCATTGACATAGACATTATCGTGGGTAACGATTGAAAAACAGAAAGCATATTTATCGGCAATAGCCTTTATTTTCTTTAAATCATCTTCTGTGAAATAGAAGTCTTTAATAACTTTGCCATTAAGGATGATTTCACCACCAACTGAATAGATACCACCACTGTGTTCGCTATCAAAAACCTGTTCTGCTGCATAATAATTTCGACCGGTTGCCGCAAATACTTCATGCCCATTAGCTAATAGTTTGGCAACAGCTTCTTTGGCAGACGAGGGAACACCTTCTCTGGGGATTGATAAAGTACTATCTAAATCAGTAAAGATATATTTTTTATCCATTTTATTATTATTTATCCAAACGTGATAAATTTTCTTTATTGCCATTTCCTAATGGTAACCAGCTTCCCAGTTTTTCCAGCTGATCACACCAGAATGCCCACTCATGAGCCAGTGGCAGTTCATCCCAGGTGACATCCAGACCTAGAGATATCAGATAATCGCGATATTCTTTATTATGTTCATAACCACCATCTTTTGATCCGCAGGAAATCCAGATTTTAGGAACTTCATTTAAACGTCCTTCTTTTTTCAGATTTTCCAATACAAAAGTCGGATTCATATCACTGTTAATGGCTTTTGTAATATCACCAAGGGCATTAGGCAGATTGCCGTCTTTAACTGTTTCCGGATACATAAAACTGCGATTGCCACCAGACAGAGAAGCGATATGTGAAAAAGTATCATGATATTTAATGCCGTTAGATAGAGCACCAAAACCACCCATTGATAAACCAGCCAGGAAAGTATCTTCTCTTTTATGGGATAGCGGGAACAATTTACGTGTTACTTCTACCAGTTCCTTACCAATCATTTCACCATACATAGCTCGATCAGCCGGATGATCTACATACATGGAATTTTCACCAGATGGCATAATGACAGCACAATTATATTTGGTTGCCCAGTTTTTGGTATTGCAGTGAGTTAACCAGTCAGTGCAGTCACCTGAATAACCATGTAAAAGATACAAAGTTTTGAATGTTTTAAATTCATGATCCTTATAATCAGAATAATCAGGTAAAAGAGAATCTACCGGTAAAACAGCAGTAAATTGGGTTCTGCGACGTAAAGCAGCAGAAGAGTAATCAATTGTTAAAATTGCCATTATTTTTCTCCTTGTTTTGTTCTTTAATTATAGAAAAAAGATTGTCGTTAGACAATCTTTGTGTTCCATTTCCTGAATTCTTCTTCAGTTGCCAGAACCAGGTGGGTATCTGACAGTTTATGAATAATTCCCTTGGTATAATCAACACCTTCCTTATCCTTATCATAAGTAATAGCTGTACGATTCTTTTCAACCACAGGATTTGGATGAGGAATAGCACTCAATAAGGATATAGTATATGGGTGAATAGGGTTTTCGAAGATTTCATCGGTCGTTCCGGTTTCAACGATATGGCCAAGATGCATTACACCAATACGATCGGAAATATACTTTACCATGGACAGATCATGGGCAATAAATAGATAAGTTGTACCCAATTCATCCTGCAGATCACGCATCAGATTGACAACCTGAGCCTGAATAGAAACATCTAAGGCCGAAATGCACTCATCGGCAATAACCAGTTTTGGATTCATAATCAATGCCCTGGCAATACCAACTCTTTGACGCTGACCACCAGATAACTGATGAGGGAATCGGGTTCCCTGTTCTTTGGATAAGCCAACCTTATCCAGAATGGCATTAACTTTTTCATCTATTTGTGCTGAAGGACAGACCTTATGAATTTCCAGACCCTGGGCAATGATTTCTTTAACTTTCTTACGCGGATTCAAACAAGCCATTGGATCCTGGAAAATCATCTGCATATTGGTTCTCAAATAAGCCATATCAGCTTTTGACATCTTGCCGGATATATCACGACCATCGAAGATAATTTTTCCATCTGTTGGATCATATAATCTGATGATTGCTCGTCCGGTTGTTGATTTACCTGAACCTGATTCACC
>DCGB01000007.1:6075-6322 GCA_002314515.1 Solobacterium sp. UBA1789 | reverse complement strand
ACTTTCAAATCATCTGGTAATTCAACTTTTGGAGCATTTGGATCACATAGCCAGGAAGCTACACGATGCTGACCACCAACATTGAACATTGGCGGCTCTTCGCGATAATCAATATTTAAGGCATAAGGATTTCTTGGTGCAAAAGCATCACCTTTAACCTCATGCAAAAGGTTGGGAGGTGACCCCGGTATTGTATAAAGTCTTGAATCATCAGTATACAAATCCGGCATAGCTGATAAAAGACCCC
>DCGB01000007.1:557-6056 GCA_002314515.1 Solobacterium sp. UBA1789 | reverse complement strand
TATATGGATGACGTGGGTCATAGAAGACTTCATTAATTGCGCCTTTTTCAACGATACGACCAGCATACATAACCGCAACATAGTCTGCTACTTTGGCAACAACACCCAGATCATGAGTGATATAAATAACAGAAATATTCTTTTTCTTTTGAATTTCCTTAATATGTTCAAGGATTTTAGCCTGAATTGTAACATCAAGAGCTGTTGTTGGCTCATCACAAATCAGAATATCAGGATCGCAGGCTAAGGCAATCGCAATTACGACACGCTGACGCATACCACCGGATAATTCATGTGGATATTCTTTAAAGCGCTTATCCGGATTGTCAATACCAACATCAGCCAATAGTTCTATAGTTCTTTTTTTAGCCTCATCTTTGGAAATCTTCAAGTGTTCCAGCATTGGTTCCATAATCTGTTTACCAATTGTCATAGTTGGATCTAAAGAAGTCATTGGATCCTGGAAGACCATGGCAATCTTTTTACCACAGAACTTATAGCGGATTTCCTTTTGTGACATCTGAACCAGATCAGCCTGCTGTTCCTGGCCGTTTTCGTCTGTATAATTATAGATTATCGATCCAGAGTCAATTTCACCATTGGAATCCAGAATTCCCATGATGGTTTTAACGGTTACTGACTTACCACTACCAGATTCACCAACAATGGCAATAGTTTCACCTCTAAACAGGTCTAAGCGGACACCACGAATGGCATTAACACGACCATAGGCAGTTTTGAAGGCTATATTGAGATCACGGATATAGAGTACGCGGTCATTTTTATTTCTTTTTACTGTTTTTTCCATACTCTTACCCCTTACTTATTTAACATACGCGGATCAAACGCATCTCTTAGACCATCGGCAAAGAGGTTGAAGGCCAGCATTAGAACTGACATGGCAACAACTGGTGAAATCAGAATATGTGGGAAGGTTGTCATACACTTATAACCATCAGATACCAGCGAACCCAAGGAAGCCATTGGCTGTGGTACACCTAAACCCAGGAATGACAGATATGCTTCCAAGAAAATAGCATTTGGAATTGAGAACATTGAAGTTACAATTACCTGGCCAAAGATATTCGGAAGTATTTCTTTGAAAATCAGGGTAAATTTATTAGCACCCAGGGTTCTGGCAGCTAAGACATATTCCTGTTCCTTGACTTTTAAAACCTGAGCACGGGCAATTCTTTCCATTGGAATCCAGCCGGTAATCATCAAAGCAAAGATGATAGAGGTCATTCCTCGTGGCAGGACCAGACCCAGAAGGGTAACAACAACCAGGGTAGGTACACCATTGAGGATTTCGGCAAATCTTTGCATCAGCATATCAACTTTTCCACCAAAGAAACCGGATATCATACCATAGACCATGCCGATGACGATATCAATAACAACAGCTGCAAAAGCAATGATCAGACTTACTCTGGTTCCTGACCAGACACGAGTCCAAAGGTCTCTTCCCTGATCATCAGTACCAAACCAGTAATAGACATCTTTCAGCTCTTCGGTATTGTACATGCTGGAGCCCTTATAAGTACCATCAAAAATACCGACTTTTTCTATATTTTTTACTCTTGGTGTCAGATATTCATGCCCTTTGGTGATGGACTTGTATGTATGTTCATTCATACCTGGACCAACCAGGGCCATGATTATAAAGATGACTACAATAATAAAGCCGATAATCGCACCCTTATTTTTGCGGAAATTAGACCAGACATCTTTAATATAGGATGTTGCTTTAAAGTTTTTATCAATCAGTTTATCATCTGCAGAATGAGCGAAGGCGAAATCGTCATGATGATATTCATGACTTCTGTAATCTTTTTCAGACATTTTAGTGTTCTCCTTTCGTTATTCTGATACGCGGATCGATAACACCATACAGGACATCAACAATCAGCATGATGACAATATAAATCATTGAATAAATAAACGAACAGGCAATAGTGACATTGTAGTCGTTATTCTGAATACCCTGAATCATCAGATTACCAACACCAGGGATACCAAAGATCTTTTCAATAACACTGGAACCTGTCAAGAGGTTGGCCAGTAACGGGCCCATAACCGTGATAATTGGGATTAAAGTATTGCGCATTGCATGACGAATGATTATCTTATAGTCTTTTACGCCCTTGGAACGTACCAGCGAAATGTAATCAGAATTTAAGACATCAATCATTTCTGAGCGGGTAAAACGGGCAATATTGGCAACCGGCGAAACAGAAAGAGCCATTGCCGGCAAAACAAGCGAGAATACTTTGGCATTGCTATTGTATAGAATAGGGAACCATTTGAATTTATAGGCCAGATAGTAACACAATAACAAACCACAGACATAAGATGGAATAGATACGCCAATTACCGACAACATGGAACAGAGATTATCAATCCAACTGTTATGATTTAGTGCAGCTGCGATACCTAATACCAGACCAATAACTGTACCAATGACCATGGCCATAGTACCAAGTAACAGAGAAATGCTCAATCTTCCTTTTAACATTTCGCTAACAGCGAAGTTTTTATTAATTGTGTACGAAATGCCAAAGTCACCTGTTAACATATTCTTGACATAAATAAAGAATCTCGTCAGAATCGGCTTATCCAGACCATATTTTGCATATAATACGGCAAGCTGGTCGGCCGTTAACTTTTCATCATTAAATGGTGAACCTGGCATTAGATCCATCAGAATAAAAAGCACTAATAAGATAACAAAAAGAGTTGCGATAGATACTAATAATCTTTTTGCAATATATTTTTTCATAGTCCTCCTTTGTTAGCGAATTAGAGCGATAATTTCTTATCGCTCTAATAGTTCAAATAAATTTTAAATAATGAATAGATTATTATTTAACAATCAGATGACGGTAAACATCAACTGATGCAGAGTGGAATTCAATGCCGCTCATATTAGGATTAACTAAGCTTGCGCCACCATTCTGGTATACAGGGATTACTGCGCAGTCTTCAGTAATTAATACTTTTTCAGCTTCGATGAAGGCATTCCATCTGTCAATAGCACTTGTACCAGCTGCTTCAGCAACAGTCAGGTAACCATCGTATGCATCAGACATGTAACCACCATTATTGTTAGATGTGTTTGTGCTCCAGAACAGATCCATGTAAGTCTGAGGATCACCATAGTCTGGACCCCATCTAGTCAAAGATATTTCGAAGTTAGCAGTCTTATCATCATTTACATGCTGATAAACATTTAATCTGGACTTCTTTGGCTGTGGATTTAAAGTAACTGTGAAACCAACTTCTTCAAGCTGAGCAGCAATACGAGTTGCAGCATTGATTTCTGGATCACCCTGGTCACTTGAATATAAGAGATCAATAGAAATTTCTTCAACGCCTAATTCAGCCTTAGCAGCTTCAAAGAATTCTTTAGCCTTATCCTGGTTGAATTCTAATAAATTGCCAGCATCTTCACGGAAGTCAGCACCTGTTTCAGGGTTAGCAGCTAACTTATAAGGAACGATACCACCAGCAGCAATTGAACCATCATTTAATGTATTGCAGACATCTTCTCTATCGATAGCATAAGCCATAGCTTTTCTAACGTTTAGATTAGCAGTAGCCTGATTTGCACCAGCTGCAATGTAGTTGATGTTAATTAATAAGTAGAAGTTGTAAGAACCAAGTCTAGCCTGGAAGCCATCAACACCCTCGTTTGCCTTAACCTGAGCACCGGATAAAGATACATAATCCAGGTTGCCAGCTTCATAGTCCATCAAAGCAGACTGTGTATCAGCAACGATACGGAAGTTGACCTTATCACAATACTTACCATTGTAGTTTTCGTAATCGAAGTATTTGTCATTCATTTCAAATGAATAACCATAACCCTGTTCCCAGGAAACCATCTTATATGGACCATTGAACAGAATGTTATCAAGTTTCAAACAATACTGATCACCAACTGACTCATAGAACGCACGGTTGCATGGGAAAGTTGAAGGGAAAGTAACGATCTGAAGGAAGAAACCTGTAGGCTGAGTTAATGTAACTTCAAGAGTTGCTTCATCAATAGCCTTAATACCTAAGTCAGCTGGAACATGACCAGATTCTGGATCATAGCAGTCTGAGTTAAGAACGTTTGCAGTTTCTAATAACCAGTTATAATCTGATGCAGTTGCAGGATCAGTTAAACGCTGCCATGCATAAACGAAGTCATCAGCAGTAACCTTGTCGCCATTTGACCAGTAAGTCTCTCTTAAATGGAATGTATAAACGCAACCATCTTCAGAAAGGTCATAAGATTCAGCAACATCTGGAACTGGATTGCCATCAGCATCTAGCTGATACAAACCAGCAAAGCACAAGTTCTGTGCAGAGAATGATTGTCCATCAGTAGCAAGCTGTGGGTCCATAGACATGATATCGGCAGGAACCTGTAAAGTAACCTCTTTTGCGCCAGTATCAGCTGTATCGCCACCACCATTATCAGCAGTTCCGCCTGAGCAGCCTGCCAATAGGAGTAATACTACTAATAAAGCTAATAATTTTTTCATATGTAGTCTCCTTTAATAAAAATATTTTAAGACCATAAAAAAAATATTTCAAGAATATTTGATAAATATTTTCATAAATTTATGAAAATCTTTTCATTTTCTGAAAGCTTATCTACTAATTTAGAACTTTTTTAATGTATATAAAAGGAGAACATCTGTTCTCCTCGTAATTACATTTTTAGTTATTTAAGATGAAATCCAGAATTTCAGCTGGTGTTTCTGCAAAATTTACAGCACCTGCATCGACCAGCTGTTCCTTGAAACGGAAACCCCAGGTAACAGTTAATGACTTAACGCCGGCATTGGCTGCAGTCTTGATATCCGAAGTTGAATCACCAATATAGACAATCTCATCTTTATCGCTAATACCCCATTTTTCCATAATTTCATAAACGGCAGCTGGATCAGGTTTCTTATTGATATTTGGACGCTCACCAATAACAACGTCCTCAGGGAATTCTGTAAAATTCAAGGCAATAAGTTTCTTTGTATAGTCGTCCTGTTTGTTGGAATTGACAGCCAGTTTATATCCTCTGTCTTTTAATTCTTTTACTAATTCAGAAATGCCTGTATATGGAACGGTAGTTTTGTAATACTGTTCAGAATAATAAGATTTGAATGTGGCAACAGCCTTATTTAATTCTTCATCATTCAAATCAGGAAGACACTTATGTAAAAGGTTATTAAAACCATTGCCAACTCTCTGCATTACCTCAACCTTGGTATATGCTGGACGGCCATAGTCTTTCATAACATCATTAATACTAGCCATTAAGTCAGTTGCGGTATCAAGTAAAGTACCATCTAAATCAAAAATTACACCCTTAATCATTTTTAATCCTCTTTTCTTATATATAATACTAAATTAAACCCAGATTTTTAAATGCTAAATAATAACCCTGGTTTTTGACATCCTCAGTAATATAGTCGGCTTCCTTTTTAACCTCATCATAGGCCTCACCCATGG
>DCGB01000007.1:0-525 GCA_002314515.1 Solobacterium sp. UBA1789 | reverse complement strand
AATCGCAAAATTGCATATACGAAACAAAGGAATATCAATTATTCCATCACCAATCGCAATCGTGTCTTCAGGATTATAGCCGTTTCGTTTAATAATTTCTTCAACAGCCGTTTTCTTGGAATAATTACCAATATGCAGATCACAATAATAATTCTTACCGTCTTCCCTTTGTCTTAAAATCATTTGAGGAAAGTGGTTCTTTATCAATGAGACATCAGTATTTTCTCTTAATATAATACTGATACGATTAATTTTTTTATCATATAAGATATCATCTTTTTTCAGTTTCTTTTCATTATAGTTTTCTGATGCGAACAAACCTTCACTGCTGGCCAGATAATAATCATAGTTATTTTCATCCAGATAGTTTAAGATATCCTTACTCAATGTTTCATCAAAGTATGACTGGTAAATAAGTTCATTATTATCTTCAATATATGCTCCATTGGAGGCAATAAGCCCATCATAATTTAAAGACAGTACCTCCTTAGTCATTTCGGCCTTGGTACGACCTGTACATAAATA
>DCGB01000034.1:3724-3934 GCA_002314515.1 Solobacterium sp. UBA1789 | reverse complement strand
TTCCAGTTGGCGGCTTTTTCTTTCAAATCAAATTTCCGACAGTCATCACGCATGTGTAATATTACTTCACCATTGTCAATTGTTACAACTGCTTCCAGATTATGTTTCTTTCCATCTTCAAATCCGTGTTCTACGACATTTCCAGCCAGTTCTTCAACAAACAAGGCAGCTAAGAAACTACGCTTTTTCTCAATACCCCTATCAAGACAG
>DCGB01000034.1:1711-3688 GCA_002314515.1 Solobacterium sp. UBA1789 | reverse complement strand
ACATCTTCAAAACTTTCCATAGCAGCATATAATCGATTTTCATCTGAGACAAATGAATCATTGCTGATAAATAGAAGTCGATCAGTCATCTCACTTTCCTTAAACTTCTTACCCTGATAGATTGCTGTAACAAGATACATAAGCAACAACAGCAGCTGACCAGCCGCAAATGCTGCCCAGATACCATTAATGCCAAAGAAGTAACTTAATACAAAGACACAAAGGACATTACAAACCAGTTCACTGCCAATATTCATCAGATAGGCACCAACATTTTTGTTAGACGACTGTAGAAAAGCTGCCAGACATAAATTTATTGCCATCAGCGGTAAAGATAAGGCATACCAGCGAATGGCATTGACGGCTATTGAAGCCACTGCTTCATCATCCGGCAGATAAAAAACGGCAATCTGTTTACTAAAAATAAATGTTAAGGCTGCAATACCACCAATGATAAAAACCACATAGCGACCAGCCAATGTCATAGTCTCTTTCAATAATGTCTTATCTTTTTCACCAATGTAGAGACTTGATAAAAGTAAAACAGCACCAGAAACACCACAGGCTGGAGCTCCAAGGAGGAATTTAACATTAGATTGAACAGACATTGCTGTCATTCCAGCTGTTGCGGCAACGCTTAAAACAATCACATTGATTACAATTGGACCAATAGCCCGACAAAGCATACTGGCTCCTCTTGGTAAACCAACCTGAACTATATCTTTGGCAATTTTGTTGTCGCAGGATTTTAAATGCAGAGAAAAACCGGCATCTTTACGACGGAAATGCAGTAATAAGATAATAACAGCTGCCACATACGAGAAAGATGTTGCCAGCGCAATCATCAAAAGATTGCCCTTTAAAACCACAACACCGAGGATATCAAATCCAATATCGACGATCATGACTGTGATACTGGCAAGATTAGCACGTTTTGCACCACCATCCAGTTGAACTATTGGTGCTAATACAGCCAGCATAACAAAAAACGGTGTGCCAATAAACAAACCTTTCAGATACATGCTGGTATATGGCAATAATGAGGCATAATCGCCACGGGCACCAAACAACATGGCAATCTGATCAGAAAAGACAACACCAACAACAGTCAGTATCAGCGAAAGAATAATACCGATTATACAGACGGTTGAAAAAACTTTATCAGCCGTCTTCTTATCACTGCTGCCAATACATTTGGCACACATCGTCTGTCCACCAACCATTAATATTCCGCTGATAATAGAGGCAATACTGAAATATGGAGCTGCCATACCATAGGCTGCCATTTGGATACCGCCTAACAAACGGCTGGTAACCAGACCATCAACAACGCAGGAAATGGTATTGGAAAGTTCTACCAGAAACATAGTAAAAAACGTGCTCTTGAATAATTGCCTTAAAAGAACGCTTTTTTTCATATTATCTCCTCATGGCTTATATAATCATAGACTTTAAAAGCCTTTTGTTTAATATCAAATGGTGTACGCTTTTCTATAACATCTACACAGAGTTTTAAAGTTTCACCCAGTTTCTTAAAATCTTTAAACAGGTTTTCTTTTATTTTTTCATTAGAAAAATCAACATTGGCCCTGATACAATCTTCGTCGCAGATGACTTCTTTGATAGCAACATGTTTGCCAAATTCAATGGCAGATGCTTCACTGCTAATGGAATTGATATCATACATAAACTGAATATTGCGGTCAACAGATATATCCAGTTCATCGGTAATACGGATTAAAGCAGCCAGATATGGTAAATGAACAATATTACCATTGGCGAGCTTTAATTCGGCAGGATATTCATTTTCGTCATATAAATCAGTCCGACGATGACCACGGGATGTCTGAATAACAGCCCACAGGTGTTCATCAGATGGAAAATCAAATAACATCTGATATTTTTTGATAAACATGCCGCTGAAATCATGATGAAAGGTACGAATAACTTCATCTATTTTAGCTTCCGGATGGCTAT
>DCGB01000034.1:0-1696 GCA_002314515.1 Solobacterium sp. UBA1789 | reverse complement strand
GATATTCCATAACTCTTGGCATTTCTTTGGAAAAAGATTCATAGTCAGCTTCTGAAATACCCATACCACTATCATGAAGATAAGCTGCCATCAAAAGAATAAACACCTCATCACAATTCAGCTTTTCAATATTTTCACCTATTAATTCATTGCAGAAAGCAATAACCTCCAAAGAATGGAGGCTGGTATGATCAGTGTAAGTTGGAAAAACAGATTTATACTTTACCAGAATATTTTGACAGCACAAAACATTGTTGATAAAAATCTTATGGAGAACTCCACCCTGATTGGTTAATTTACTTTCTAGCGCAAAATCAAAGGCCATGTAATCAGCTCCGAGAAATATTCAAAAAAGTACTCATGCCAGTCATGACAAAAATATTATTGATTTCTTCATTAACATTAATGATCTTTGTTTTTCCAGCTTTCATTTTATGAGAAGCTAAAAGGACCCTGAGGCCTGCTGAAGATAGGGTTTCCAGTTCTTTGAAGTCAAAAATAATTTCCTGGCAAGACGGCATCTTTTCTTTTAAAATTGCTTCAAGTTCATGAACGTTGGATGAATTCAATCTGCCACTTAATTGCAACAATAATGTTTCATTATTCTGAGAACAAGTGATTTTCACATTTATACTCCTAACGTTTACTATTTACTTTTTCATTATATAGGATTTATGGGGTATTAGCTAATAGTTAGAAGACAAATTAATAGAAAAATATTATATTGTATTAGTAAGGGAACTATTGTATCCCTTCTTTGGTAAAAACTTAATTCTTTGTAATAGATTCAAATTATTATTATCGATATTAGCAGGGGGGAGTAATGGCGATGGAAATGTTTGGAAAATTTTTAAATAATCTAAAGGTCAAAATCAAAAAGGCTGTTGAAGAAGGCGATCTGTTCCGTGCCAATGAAATAGACTCCANNACTCCAACATGATGCTTGGCAATGTCATCTTTATTATGGAAGCAGCTTGTATATTATGTCTGCTTTTAAATGAAATTGGCATATTCAGTGCTGATTCAGCAGCAATGCGTATCACTATGCTACTGGTAATTGTTATCGATACGCCGATTATATTATTGAACTATAACAATCATGGCGATAAACCATGGTTAAGAAAATTACTATGTGGCGGTCTTATAGCTGTCTGTGGCCTCCTGACTTCAACACTTGGTCATAATGTAACGTTTGCCATGCTGATCCCTGTTATTGCCAGCTTAAGATACTGTGATGAAAAACTCACCAGAAATATCGCGATTATTTCTGTACTGGTAATGGCTCTTGCCACCTTGGGAAATGCCTTCTTTGGCATCGTTAACCTAAATGTCTATCAGGTTAGCGAAAGTACCACAGTTGTAATAACAAACAAGATCCGCAACTCTCTGGATTTAAGCGACATCAACAACTGGCAGTATTTCAAAGATCTGTTCATTAACGACCTCTTGCCTAAGTATATGGCATTTGCCGTCATTTCCTTTATCTGCATCAAAATATCTGACAAAGGTCGTGAACTGACGGTTATGCAGGATAATATCACACAAAAAACTCAGCGTCTGGAAACCGAACTGAACCTGGCTACTGAAATACAGGCATCAATGCTGCCATGTATCTTCCCAGCCTTTCCAGATCATAGTGAACTTGATCTTTTTGCCATTAACTATCCGGCGAAAGAAGTTGGTGGTGACTTCTATG
>DCGB01000061.1:3874-13953 GCA_002314515.1 Solobacterium sp. UBA1789 | reverse complement strand
ATACCTGACCAAAACTAATAATCCAGGAATTCAAACCCAGAATAGTCGTAATAACAAACCACAGAAAGCCACATAGAAGCCCATATTTATAACCCAGATGAAAGCTGCAAAGCACCACCGGAATTAAAGCTATATTGACTGAACCACCAAAGGGCATATTCAAAAAAGGCAAAAACTCCTTAATTAAATCAAACACAACAGCCAAAGCCAGATATAAAGCCAAAAAAACAATTAAACGATTCTTCTTCTCCATAAAAAAAGCCTTTCTGCAGGCACAAAGACTCTTAACTCCCTACGCTAGTATTACCCAGATCAGGTTAAGGGTATGATCTCAGCCAAACGGCACCCCTGCGAAAACATTATAACTTTTTACAACAGCACTAACAAGTTATATAATAAAAACATGAACGAACTCTTAGTACAGCAAATCACTGCTCTAGCTAACGACAGTGATAAACTATCATTCATCTGCAACGTCACCGCAGCCATTTATCAAAGTACTGAGCGCATTAATTGGGCCGGATTCTATTTCTACAAACAAGGAATGCTACGCCTGGGACCCTTCCAGGGAAAAGTAGCCTGTACGGAAATCCCCCTGGGAAAAGGAGTATGCGGAACAGCCTTTGAAAAAAAGATGCTGCTAAACATCATCGATGTTCACCGCTTTGCCGGCCACATTGCCTGTGATCCTGACTCCAATTCCGAAATCGTCGTGCCTCTAATCTACAACGGCAAACGCATGGGCGTCCTGGATATCGACTCCCCTGAATACCGCCGCTTTGATTCTGATGACGAAGAAACCTTTGAAGAAATTGCCAAAATCGTAAGTAAAAAATTAGCCGACTGATTAGTCGGCTTTAAATTTTAATCCACTGCTATTTCTTAACTCATCCATAACCTTCATCTGACGCAAAGTTAAAGTCAGATAGTCATTAAAACGACGCTTATCATCATTATCAATAATCTCCAGCATATCGCCAATCTCATGAGCCCGCATATCATCAAGCACAAAAGACTTCTCAATTGTCTTAGCATCATTAAGCTTTAAACGATAGGAATTAAAGAAATTCGGTGCACCCTGAGCATAAATAAAACCATTCTCGCCATTAATCATTAAATGAGAAAAAGAAGCTGTATCCTTACCACTGATCGAATTACAAAGGAAACCATCATATCGCAAAATCGCAATACCCGAAGTATCAATACCCTTTTGTTCATTATAGAAATAATGGGAAGCCTGTGGTAAACCAAATAAATCAACAAGTAAACAGATATTATAAACACCCAAATCCATCAAAGCACCACCACTCATCTCCGGTGAAAAGATATTAGGATTTAAATCAGCCTTAAAATCATCATATTTACGTGAATATTTAGAAAAATTAACCTCAACCATCCGCAAAGGACCCAATTGTTCCAAATCACGCTTTATTGACCAGATAGCCGGATTATGAGCAGACATATTCATCTCAAAAAGATACAGATTACGCTCCATTGCCAGCTTAGCCAACTCCTGAGCTTCTTTTAAATTGGTTGTAAAAGGCTTCTCCAGAAAAACTGACTTATTGTTCAACAAAGCCTTCTTGGCATATTCATAATGAAGAGAATTAGGAAGTGCAATATAAACTGCCTCAATCTGTGAAGATAAAAGCGCATCATCATAACTAACCGCAAAATGATCAACCTCATTATCCATCGCAAACTTCCGTGTTCTATCGCTATCCCGACCAATACAGGCAAAAATCTCCACGCCATTCTTTTTAAAAGCCTTAATTGTCTGGCTGCAAATCTGCGAAGTGCCAACTGTCATTATTTTCATACTGCATTCTCCAATCGCCCAATTACTTGCAACAATCTTCAATAATATTATATCTTTATTTATAATTAAAAGGAAGAAAGGCTCCAAAATGAAAAATAAAAAAATGAAACTGATCATCCTAATTATAATCATCGCAGCCCTTATTATTTTTGCCTGTATTTCCCTTATTAAACGCCATAATTACTCTAAACAGGAACTGCTATCCTATCAATACTCAAGTGGCGGCGACATGAACGGTGGACATTATAGTCAGAAATTAACGAAAATTGACGACAATACCGCCCTCATGACCATTTCCCAAAGCGAATGGCACTACCAGGATAATCAGATAAGCGAATATTTATTAGATGGCAAAGTACTGGAAGAGATTAAAGATATCTTTCTGAAAAATGCTATGTACAAATGGGAAAACAGAAATTTCTCCAACATCTTCGTAGCTGACGGTGCCTCCTATAGTTACAGTTTCAATTTCAATGAAGATTCCATTCACTTTTCTTCCCAGATATATTCACAAAGATATGCCAGAAAACTGAATAAAATTGATGACATCATCAATAAATACCAGACAGAAGAAAAACTGCCAGGCTTAGTTATCAAAGAAAAAAGCGACGAAGAAATCTATGCAAGTCAAAATCCCCAGGATAATCTAATTCATATCGAAGTCTATGAATATTCACAAAACAGAATATACTATAGGATAGCCAATGGCACCGATGAAGAAATCGCACTTGATGATATGCTTACTATCTATAATGATAAAGATGAAATCATTGTTCAAAATAATAAAGATTATCAGCTAAGTCCTCATAGCATAAATGATGATTATCTGAAACTGAATATACGCTTAACAAGCGGAAATTATCACCTGATATATGGTGAATACAATACTGAATTCGAAATAAAATAGTCACTAACGTGACTATTGTTTTTTATTATTTAAAGCACAAAGTTCTTTAGCAATCTCAGAACCAACCAAGGCATTATTATAAACCAGCTTGATATTTGATTCCAGAGACTCCGCATCTGTAATCTCAGCAATCTTAGCCAAAAGATAAGGTGTAATCTTCTTACCCTTGATACCCTCTTTATCAGCCAAAGCAAGAGCCTTATCAATTGCCTCATTCATAATCTTAGGATCCAAAGAATCAGCCTCCGGAATTGGATTAGCAATCAATACACCACCCTTTAAATCATTATCACGCTTAGCCTTGATAATCTCAGCTGCCTCCTTAGGTGAATCAACCCGATAATCAAGTTTAATACCTGAATAGCGGGTATAGAAAGCCGGCAATTCATCAGTCTGATAACCCAAAACCGGAACGCCAAAAGTCTCCAGATACTCCAAAGTAAGATTCAGATCCAGAATAGCCTTGGCACCAGCACAAACAACTGTCACATTGGTATTTGCCAGCTCCTGCATATCAGCAGAAATATCAAAAGAAGTCGGAGCACCCCGATGAACACCGCCGATACCACCAGTGACAAAAACTTCAACACCAGCCATTGCCGACAGAATCATTGTAGGCGTAACCGTTGTTGCACCCCATAGTTTACGGGCAAAAACGATAGGCAGATCACGACGGGAAACCTTCATAATATCGCCACGTTTACCAAATTCCTCAATTTCATCAGCCGTCATACCAACAACCCCTACGCCATCAATAATGCCAACGGTAGCCGGAACAACACCATTGGCTCTAATGATTTCCTCTACATGTAAGGCCGTCTGAACATTCTGCGGATAAGGCATGCCATGAGAAATAATTGTCGACTCCAAAGTAACAACCGGCTTATTATTGGCCAAAGCCTCAACAACTTCCGGATTAATCCTGATATTCATAAATAACTCCTCCCTGAACTTTCATCCTATTCATTTCATCTTTAAGTTTTTCTTTTGATATATCACCAACAGCACCAATACTATCAACCGTCAAAACCGCCGCTGCCATACCAACCGCAACAGACGCTTCGATAGAAGCCTCATGGAAACGGGAAAAAGCATAGGCACTTAATAAGGCATCACCAGCTCCTGTAACATTTACCGGATTAGGACGATAGGCATTATGCTTAAAACAATAGACCTTCTTCTGATAGCCAAGATAAACACTATCGGCAACAGTAATCAATATTTCTTTTGTACCCAATGTCATAAGTAAACGCAGCAAAGCTAAAACATTAGACTCAGACTTCATATCCTTACCCGATAAAGCAGATGCTTCCAAAGCATTAAGCTTTAGAATATCAATACGGCCTAAAACCTTCTTCAGTTTATTGACCTTATTAGCCGAAATTGCATCAGATATCTTATGACCCTTTAGATTATCAAATATATATAAAATCATCTCTTCTGATAAATTGGTATCAACAAAAACAAAGTCATCATCATTAACTGCTTTGCCTAATTCATCAATATCCTCTTTGGAAAGATTATTCATGATCTTCATATCATTCATGCCAACAAACATATCTTCCTTATCAAGCAAAGCCAGATAAATAGAAGAATGAGCATCATAGGTTCTGGAAAAAGAGATATCAACGCCTCTTTTAAGTAAATCAGCCTTCAATAAATCGGCAAAAGAATCATTGCCAAAGCAAGTCAAAAAAGTAACATCCTCACCAAGATTTGTCAGATTTTCCACAATATTGCGACCAACACCACCAAAAGAAAAAGAAATATCAGCAATATTGGAATCCTTAAGTATAATCTGCTTAACAGACTTGGCATATAAATCAATATTTGCCCCACCAATTACATAAATTTTACTCATCTTATTACCCTAATACAATTCATTAAAGATATTAACAACATCATCAAAATGATAATAACGGCCTTCATAAGGATCACCATCAGCACCTGCCAGTAACAATAGATAATCCTTATCCTGATATCTATAATATACCACGATATTTTCACCAGCCTCTGCTGTAAAACCTGTCTTACCACCATAAACATTTAAATCGTCATCTTCACCACAGATACTCTTTAAAGAAGAAGTCAGCATTTGACCATCGCTCATCATATATGTGCCAGAACTAAGCACATCCCTGGCAACATCATATTTCAGTAAATCCCGACACAAGAGTAAAAGATCATCTAAAGTTGTATATAAATTCTCATCATGCAAACCACTGCAATTGGTAAAAGAAGAATTCTTCATACCCAGTTTAGCAGCCCGTTTATTCATCATATTCAATAGATCATTCTGATAATTCTCAAGTGCCAAAGCTGCATCAGCGCCACTAGGTAATATTAAGGCAAACAGAAGATCTTTAATACTATACTGATAATCAGTACTCAAATAAGCCAAAGAAGCATTATCAGCTACCAGCTGCTCGTGTTGTTCATCCGATAACGATGAACACTCTTCCAGATCAACATCCGAAGAAACAATGGCATCCATCGTCATCAGCTTTGTCAAAGAAGCCGGATAAATTACAACATTATTATTATCACCATACAATACTTCATTATCATCCACGCAATACAGCAGATAAGACCTGGAATGCAAAGATATATCCAATCTCTGCATACGGGAATAATCCACTCTATTAATCAGTTTTTTCGCAATAAAAAGACCAGCAAACAAAAATAATATTACGATAACAACAATGACCTGCGGTCTGAGTTTTCTTCTTTTCACAAGCTTCATTGTACTTGAATACCTAATTCATTTCTACTATTATAAGAAATGTTATGCAGATACTAAAAAAATTACTTATCAGCACCCTGTTATTAATTATCCTAAGTGGCTGCTGCAAAATAAATGTAAATATTAAGATTGATGATGACAATAAAGCTATTGCCAAATTATATGTCCTGTTAAATGAAAGCAATTTAAAAAAAGAAGGCAAAAACATCCATGATGTCATCACCTACCTCAGAGACAATAATTTTCAGATCATAGGCTACCAGCCAATAACTGAAGAAATAGATGGTCAAAACTACATTGGCTTTAATTGTCAAATGGACACTTCTTTCATCACTATCAGCAATAATGAAAATATTCTATCTATTGAAATAAACAATCCATTTAAAGAATTCGACATCAATACTGATGTCATCAACCAAAGCGAAGATTTGTCATTTTTAGAAAAAATCGGCTTTGAAGCAAATATCAATATCAAAACAAACGGTCCTATCATTGATTATGAGAACAGTCAGAAGATCAGCAGCAAAGAACTTAAATGTGATTTGTTAGGCATGGAAGAAACTGTATATATCAGAGCCTATACCAGCGATTTTGCCTACTATAGTACCTATATTGGCAAAATACTTTCCATAATACTTATCATTATCAGTATTTATTTTCTTATTAAACGATTGTCTTATAAAAAGAAAAAGACTTTAGACTGATATCGCTGTTATATTCAAAAAAAGAAATTAATAGACAAAAATCACGGAAATCAAATTCCGTCTTTTTTAAAATATCATAATGTTCAAAAGAAGCCTTATTAATCAAACGGTATTTCTTTAAAGTTAAAACATCCAGTCTGTCTTCACCATCCGCATGTTCATCGCAAAGAAAGCCGCCCTTTTTCTTTGAAATACTTACTACCTGTTTTTTACCACAGACAACACAGGAATCAACCAAAGGCTCAATGCCATATTTCTTTAAGACAAAAGCCATAAACAAAGAAGCCGGTAAATACCTGTCGCCCTCAGCAAATTTATCCAGACAAAACAAAAGCTTATCATAATATTCGCCATCGACAATATCACTAAGTTTACGACTCAATTCCATGAAAATATTGCGAAAAGACAGTTCCAAAAGATCATTATCAACATAAAAAGACCTCAACAGACGGGAATTATGAACGACAAAAAGTGTTTTCCCCTCCTTATAGTCAATAATAAATTCATATAGACATAGTACAGAAAAATGATGATGGGCAGTCAGCTTCTTTGCCGCCTTGGCAACAATTGACAAAATACCATAATCCCTGCTTAAAACCTGCAATAATAAATCATTTTCACCCTGGTCACTGATTCCCAGAACCAAAGCCTCAACCTTATCATTCATCAGTCATTATCCGTAAAATAACCCAATTCAAATAAACGCTTTTCCTTATTCAGCCAGTCTTCTTCAACTCTGACATAAAGACTCAAAACAACCTTCTTGCCAAAGAAAGCCTTTAAATCGAAAGTGGCTGCATTATTTATCTTTCTAAGCATTGTGCCATTGCGACCAATAATAATACCCTTATGAGTATCCTTGTTGCAGATTATTGTTGCCTCAATAAGAACCTTATTATCAAGTTCCTGTATCTCTTCAACACTGACCGCAACCAGATGAGGAATTTCTTCAAAAGTATTAATGATAATCTTTTCTCTGATCATTTCGGCAATCAGGAATTCTTTTGAAACATTAGTAACGGCATCATCAGGGAAATAACGGATATCATCATGAAGATAGGTTACCAAAACCTTCATAAATTCATCGAGATTATTTTTATTCATAGCACTGATAGGGATAATTTCCGCAAATTCATAGTTATTTGCCGCATATTGCAGACGTTCTATCAGCAGATTATCCTTCAATTCATCAATTTTATTAATCAAAAGAAAAACCGGAATATCATAAGAAAAAAGCTTATCTAATATTTCCTTATCCTCTTTCTGCAAACCCTTATTACCATCACAGATATAGCAGATGACATCAGCACCATTTGCCTGAGCCATCGCTTCCTTATTCATATAGGAACCCAAAGAAGTCTTGGCAACATGCAAACCCGGCGTATCAATAAAAACGATCTGCAGGTCTTCTCTATTCAAAATACCCATAATCGCATTACGGGTTGTCTGAGCCTTTGGAGTTGTTATGGCAATTTTACGTTCCAGCAGACTATTAATCAATGTTGATTTGCCAGCATTGGCTCTTCCAACAATCGCAACAAATCCACTTTTCATAATAAATCATCTCCCGAAAAACTATGAGGAAGCATCTCATCAACCGTCATGATCATTTCCTCCTGTCCATTAGAAAAAATTACCGGTGTATCCTTTTTCAATAATTCAATCATTGCCTGACGACACATACCACAGGAAGCACTTAAGGCATTACCACTTGTGACAATAGCAATACCCACAATATCATCTTTACGATAGCCATTGGCATAGGCATTAAAAATAGCCACTCTTTCACCACAAACCGTTACAGGATAAGAAGCATTTTCAATATTGATACCCCTAAAGAATTTTCCATCTCTGGTTTCAACACAGGCACCGACATGAAAATGTGAATATGGTGCATAGGCATATTCCATAGCTGCAAAAGCTTCTGACAACATTTTTTCTTTATTCATTTTTTCTCCTTATCACACAATTCAATCAACCAACAGTACTGCTTTATTAACACAAATCCCCAATAATTTCTTTCTGCAAGGCAAACATCTTATTTTCATCTTTCTTTGTCATATGATCATAGCCAAAGAGATGTAAAAGTCCATGGACAAAAAGGAAGATGAATTCTCTTTTTATTGAATGTTCATATTCTTCAGCCTGCGAAAAAACCCGATTAATATTGATAAAAATGTCACCAAGTTCTATATTGTCCTCTTCTATTTCAAAGTCTTCAGCAGCATCCAAAAGGGCAAAAGAAATGACATCTGTAACCTTATCAATATTACGATAATCGCGATTAATCCTTTTAATAGTCACTGGTCCACAGATAATCAAAGAAAGATCATAATTATCTTCAATACCAAGAACTTCTAGAGTCTTATAATAATATTCTTCAATATCGGCAAAATAAGAATCAAGTTCCTGGCGTCTGGTTTTTTTTACAATGTTAATCATGTTGAATCTCCACTACTTTTTTATTTTAACATCATCCAATAAAAAAAGCGGCATAGCCGCTTATTAAAACTCTCTTTCGAATTTAGCCCAAGGGATGTTGACCTTAGTCTTTGAAGAAATCAGATCACCAATGTGCATTAAAAGTGGGAAGTCATCAGCCTTGGATAAACCAAGTTCAATACGTTTTTCAATGCATTCAACTGTTCTTTGCGAAATAACGATAGACTCCAGAGTAACGCCCTTTAAGCGATTCATAGCATCTTCAAAAGAAACACCCTCACCTAATAGAGTACCAATCATTCTTGTACGACCACCATAGATAGTTACATACAAATCACCAATACCCAGGAAAAGATTATCGCGGTCACAGCCAACGATTTCCAGTAAACCCTGCATTTCTCTGGCAGACTGCTGGAATAAGGCAGCCTGTGAATTAAAGTGCATGATTTCCTTGCCCTCTCTGGCATAAGATAAACCAACTGCCAAAGAAATACCCAAGGCATAAGCGTTCTTTAAAGCAACCGCACATTCAACGCCACGAACATCAGTTGATAAAGTTACATGATAGACATCATTTTCAAACAAAGATTTCAGCCAGCGCAGCATCTTCTCATCACGGCCACAGAAAGATACTTCTGTTGGATCATCATCCGCAAGTTCATAAGATGTACATGGACCACCAACGGCATTAAAAGAAATCTTCTTACCAAGTTTGGCAGCTGTCTGCTCAAAAAGTTCTGGATAAGAAATCATATGACCATCACCAGTATGAATCATACCCTTGGTAATAGAAAGAACTGGCAGTGATTCAGGAATTAGAGGAATAATTTTTTCGCAGAACCAGTCAATACCAAAAGAAGAAACACCACAAATCAAGAGGTCAGCACCCTTTAAACATTCTTCAAATTCCTCAAGATAATGGAAAGTAATGCCCTCAGGAACCTTGAAACCAACTTTTCCTTCTGGAGTTGTCTTACATAAGGTCTTATGTATACCTGTTTCCTGACCCTGTTTAACAATTTCAGTATCCAAATGGGTACCGACTAATTTAATCTTATGTCCGTTATGAGCTGCTGGGAAAGTTATGGCTGAACCCATCTGTCCACAGCCGATTACAGTAATATTTGCCATATTATAATTCCTTTCGTTTTCTTCTATCAGTTTATCATACTTTCCATCTATTGTATTTATTCGCTACTAATGTTATAACTATATTAGCAATCTCGTATATAGAGTGCTAAAGGAGTGAAAAATAATGGCAATTAAACAGTTTAAAACCGAATCAAAAAGAATATTGGACCTTATGGCCAATTCTATTTATACCAATACGGATATTTTCTTACGTGAACTTATCTCCAATGCCTCTGATGCTATTGATAAAAGACATTTTCTGTCATTGACTGATAACGAAATCCAAAACGAAAACCCAAAAATTCAAATTGATATTAACAAAAAAGACCGCAT
>DCGB01000061.1:0-3868 GCA_002314515.1 Solobacterium sp. UBA1789 | reverse complement strand
CGCATTATCACCATCAGCGATAGTGGTATCGGCATGAACAAGGAAGAACTGGAAACCAATCTGGGAACCATTGCCAAAAGCGGTTCATTAGACTTTAAACAGCAGATTGATGAAAAAGAAGAAGTAGACATCATTGGCCAGTTTGGTGTTGGTTTCTATTCAGCCTTTATGGTTGCGGATAAAATTGAAGTTCTATCCCACAAGGTCAAAGAAGATAAATCTTATCTCTGGACTGGCAGTCTTGATGGTTATGAAATTAAAAATGCCACTAAGGAAGACTATGGAACTACCATTACTCTTTACATTAAAGCCAACACTAAAGAAAAGAAATATGACAAATACCTGGATGAATACGAAATTCATTCACTAATCAGACGTTATTCCGACTTTATCCGCTATCCTATCATCATGGAAGAAGAAGTTACCAAAGATGGCAAAAAAGAAATCGAAAGTAAAACCATCAACTCCATGGTTCCTCTTTGGAAAAAGAATAAAAAAGATCTCAAAAAAGAAGACTATAATGAATTTTATTTCACTACCTTCTACGATTTCAAAGAACCTTTAAAAACTATCCACTATAAGGTTGAAGGCAATACTTCTTATACTGCCCTCTTGTATATTCCTGGTGAGAGAGCCAATAATTATTTCACTACCGACTATAAGCTGGGACTAAAACTATATAGTAAAGGCGTTTTCATCAAAGATGAAGCTAAAGAAATAATATCTGACCACTTCCGCTTTATTCGTGGTGTTGTCGATTCTGATGATTTGAATCTTAATATTTCCCGCGAGATCCTCCAGGAAGACTACCAGATGGCCAATCTCAAAAAATCTATCGACAAGCGCATCAAATCAACTTTGGAAAAGATGATGAAAGATGAAAAAGAAGATTATGAAAAGTTCTTTGATGCCTTTGGTGCTCAACTTAAATATGGTGTCTATGATAATTTTGGTGCCAATAAGGATCTCTTAATTGATCTGCTTCTCTTCAAGTCAACAAAAGAAGATAAATATGTATCCTTAAAAGAATATGTTGAAAGAATGAAAGAAGATCAGAAAGAAATATATTATGCAACTGGTGAAACTCTTGAAGCTATTAAAGCCTTACCGCAGCTTGAAAGAGTATTGGATAAGGGCTATGAGGTACTATACTTCACTGACAATATCGATGAATTCATGGTCACCATCATCAATAGTTATAATGACAAAATGTTTAAATCTGTCTTAAAAGGTGAATTAGACATTGAAGATGAAAAAGAAAAAGAAGAAATCAAAAAGATTGAAGAAGACTCCAAACCATTATTAGATAAAATCAAAGAAGTCTTGAAAGCCGATATCAGCGACGTCCGCCTGTCTACCCGCCTGAAATCCTATCCGGTTTGTCTGGTATCAGATGATAACCTCAGTATTGATATGGAAAAGACCTTAAAGAATCTTGATCAAGGCAATATCAAAGCCAACAAGATTATGGAAATCAATCCAGATCACGAGGTCTTCAAAGCCCTCAATAAAATCTACAACAGCAACGAGGATATTGAAGACTATGTCAAACTGCTCTTAGACCAGTCTCTGCTTATTGCCGGCTTACCAATTGCCAATCCTGTTGAATATGCCAAGAGATTATCAGATCTGATGATCAAAGCAATGAAGTAAAACAACTCCCATATGGGAGTTGTTTTCTATTTCTGCTTAAATAAATCAGAGACGCTTTCCTTGATAACATCAACACCCTTATAACGGGAACGACGCTGCGAAATAGCGTTTTCATATTCATTATTGAATTTGACAATCTTCTCATGATAACGTTTCAACAAACGTGAACGGTAATCAGCTACTTCCTTATCAACGATATCATAATTGTTGTTGATAGTATCGATAGCAGACTGGGCCTTCTGCAGGCTTTCATCCAGGGCTGATATTTCTTCGCTGTATTTTCTAATAGACTTCTGATATTCATCATCCATGTCCTTGATTGCCTTATTATTTTCAGCATCCATGGCCTGTTTTTCATTATCGTACTGGTCTTCTGCTTTTTTAAGATCATTCTCAAATTCAGCATTTCTAGCCAAAGTCTCAGCATTGGAATTAGCGATATCATTCTGTAAACGCTTCTGCTTTTCGATTTCATCGCGAATCAGATTTTCATACATCATTGATAAAGTATTGACATCATCATCGTAGTTGTCCATATTACCACTGCGGCGATTTAAAATATCACTTAATTCGTTCTCAGCACTGTCTAAGAGCTGCTGACGACGCAGAGCAAGCTTATCAAGTCTATCCTGATGAGCTGCTTCCAGATCAGCAAAACGGCGACGCATAGCATTCTCTTCATCGGCAAAGCTATCAATCTTTTCATCAATCTTAGTCTGAAGAATTGTTGGACGTAAGCGCAGGAGATCTGCATTTTCGCTGGCAACACTATCAGTCTCATCCTTTAATTCCTGAACACGCTTGTAATGTACTTCTTCCAATAAACTGTTCTTATCGGCAATTACCTTCAGATCATCTTCAAGACGCTTGAGATAAGCATTAGTCTTGGATTCGGTTTCCCGCATCTGGTCTTTCTTATCCTTCAGATACTTTTCAAATTCATCAGCACTTAACTGATACTGTTCTTCCAGATGGAAAATCTGATCTTTCAGACTATCAATCTTATTACGGGAATTGATTAGATATGTTTCATAATTTGCCCGCTTATCGGCCAGAATTTCATCGTAGGCATTTTTAGCATCTGCCTTTTCCTTGGCGATTTCTTCCAGACGGATATTGAATAAACGATTCCATTCGCTGCGCTTCATTTCATTGTCAGCACTAATGCGATTGAATTCATCCTGATATTCCTGAGTCTTGCGTAATTCATTTTCCTTACGCTTTTCATATTCGGCTTCAATGCGATCACGACGTTCACGAGCAGCAACGATAAGTTTGTCATATTCTTCTTTTTTGGCAACAACTTCTGCCTTCTTGGCATCGATATCCTGCTCATACTGTTTTTCAATGGTCTTCATCTTCTGCTCAGAGTTATATGAGAAGTCACGATATTCATCTTCCATTTTCTCGCGAGCCTTGGCCATTTCTTCAGATTGTGTCTTTAAGGCCTCATCGACTTCAATCTGCATCTGTGCCTTTTCGTTATTTAAAGAATTTTTCTGACTATCCAGTTCAGCTTCCAGTTCGCTAATCTCATCATCATAGAATTTCTGCTTAGTAGCCAATTGAGCCTCTTCAGCCTTAAGTTCTTCTTCTTTGACAGCTGTTTTCTGATCAAGATCCGCAACAAAGTTCTGCATTTCCTCATCGATTTGAGACTTACGCTGATTCATAGAACGAATGTAATCGTCATATTCTTCAGCTTTCTGCTGGTGCTTAAGACGAATATCAGCAAGTTCCTTTTCAGTAGTCTGCTCATAATCAACAGCCATCATTTCCAGTGTCTTCTTATATTCATCTTCAATATCAGTCAAGTCCTTTAAATGATCAGCTTCCAGCTTTTCTTTTTCCTGACGATTATTGATCATTTCCTGGTCAAATTCCTGCTGCATGACAGTGATATCGTTTAAAAGCGTACTCTTTTTAACCTGCAGCTGATTGACCTGAGCTTCCATTTCTTCCTTGAGTCTATCCATTAAAACACTCAATTTATTGTTTTGTTCATTATAGATAAGACGCTTACTTTCGATATTGTCATCAAGCTCTCTGATAAAGGCTTCAGTCTGATTCTTTAATTCAAGAAGATCATTTTCATGAACAGAATCAAGTTCTTCATGTTTCTTTTGGTACTCACCTTCCAACTTAGCCAATTCATCATTGTATTTTTCCTGGTTGGCAGCCAATTGATTTTCATGATCACTTTGTGCCTGATCAC
>DCGB01000119.1 GCA_002314515.1 Solobacterium sp. UBA1789 | reverse complement strand
AACACAGTAAGTGTTATTTAGTTAACAAAAAGGCAGACAAGAGAGTTTGCCTTTTTTTGTGAGGAATTGATGATTATATGGACAAGAATAGCTTAGAAAGGAGAAAAATAATGCCCTTGGAATTAAATGAAGATCTATTTGGTGAACTATGGCCCTATATTGTCAATGATGATGTCACTGATATCAAGTGGAATGGCAGTAATCTCTGGATTACCGATTTAAATAAAGGTCGCTATAAGAGTCTGGAACTGTTATCAGATGAATGGCTTAAAATCTTTACCAATGTTATTGCCAATTCCGTTAATGAAAACTTTAATATTTCCTGTCCATCTTTGCAGGCAGAAACCAGAGAATTGCGCATTCAGGCTGAACATTCCAGTGTTTCTGGTGATAGTACTATCTGTCTGGCGATTCGTAAAACACCAGCCTGTTCAAGGCTGGCTAAACAGGATCTGTTAACTAATGGTTATGCCAATCGTTTCATCATGGAACTTTTGCCCTGTCTGATGAAAGCAGGCTTATCAGGTGTTATTACCGGCGATGTGGGTGCTGGTAAGACAGAGCTGGAAAAATATCTCTGTGGCTTTATTCCTGATAATGAGCCCATTATTACAGTTGAAGATACTCTGGAAATGAAACTAAAGGAATTATATCCATTAAAAGATATTTATTCATTAAAGATCAGTGATTCTTTTACAGCTGAACAGGCTATTCGTGATGCCCTGCGTTTAAATACCAAATGGCTGATTATCTCAGAATCACGGGGCAGGGAGATCAGTAGAATCATGGAAGGCGCTTCTTCGGGCTGTGTTGCTTTGACTTCTATCCATGCGGAAAATGTCTGGGAGATTCCTGATCGCATCATGAATATGGCAGGCGATAGTGCCAGAGTGGGTTTTGAAAACGATATCTTTACTTTCTTCGATTATGCAATAAAGGTTAAAGCCACTTATAGTGATCAGGGTATTAAGCGAAGAATTGATCAGATCTGTTTCTTTGATCGTTCAAATAAGAAGAATAGTATCGCAACTATAGTCAGGGATGGTAAGGTCCTTAAGTCAATGATTCCTAAAAGAATTATTGAGAAGTTTTATGCAAACAATGAAATATCCTTTTTGCAGGAATATCTAAGAATAATGAAAGACGGTAATCAAAATGAAACTTTATAAAAAATATAATATCAAAGAACTCAAGGCTGATATCAATCGCTATGGCTATAACTATTCAACCGGAGATTTTGTCCTTCAGGCAACATTAATTATTGTTTCAATTCTCCTGATTGCCTTCTTTTCCCGTTTGCAGACTACTTATATCATTGTTCTGATCAGTCTGGGTTTTCTGCTGATTCCTTTTATTATTTCCGCCTGGTTTAAGCAGTTATATAATATCCAGCGTTTTACCATGATCAGTGATTATTTAAGCAATATCATTCCCATTTTTATGCAGAAGACCAAGATTCGCTATACCCTGGGTGAGCTTTTAAGTATCTGTAGTGGCCAGATGGCTGATGTTGTTGCCAGGGCTATTAATTATCTGGATAATACCGTTAATGATGTCAATTTAAATGAGAACGCCTTAAAGATTATTGAAAAGGAATTTCCCAATTCCCGTATCAGGTCTGTACATAAGCTTTTATTAAGTATTGAAAATAATAATTCAAATGATCATCAGGAAGTCTGTCAGACAATGTTTGAGGATATTGAATTATGGATTAAACGTATCTGTACTTTTCAAAAGGATCTGAAGGATAGAAGAACCAAATTGTTGTTACTCTGTGTACTGACGCTGATTATGAACTGTATGTTTGTTTATATCTATGTTTCCAATGACTACTTTGCGGGTTTTACGGATAATGACATCTATCAGCTCTCAACTGCTGTTTTCACTTTGATTATTCTTTTGATTGCCATTCTGATATTAACCAGACTACATGGTGACTGGCTGGTTGATGATTTGACTGATAGTAATGAAGAAAGACTTATTAAGGCTTATCAGACATATAAAAAAGGTTATGGCGGCATTAAGTTAAGTGATGTATTGATGATGCTGGTGTTTGTTTTAGCTGCAGTAGCCGTACTGTGGTTTGGCTTTAATAAGCTATATGCCGTTTTTATGATATTTCTGGCTTTTCTTTGTCTCAGTTCATCAAAAAGAAGATATAAGAAATATTACCATTTAATCAATAAGACTTTAACTCTGGAGTTTCCATTGTGGTTAAGAGAAATTTCTCTGTCTTTGCATAACTATACGGTTCTAAATGCCATTGAAGAATCTATAAATACGGTTTCTTATCCTTTCCGGCAGGAAATCAGATTATTTTTAGCTCAGGCCAAGAAAGATCCGACTTCAATTCAGGCTTACAATAATTTTCTTGATGATTATGATCTGGAAGATGCCAAATCAGCAATGAAGGTTCTCTATGCCATTCAGAATATTGGCAAAGAAGATGTAAAAGAAAGAGTAGCTGCTTTGATCAGACGCAATCAGGATATGCTGGATAAGGCTGAAAGCATCAGAAACAAGGATTCTATTGCCGGTATTGAGGCTATAGGCTATCTGCCAACTCTGTTTTTTTCCATCCAGATGATGATTTCCATGTTTGCGATGTTTTCTTATATGATGTCGACCTTGGGTTCGGCGGTGATTGCCTGATGAGAATTCTGGTTAGAATTATGGGCCTTAGTCTGATTGGCCTGGGGGTTTTATTGATGCTGCTTCATCTGAGTGACTTAAATGTCTATCATGATGAGCTACATGATATAGCTGCTTTGGCTATGAAACAGACACAATTGCTGATGATGGAAAATATTGAAGACAGGTATTATGGTACCAGTAATGCCCGTCTGAAGATTAATGATAATGAATCTTATCTCCAGTTATATAAAGATAGTCTATATCGTTTAAAGAAAAGTGATGCTGAATATGAAGTAGAGGTTTTGGCCATTGATTATGAAAAGGGCTTATTGTGTCTGAAAATTGATTGTAATTTTATCTTGTTGAATGGCACCAATAAAAACTTATCTTATAAATTATTAAACATTATTGATGTAAAGATATGAAAAAAATATTATTGATGGTTGTTCTCTTGCTCTGTTTATTTAACAGTAAGGTCTATGCTGAAGAAGGCTGGTCAGAGTGGTCTGTGGAACAGGAGAATGTTGAAGGAGAGGAGTCTGCTGTTCAATATGGCTATCAAAGGGCTAAGACCTGGTCTGAGTGGTCACGTGTCAAATTTGAAAGTTTTTATCAGAAGGAACAGACGGTAAACGAAAAGCTGATTGTCGATGGCTTGCATCTGCNNAATCTGCCAATGACCTGGGATGATGTTGAAGAAAAAACTGTTTATGAGACGACTTTCCCTCAGGAGGTGTATTTTTCCAAGGTTTTTGTTGATATCGACTGTTATCGCTCGCCACAATATGACAACTATATTGGCCCACCTTTGCGACTGTATGTTGATGGCAAGGAAGTTGCTCGAACAGATAAACATAATGAACTGGAAAACTGGACAGCTTATTTAAATGTCTATGGATGCGAAGTTAAGCTGAAGATGAAAGATGCTTCTAATGGCAAACGTAATGTAACTTATCTTCTTTATGTGCATCTTTATACTCTGGTTAAAGAATATGCAGAAGTTATTGAGTGGCATGAGGGTGAGGGCTGGCGTTTTGAGGAAGTATATGAGGCTGAATATGATAAAAAGTCAGCAGAAAGAATCGTCTATCGCCATCCTTTGGTTTATCAGATAAACTATGAACTTAATGGTGGTTATTTTAAATCTGATGTTAAGGATACATATACCATATTGGATGAATATAATCTGCCAGAGGCAGATAAAAAGGGCTATATCTTTGAAGGCTGGTCTTTAAGTGAAGATTCAAATGCTCAAATTATCGAAAGAATCAATAAGGGTAGTTTTGGTGATTTGACACTTTATG
>DCGB01000110.1 GCA_002314515.1 Solobacterium sp. UBA1789 | reverse complement strand
TGGTGATGTTCGTGTTCGTGATCATGGTCATGGTCATGGTCATGATGATGGTGATGATGTTCGTGATCATGATCGTGATGATGTTCATGTTCATGGTCGTGGTCATCGTCGTCGTCATCGTCATCATCGATTTCTGGAAGTATTTCACCGCCAGAAACAATAATATCCAAAAGCTTTTCAATTGGCATTTCAGCAATTGGTTCAGCTGTAATATCGACATCATGATTAAGTTCACTGACCATTGTCTTAACTTTTTCGATCTGCTCTGCTGTTGCAACATCAGTATGAGATAAGATAATGGCATTAGCCGAAACAACCTGATCATCAAAATATTCTTTGAAATTGTTGTGATACTTCATTGCAGTCTTAACATCGACAATGCAGATATGTGAAATGATACGGAAATCATCATCAGCCTTAATAACATTAATAATTTCTGACAATTTACCAACACCAGATGGTTCAATCAGTAAATCAGTAACGCCCATTTCTTCAATTTCTTCCAAAGCTTCTTCAAAATCGCCCTGTAAAGAACAGCAGATACAGCCATTATTGATTTCTCTAACTTTTAAAGAAGAATCAAAAAAAGCACCATCAACACCAACTTCGCCGAATTCATTTTCCAGCAGCATTACTTTTTCAAATTTCTTTTCTTTTAATAACTTCTGGATAAAAGTTGTTTTACCAGCACCCAGGAATCCTGAAATAACATAAACATTAATCATAATCTATTTACCTTCTTTCCCCAATATTTTTGTAACTTTTCTAAACAATCATCGCTGTCACAATACAGACAATAAAAGCGCCTTCTATATTCAAAGGACAATCTTATTTTATTACTAATCGTCTCCTTTTGCATATCTTTTATCCTGTTTAATGGAAACAAACGACCACGAATATAAATACCCTTCTGATTATAACCGCTGGGAATGGCCATATATAAAAGAAATGCCAAAACAACAAAAACCGCAGACAGCAAACCGTAAAGTCCGCCATTTCTCACAAACAGAATAATAGAAATTGCTGCTCCACTGATAAACAAGGCGACATTAGAACCATTATCCAAAGGAACCTCAATCTTACGGCCATTGATCAGACAGAATATAACATAAAGCCACAATAATAAGGGTATTAAAATAACAGCCATCAGATCCTCCTAAATATTATTTCATTATAGCCCGTAGCAATATCCGCTTCCCGCTTACTACGATATTCTTCCAGCTCCCCCATTACGAGTTCGCAAGTCGTATTGATCAGACAGCCTTCTTTCAAATGACCACCAAAACAATTACCGTTTTTATCACTGACAACAATATGTAAATGGCATTCGCCATGAGAAACTGTTCCATTAAGAGCACAGATTTCAAAATCATCTTCTTTTAACAATTCGTCATTTGCCCCAGCCAGACGTATATGAAGTTTATAAAGGCAGCCTACCGAAGACAAAACAATCATTGTGTCATGGTTTTGACAATACTTCTCAATTTCTCTTTTTAAATCCTGACCCCTTGTCAGTCTAATCGCATGTTCCTTCATATCTTTGTCTTAAATATCATTGCATAAATTATGCAATATTCATTTTGTACTATACTTATTTGTATGACTCCAGACGATAACGCAGTTCTGCTGTATCAATAATACCCTTGACAATCTTATCAATCATCTCATTTTCCGAGAAATCAGCTTTGGCCGCAAAAGTAGCCCTCTTGTTTTCGTGTAACTCCATGGCCAGCTCTTTTTTAATATCATTGAAAACAGCAATAGTATAACCACCATTCTGTAATACAACTTTCATGCTAGGGACATCAGTCAATCCATCTCCGAAATAGACAATATTTTCAAAAGGAATATATTTTTCGCTATCTGGCGTCGAACGATTTAAGTCAAAATCATTAGTCTCATCCAGAACGCCCTTATTGATACGGAAAAGATATTGGGTTTTAGTTGTATAATTGATTACTCTTGATGGCCAGATAGGTTTATCATTCTCATCATAGGCATAGGAACAGGCATAAATCTTTTTAAATTTATCCGCAATCGAAGTACCAAGGATGAATTCTTTGATACCGCTGGAAATAATATAATGTTCAACTTCAATGCTGTGTTGCAAACCATAGGCATTGATGCGATCAAACCAGTCTTCAACACCCTTGTATAATTTGACATATTTGCCTTCATCAATCAGATCCTGTCGACATACTTCCGGTTTCTTTTGAATCATCAGCTGCAGATAAGACAGGACGCCATCAACATTCTGTCTTTTAGTATGTTCAGCACATTCTTTCCAGAATGCAGCAGGATCATCATAGCCAATACTTTTGATGTAATGAAATTCCTGCATATCTCTTGGTGAAAGCGTCTTATCAAAGTCATAAATAAGAGCCATTTTCTGTTTATTCATCTTACACCTCGTTTAAGTTCTTAATTGCTTCAATAAATATCTCAGTTTCCAGATAAAAATGCTCAAGCAGTAAGCGTTCATTAGCACCATGAACATGAGAACCACCAGTATGGAAGCCATTGCCAAAGGCAATACAGTTATGGATAGACTTGGCATAAGTACCACCACCCATGACCTCCAGTCTGGCATCCTTATTACCTGTTACATTAACATAGGCCTGATACAAGGCTTTAACAAAAGGTGTCTCAACGTCAAAATATAGAGGTTCAGCTGCTCTTTTTTCAACAAATTCATTATCTGCATCATAAAGCTTAGCCATAACTGATCTTGCAGTCTTTAAATCTGATTTAACCGGATAACGCATATCAACAGTTAAATGAATACCATCTTCTTTTATGCTGGCCATTGTCAGACATAAGCTGGTATCAGTCAAATCATCTTTCATAACACCACAGCCAACACTTTCGCCATGATATTCCAAGGCAAAATAGCGATGGAAGAAATCAATAAAACTATCTTTAAAACCTGCCTGATATAAGGCTTCCAGCAGATAAGTCAGGGCATTGACACCTCTTTCAGGTGACATCGCATGAGTTGATGTTCCATAAGTTGTCAGCTTCCAGGTTTTATTTTTATCGATTTCATAAGAAATATTATGTTCATTCAAAAATGTCTCAAAAACTTTTATATCAAAACTGTCTTTTTCAACTTCACAAATACAGGACTTTGGAATAATATTTGAAGCCCCAGCTGCTGTAATATTTATAATATTTGTCTTATGACCAATCAGTTCACCATTGATAATACCCTTTTCACCATAAATACCAGGGAAAGATCCATCAGGGGTAAAGCCCATATCAATATGGCCCTCTTTTTCAACATAATGCTTAATACAGGCAGAACCAGTCTCTTCATTGCAGCCACCAATCAGCCTGAATCTCTTCTTAAAGTGATAACCACTTTCAATCAGATATTTCAAGGCATATAGGCAAGAGACAAATGCCGACTTATTATCAGTTGCGCCACGACCATAGACATAGCCATCTTCTTCCCTTAGGACAAAGGGATCACTATCCCAACCCTCGCCAGCTGGAACGACATCAAGGTGGGAAATAATACCAACTGTCTGCTTACCTTCGCCTATTTCGCCATAACCACAATAATAATCAAGATTACATGTTTTAAGACCAATGCCTTCCATCATTTCTAAGGCTTTATCCAAAACTCGACGATTTTCCAGACCAAAAGGTTCAGCATCATCGCTTAAAACTGAATTATAGCTGACTAAGGCAGCTAAATCATTTAACATATTCTGCTTATTGTCTTCAATAAATTTTTTCATAATATCTCCTACTTGAACAACAGACCAACCGGACAATGGTCAGAACCTAAAATATCATCATAAATTAGACTATCTTCAACTCTGGACATAAAACGCTGAGATACCACAAAATAATCAATACGCCAGCCTATGCCTCTTTCTCTTGCCTTAGTTCGATATGACCACCAACTGTATTTAACAGTTTCCGGATAAAGACTGCGGAAAGTATCAGTAAAACCTGCATTCAGTAATTCACTGAATTTATTGCGCTCTTCATCAGAAAAACCAGCCGAAAAATGATTGGTATCGGGATTCTTTAAATCAATTTCGTTATGAGCGACATTCAAATCACCTGTGTAAATAACCGGCTTCTTTTTATCGAGTTCAATCAAATGTTTACGAAGGTCATCTTCCCAATGCATACGATAATCAAGGCGCAACAGACCATCTTTGGAATTAGGAACATAGGCACAGACAAAATAATAATCAGGATATTCAAGAGTTATTACCCGACCTTCTTTGGGATGATCATCACCTTTGATATCATAAGTAACGCTGAGTGGTTTTTCTTTACATAAAACCATGGTACCCGAATAACCCTTCTTTTCGGCACAGTTCATATAGCGAAAATAAGAGCCAAAATCATGATTCAATTGGTCTTCCTGCATCTTTGTTTCTTCGAAGGCCATAATATCCGGCTCTTCTTTTGCCATAAAAGCAGTCAGATCACCTTTGTTTAAAATTGCTCGCAGACCATTGACATTCCAGTTGATTATCTTCATTAGATACTCCTTGTAGCTTCTTTTAAGAAAGCCTTTTCTTCATTATTCAAATATGGTGAAAGTTTGTCATAAACTTCTTTATGATACTGATTCAATAATTCCTTACT
>DCGB01000127.1 GCA_002314515.1 Solobacterium sp. UBA1789 | reverse complement strand
AACACCCTTTCTGGTTTCAATCTGGACAATCAGTTTATTCTGCTTATTGGCTGTATCCATAATTTCTCTATGGTGACCATTTACCGAAACATAGAAATTATGAGCACCTGTTGAAAAGCCTCTTTGACCGATTGGCGCATATTTACCATAGCGAACCATTTCTTTAACAGTTTCAACATCTTCAACTGATGGAAGCATGATACCACGAACACCACAATCTAAAAAACGTGAAATGAAATGACGGCCGGTTTCAGGCACACGGCAATAGGTTTCTACACCAATACTATTGCCAAATAAAGCCAGATCATGAATCTGTGTCAAATCATATTCGGTATGTTCCAAGTCAAACATTAGATAATCAACATTATTCTCCTTAGCCAGAATATACATTGCCGGATGTCTTGCCATTTTAATCAAGATGCCTCTTTTACCCATTTTATTCTTCCTCCCCATCGAAACATTTTTCGATATATTCAATAATGTTATGAGCTAATTTGGTACTTTCTTCTATAGTATAGCTTATTGGCAGTGCCAATAAGCATTCTTTATATAATAATTCTTTGCTAAAAATGATTTTGCTTGGTTCCTTTAAATAATAGTCTTCAATTATTTTCAATGCTTCAATAAAGCCATCGCTTTCTTCTGGCAAAAGAAGATATTTAGGTATGAAACAATATTCCATACCCTTCTCAGACATTCTGATTTCCGTGGATATTTCCTGTCTGATTAAAGATTCAACCAGCAATACTTTGGCATTAACAAAAGCTTCACTGCATAGATAATGTTCTGCTATTTCCAGGTAGTTTCTTAAATTTTTATCTGCCAAAGTATTTACCGCAATCAATTGATGCATCTCATCCTTAAACAGATAGTCTTCAATTTCTTCATCACTTAATTCGTGTGAAAAGGAATCCTTTAAAAAAAGATCGTTATAGTATTCTCTTAATTTAACTTCAATATCCTTGGGAATATAAGGAAGCTTCAATTCTTCTTCAATCAGATCAAGAGCTTTTTTCTGATCCTTGTTTTTTAATAAATCATCAATTTTTAGAAATAATTCATCATAATAGGACATATCTAAATGATATCAAAAAAAAGAAAGCCTAGGCTTTCTTTATCCGATAATCTCGTAGTAATTTTTGATAATCAGCTCATGTAGAGCCTTTTCGTGCGGAACTTCTTTCTTAAGGCCTGAAATCTGCCATAAGGCTTCCTCTACACCCAGTTCATCAATCATCTGGTGCATCTTTACAGCACTTGCATCAGCATCATTGTGGAAAATAAGTTCATATGCAGCACCTCTTGATAAATAATATGGAACAATGCCATATTCAAAACATTTCATAGCTGGACCAATATAACGTTCATTACGTGATAATTTTCTTAATGGATCAGCAGCCACTCTGGTTAAACGATCTGGCACACGATTACGAATTGCAGCCTCATAATCGCGATGTCTTGATGAATACATATCTTCATCAGAAAAATCATACATTTTCTGAACAACATCACAGGCTTCCTGAGCAATGCCGGCACACATTTTCTGAACATACGGATCAGCCATTGATTCATAAATATATGTATAACCCTTAAACTGACCAATATTTGCCTGAGTACAATGCTGAACATTGCCACACCAGACTTTTAGAACCAGACGACCCTCAGCCTTATCAACAAACTGCATAGCCTTGATATCACTTGGACGGCCGCCAACAAATTCATCGCCAACAGGCAGAATATTACCAGCACCAGTTGAAATACATAATGGATCCTGAGCCAGCATTTCATCAGTTGGCTGAGAACCATTTCTTCTGGTCAGAGAATCAATAATACCAATATGATCTTTAAAATAAGCCTTTTCTTCATCGTTAAGACGAGCATTGACTTTTTCTTTCATCAAACGTCCAGTGAAGACATAGTTAACAAACATGCAGATATTTAATGGTTCTTTAACACCATCCTGCATACGTTTTTTTGTTGCCCCAGCAATAACATCGGCAACTGACTCATAAGCATTTGGATAAAGCGCAACACAGGCTAAATCAATCTGTGATAAGCGTTCAACAACCTTATCAAAATCACGAGAACTGGAATAAGCTTCATATCCAGAAATAAGACGGGATGTAGCAACTCCATCAACGGTTGTAAAAATTGTATATTTGCCAGCTTCATTAAGTTTGTCAATTGTATCAGGTTTGCCATTGACAAAAATCAGATGAAATCCTTCATTGGTAAAAACGTCTGCTAAGTAACCGCGTCCGATTTTACCGGCACCAATAATCATTACTTCTCTAGTACGCATAAAATTATCTCCTTTTAATCTATAATTTCATTATAAGTCTTAATAATTAATTCATGTAAAGCCTTTTCGTGTTTGATATTGCGATCAAGACCAGATACCTGCCACAAGGCTTCTTCAATTCCGACTTCCTTAATCATTTTCTGTAACTTGACAGCATTTGCATCTTTATCATTTTTAAACAGCAGTTCATAAGCAGCACCACGTGCCAAATAATATGGTACCTGTCCATGTTTCATACATAATAAGGCCGGTCCGATATAGCGTTCATTACGCGATAATTTTCTTATTGGATCAGCAGCAACTCTGGTGACATAATCTTTATCATTGGAATTACGCATTCTGGTCCAGTCATTACCTGGAAAATCACTGTCTTCAAAACCATACTCCATTTTGACACCATAATTGGCTTCCTTAGAAGCTCCTTCAACGATTTTGACAACATAAGGATCATTGGCACATTCATAAGTAAAGGTATAACCTAAAAATTGACCACAATTAGCAGTTGTACAGTGACGCATATTACCACACCAGACTTTAATAATAAGACGGCCCTCTATTCTATCTACAAAGTTATAGAATGGTATCTCTGTTGGACGGCCGCCGACAAATTCATCACCAACTGGCATAACACGACCATAATTGGTTGAGATACATAAAGGGTCTTCCGCCAGCATTTCTGGCGTAGGTTGAATACCTCCACGGAGTGTTAAAGCTTCGGTAATGCCTATATGTTCTTTAAAATAGGCATTTTCTTCTTCGTTTAAAAGTTTATTGACTTTTTCTTTCATAATTTTTGCTGAACGAACATAATTGACAAACATGACATAATTCAAAGCTTCAGAGATATTCTTTTTATAACGTCTGCGACACGCTTCGGCAATCAGCTCAGCAACATCATCATAAGCTGATGGATATAAGGCAATAGAAGCTATATCGATATCACAAAGCCGATCAGCTATTTTATCAAAATCCCGACTTAAGGCATAAGCTTCATAATCACTGATAATCTTTTTATCAAGCTTATCGCCATTAGATATGAATATTGTATATTTACCTGCTTCATTGAGTTTATCAATAGTATCTGTTTTACTGTTGACAAAAATCAAATGAAAACCCGCTTCAGAATAAAGATCACTTAAATAACCTCTGCCAATCTTGCCGGCACCAATAATCATCATCTCTTTAGAACGCATAATATTCTCCTTTGTCTTTTTAATATATTATACTAAAAAAACAAATTAGTAAGTACTTTATTAATCCAAAAACTTTTTTTGTGATAAGATGAAACAGTATGAAAAATTTAGGCTTTGATAATGCGAAATATGTCAAACTGCAATCATCAAAAATTGCTGAAAGAGTAGCCGATTTCAATAAACTTTATCTTGAATTCGGTGGTAAATTATTTGATGATTTTCACGCTTCCCGTGTATTACCAGGCTTTGAACCAGATGCAAAAATCCGCATGTTACTAAAGCTTAAAGACCGCGTTGAAATGATGGTCGTCATCAGTGCGGATCACATTGAAAAAAATAAGATCAGATCCGATTTGGGAATTACCTACTCTCAGGATTTAAAGCGTTTGATTGATGCCTTTGAACTTGTAGGTCTAAAAATCGGTGGAATTGTCATCACTCATTATAAAAAACAGCTGGAAGCTACAAAACTGCGTAAACAATTGGAAAATTCCGGTTATAAAGTTGCCTATCATTATACAATCGACAATTATCCAAATGATATTGAAACAATACTTTCAGCCAAGGGTTTTGGCCGTAACGAATATATCAGCACTAATGCCGACATCGTTGTTGTAACGGCACCAGGACCAGGTTCAGGAAAAATGGCAACCTGCCTTTCGCAGATGTACCACGATAACAATAACGGCATTAAAGCCGGTTATGCCAAATTTGAAACCTTCCCTGTCTGGAATCTGCCATTAAATCATCCAGTTAATCTTGCCTACGAAGCAGCAACCGTTGACTTGGATGACATTAACATGATTGACCCCTTCCATCTGGAGAACTATCAAAAGATTGCCATCAACTATAACCGTGATGTCGAAGTATTCCCGGTTTTAAATCAGCTGATGACCAGGATTAATGGCAAAGAATACTATAAGTCACCAACTGACATGGGTGTTAATATGGTTGGTTTCTGTCTTAAGGATAACGATATCTGCTGTCAGGCCTCACGTGATGAAATTGTCAGAAGATATTTTGCAGCTATCGTAAACCAAACCAAAGATAAGGCTGATGAAAACGAAATCTATAAACTGGAAACCATCATGCGCAAGGCTGAAGTTTCTATTGATAGTCGAAAAGTATACACATCAGCTGAAAATCTGGCGAAAAAAACCGGTGAACCAGCTGTTGCGATTGAACTAAATGATGGCCGGATTATTACCGGTAAAACATCTAAACTGATGGGTGCATCTTCTGCAGCCCTATTAAACGCATGCAAAGCTATTGCCAAATTACCGGATGTAAAATTATTGTCCGAAGAAATCATTCAGCCAGTTCAAACACTCAAGACTCATTATCTGAAAGGCAATAATCCTCGTTTGCATACAGATGAAGTCCTGGTTGCTCTGGCCATTGGTTCCAATGAAGATGAAATGTGTAAGCAGGCTTTGATAGCTTTGGATGAACTGGCAAATTGCGAAATCCATTCTTCTGTAATTCTCTCAGAAGTAGATATCAACACCATAAAAAAACTGGGCATGCATCTAACAATGAGCCCAAATTATCAATCTAAGAAGCTTTACCACAAATCTTCATAAAAGGACAATCAGTACAAAGAGGCTGTTTGGCCTTACACTTATAACGTCCAAAAAAGATAAACTGATGATGTAACTTTCCCCAGCTTGATTTCGGGAAGAGTTTCATCAGTTTTTTTTCAATTATTAAAACATCATCTTCCTCTTTTGCGATCTTTAAACGCTTGGAAACTCTGGTAACATGAGTATCAACCGCAAAAGCCGGATAATCAAAACAATTACTTAAGACAACATTGGCACTTTTTCGACCAACACCAGGTAAAGATTCCAAATCTTCCCGCTTGTCAGGGACAACACCCTTAAAATTATCAACAAGTGACATTGATAGATTTATAATATTTTTGGCCTTATTATGATACAAACCAATTGATTTTATTATTTCTTCAACATCATGAAGCTGGGCATCAGCCAAAGAAAAAGCGTCAGGATACTTTTTAAATAATGATGGTGTAACCATATTGACTCTCTCATCAGTCGTCTGTGCACTTAAAACAACCGCAATTAATAGCTCAAAAGCATTATGATGAACAAGTTCACAATGAGCGTCAGGAAAAAGTCTATCAAGTTCATTGATTATGTATTGAGCCTTATTTTCCATTATTGCGCAGAACTCCTTCAACATAAGCTAAAGAATGTTTACGATAGGCCTCCGCAACCCTTAAAGCTTCAATAAGGGCTTCATTGCCATATCTGTTTATTAAATCATTGGCCTTTTGCAGCTCGGATGGAGAAAGCGGTTTTCCCAGCAGATCTTCAATCAAATCATAACTGTCTTTATCAGCTTCCTTGATTTCCTCAAAATCAAAGAGATTTGAAATATCAAATAAAAGCCCTTTTTTATCGCTGTTTATCTGAAGATAGGAAAGTGAAATAAGATGAGCCAGATAATTATCAATATCATCTTTGGTTTTATTTAACTTATTGGCCAGATAGTCGATGCTGATGCGCATATTCTTACGCTGGGCATAGTCAATTAAAATCAGTATCATTGCTTCTTCGCTGCTGATATGCAGTTTTTCAATATTTTCCAGTATCCAGCTGGCACTATCAAAATATCTTTCCTTATACCATTTATTCATACTTTCTACCTACCACCAGTACTTTTTCATCAGGAATAAATTCTTCAATTATCCTTGTATTAAAACCTGTCTTCTGCATTTTTTCTAAAATAAGCTCGCTGGAAAATAACTGCTGACAATGACTCTCCTGATACATACCGTCCTCAGTATAAAAAGTAAAATGTTCATTT
>DCGB01000013.1:2321-13254 GCA_002314515.1 Solobacterium sp. UBA1789 | reverse complement strand
GTTGGTGTTGTTGTTGGTATGGATAATCAGCCTATGAATGAATTCATCGGTGGTTACTGCCAGATCTTAGCTGCTCAGGGCGTTAACTATATGATTTATTACCCAGGTTCATTCCAGGATACAGCTCTTGGTAAGTCTGGCACAGAAACTATGATCGAAGCTGGTGCTGATGTCATTTGGCAGGTTGCTGGCGGCTTAGGTAATGGTGTTATTGAAGCATGTTCTGAAAATGAAAATGTATGGTGTGTTGGTGTTGACCAGGACCAGTATGCTCAGTTTGCTGAGTCAAATCCAGCTTGGGCTAATACGATCATCACTTCTGCTTTAAAGAACTCTAATGAAGTTATCCTTGGTGTTGTAAAGATGTTACTTGATGGTACATTTGATGCTAAGTTAGGCACTAAAGAGGCTTGGGGTATTTCTATGAATGGTGTTGGTTTAGCTGAAAACGAATACTACACAGCTACTTGCCCAGAAGAAGTTAGAACTGCTGTTACAGAGACTCTTGCAAAAGTTACTGCTGGTGAAATCGATGTTGTTGATACAATGGTTTGGTCAGCTGAAGAATATGAAGCTAACTGGCCAGCTGTAAGAGATGCTGCTAGAACTGAAGTTACTTTCGGTAACTAATTAGTTTCTATACTTAATTAAATTATTTGTTATGCTCTACTCTTATGGGTAGAGCATAACTTTTTATCTATTGAGAGGAGTAAAGAAGATGGGGGAGACCATTTTAAAGCTTGATAATGTTACAAAAGTTTATGGCAATGGTACTGTAGCCAATCGTGACATTAACATGGAATTCGAAAAAGGTGAAATCCATTCAATCGTCGGTGAGAATGGTGCCGGCAAATCAACTTTGATGAAAATCATTTTTGGTATTGAAGCGCCTTCCAGCGGTCAGATTTATTACAAAAATCAGGAGATTCATTTTGCCAGTTCAATGGATGCAATCAGATCCGGTATTGGCATGGTTCATCAGCATTTTATGCTGATACCTTCTTTTAGCGTTGTTGATAATATCATCCTCGGTGATGAACCGGTCAAGGGTATATTTCTCAATCGTAAGGAAGCAATCAGAATGACTCAGGAATTATCCGATAAATACGATTTCGAATTGGATGTTACTGCCAAGGTTTCAACATTATCGGTGGCAAAACGTCAGAAAGTTGAAATATTAAAAACCCTATATCGCAATGCGGAACTTATTATTCTTGATGAGCCTACTTCTGTTTTAACTCCTCAGGAAACAGAAAAACTATTCAAACAACTCAAATATTTTAAGGAACAGGGTCATACCATTCTCTTTATTTCTCACAAACTTGATGAGGTCAAGCAGATTTCTGACCGTATTTCAGTATTAAGAAATGGTGTTTCCCGTGGTACTTATCGCAATGAAGATCTAACCATGGAGCAGTTGACAAATCTCATTATTGGTCGCGATCTTGAAAATGATATGGATGAGTTCAAGACTTATGATGATTATGACAATGAAAAGGCTTTGATTGTAAAGAACCTGACAATGAAACACAATTCCCGTAATATCATTGATGATGTTTCATTCGCAGTAAAAAGAGGTGAGATTCTTGGTATTGCCGGTGTCGAAGGCAATGGCCAGATGGACCTGGTCAAATGTATTGCCGGATTGCAGGAGGTAAAATACGAAGGACAAATTAATATCTGCGGTCATGATGTAAGCAATCTCAATATTAAAAAACGTCGTGAACATGGATTGGCCTATATTCCGGAAGATCGTATGGGTGATGGTATAGCTGGTCCTTTGCCAATCAAGGATAATATTATTTCTTCGTATTATGATGCCAAAGAGCTCAATAAACCATTATTCATGAATGATAAGGCAATCATGGAGACCAGCAATCGATTAATTAATGATTTTGCGGTTAAGACGGAAGATGCCTTCACGCCTATTGCTTCACTGTCTGGTGGTAATATTCAAAAAGTTGTTGTTGCCCGTGAATACAATTCCAATCCGGAATTAATGCTTGCTGAACAGCCTACACATGGTATCGATATTGGTTCAGCTGAACTGGTTCATCACCGTCTGATTGATTTAAGAAATAATGGTTCTGGTATTCTGCTGGTTTCCGCTGATCTTGATGAGATTATTAATTTATCAGACAGGATTCTAGTCATGTATAATGGCAAAATCGCCGCTTACTTCCCTGATGCCAATAAGGTTTCTGATAGCGAATTAGGTATGTATATGCTGGGCGCCAAGACGCAGACTGCCGAAGAGATAGGAGGTGCTTTAAATGACTGAGAAGAGAAAGAAAAAGATCTTTTCCATCACTAATCCGACATTTTTTGAGGCAATCAAGCTGATTCTTTCAATTCTGATAGCTTTAGCTCTGTCTTTTGTTGTTCTGGCTTTGATTTCTGATAATCCTGTTCGAGCCTTGACGACGATTCTTACAGGACCGCTTACAAAGACTCGTTATATCGGTGCCGTTATTGAAAGAACTATTCCTTATGCCTTTGCTGGTCTGGCTGCTGGTCTATTATTCAAATCCGGCGCCTTCAACTTAGGTTGTGAGGGTATTTATATCATTTCCGGTGTTGCTGTTGCGGCAGTTGCCTGTAATCAGATTACAACCAGCGCACTCTTGCATCCGGTTTTGAGTATTCTGGCTGGTGCCTTGGTTGGTGCTGTTTTGATGATGATTCCGGCTTTTCTTAGGGCCAGGTTTAATACTAACGAAATGGTTATCACTCTGATGCTGAATTCCGTATATTCAGGTATCGCTATTTATCTGGTTAGAAATTATATGTTGTCGGCAACAACCTCAACTATCGGTACTTCTGATTATCTTGCCACAGCAAGAATCAACTATATATATGAAACTTTACGTATCACGCCATGCTTCATTCTGCTGATTGTTGTTACAATCCTTCTGGAACTGATGTTAAAGAAGACCAAACTTGGATATCAGATCCGTTTGGCTGGTACGAATCCTAAATTTGCAGAATATTCTGGTATCAATGCTTTCAAGCTGGCTTTGGCTACTGCAATTATTGCTGGTGTTCTTTGTGGCATTGGCGCAGCCTGTCATTTATTGACTCTTACAGCTTTCTATCAGCCTGATAGATCATTGAGTGGTTTCGGTTTCTCTGGACTTTTGCTGGCGATGCTTGGTAAGAATAATCCGATTGGTATAGTTATTGCGGCTTTTGCAATTCAATATCTGGAGCAGGGTACGCAGATTCTTTATTTCCTTGATACTTCGATTCCTTCGGAAATTGTTGCAATCATTGAGGGTATCGTTATTCTGCTGATTTCTTCCCAGTATTTCCTGCGTAGTTATCGCGAAAAGAAATTATTGAAGGAGGGTTTGAGTAAAGATGTTAAGTAGTATTTTTAGTACGATTCTCCGTTGGGGTTTTGTCAATAATCTGATCTGTTTATCGACTCCTATTCTTTTTGCTTCAATTGCGGCTTTTGTTGCTGCTTCAACCGGTATTGGCAATATTGCAATAGAAGGTATTATGACTATGTCAGCCTTATTTGGTGTTCTTGGTTCGTATCTGACTCAGTCAGCAATCCTGGGTGTTCTTATCGGTATCGGTATGGGTGTTGCCATGGCTTTACTGATTGCTTTCTTCTCAATGCGTATGGGTGCCAATGCAACACTGGTTGGTATTGCCATTAATACATTTGCTGATTCACTGGCTATCTTTGTTTTATATCAGATGGTTGGTGAGAAGGGCACTTCTGCAAAACTTCTGACTCAGACTTTTGGCAAGATTGATATTCCGGTAATTAAGGATATTCCGGTTTTAGGTAATATCTTATCCGGAAATTATACTCTAACTTATGTCTGCTGGATTTTGATTATTATTCTGGCAATTGTTTTATACAAGACACCATTGGGAATGAGAATGCGTTCCTGCGGTCTTAATGCCGATGCTGCTAAGACGGCTGGTATCAATGTTAAGCGTCTGCAGATCTTATCTCTGATTTTATCTGGCACTTTTGCAGCTTTGGGTGGCTGTTTCCTTTCTTTGAATTATTTAAAGATTTTCTCCAAGAGTATGATTGCCGGTCAGGGCTGGATGGGTATTGCAGCTAATGGTATTGCCAGTGGCAATTATCTGGTTCTGGTTATCTGTTCAATTGTCTTTGGTTTCTTTAAGGCATTATCAGTATCCTTTGGTACCAATGCCGGATTCCCGACTGACCTGGTAGCAGCTATTCCGTATTTTGCTGTTTTCGTTGGTCTGGTTGTTTTCTCAATCATCAATCACTTACGAATCAAGAAGGGTAATGTTGAGGAAAAATAATGCGTAATATAATTATCGATTGTGATCCGGGACACGATGATGTTCTGGCTATTATGACTGCTTTTGCCAATAGAGATAGGTTTAATATCTTGGGTATTACTACGGTTGCTGGTAACCAGACTTTGGAAAAAGTTACCAACAATATTCTTAAGGTTCAGGATCATTTAGGTTTTGCCTATCCGGTATCTATGGGTTATGATAGTCCGATTTGTAAGCCTTTAGATGTTCAGCCGGCTGCTCATGGCGAAATGGGCTTGGATGGCCCAGAGATTGCGGATGCGGTTTCTAAGCCAAGTGGTAAACATGCCATAGAGTTCATTAAAGAGTGTTTGGAAAAGGTCGATAAGCTTACGATGGTTTGTATAGGTCCACTTACTAATATGGGCCTTTTTTTGAAAACCTATCCACAGCTTAAAAATAAGATTGAAGAAATTGTTATTATGGGTGGTTCTTATAATCTTGGTAATGTAAGAGTTAAGGCTGAATTCAATATTTATCATGATCCCGAGGCGGCCCGTATTGTTTTTAACAGTGCTTTACCGATGACAATGGCAGGTTTAGAAGTCTGCTATAGTGGTGCTATTAATTTTGATGAAATTGATAGGCTGAATGAAAAAAACGGCAAGGCTACAAAGTTGGCAAAAGAAATACTGGAATTTTATAAGGGCTGGGCAGAAAAACGCGGTTGGACTCAGACGGCTATTTTTGATATGACAACTATTATTTACCTTCTTCATCCGGAATATTTCGATTTGAAGATGATGAATGTTGATGTTGAGTTATCTGGTGTCTATACCCAGGGTATGACGGTATGTGAAGAAATAAGTTCATATTCAAGAATTAATAATCCAGTTAAGGTTTTAATGGCGGTTAAGGATCGCTTTGCTTTTTTGAATGTTTTCTATGAGGCATTAAATAAATTAGATCAGGAGTGTAAATAATGAAAATTGGTGTCTACTATGTAAAATCAGACAATGTTGATGGCGTTAATATCAACAGAGCTAATCATGAGCTTGTTGATAAATTAGCTCAGATGACGGGTATTTCAATGGAATTTGTTGAATTGGATAAGGTCAATGACTATGATCTGATTCTTGATTTCATTGGCGGCGGTGGAACAGAAGGACGTTTTTTACAGGTTTTGGATAAATTGCCTCAACCGGTTTTCCTTCTTACTACAGGAGCCAATAATTCTTTGGCTGCATCAATGGAGATTCTTTCATACTTGCAGCAGAATGATATTCCTGGTGAAATCATCCATGGTTCTGATGAATTTATGGCCAAGCGTATAGGCAATCTGGCTAAAGTATTCCAGACCTGCAAGAAGCTGAATACCTTAAAAATTGGTCGGGTTGGTAAACCTAGTGACTGGCTGATTTCTTCAAATGTTGATAATGAAGAATCAAAGGAAATAAATGGTATCGAGATTGTTGATATTCCAATGGAAGAATTCTTTGATGAAATCAGAAAGAAGGAATACGAAGCAAACAACTATACAAAACTAATTGAAGAAAAGAACTGGGATGAGGATGCCAAAAAGCTGGCTTTAGAAATTTATGGCGCTTTAAAACGCTTATGCCAGAAATATGGTTTAAAGGGCGTGACAGTCAGATGCTTTGATCTGTTGAAGCCTATTAAGGGAACGGGTTGTGTTGCCTTGGCTATTTTGAATGCTGAGGGCATTTATGCGTCCTGTGAAGGTGATACGCCGGCTTTGATATCAATGGCTTTATTAGGTGAATTGTGTAATGAACCAGTATTTATGGCTAATCCAAGTCGTATTCTTACTGATAGTAATGAGATTATTTTTGCTCATTGTACACTTCCCTTGAATATGCCAAATAAGTTTGAATTGATGACACATTTTGAATCTGGTATTGGTGTTGCTTTTAGAGGTCACATTCAAGAGGGTCCGGTTACTGTTTTCAAGACTTCTGGTTTATTGGATAGATATTTTGTTTCTTCAGCTGTTTTGGAAGAAAATTTAAGTGAAAGTAATCTCTGCCGCACACAGATTAGATTAAAAATGAAGGAGTCTGTTGAATATTTCCTGACTGAATCTATTGGTAATCATCATTTGATCATCAAGGGTGATTATAGTGATTTGATCAATGAATTCTTCCGCTGGTATTAATATGGATAATCAAATTGATAGATCGATAATTGACTTGGGTGATCAGCTTTTTATGACACCGGAACTTGGTTATAAGGAGTTTAAGACTAAGAAGATTATTACTGATTTTTTAAATAAAAACGGTTTTGAAATTGAAAATNNATGAATGTTTTGAAACAGCCTTTTCTGTTTCTTTGGGAAAAGGACATCCTCATATTGGCCTGATTGCTGAACTTGATGCTATTCCAACTCTTGGTCATCCTTATGCTAATGTTGATGATAATAATGCTGCCCATGCCTGTGGTCATTCTACTCAATGCGCTCAAATGATTGGTGTTATGGTGGCACTGAAAAAGGCTGATTTCAAGCAGGGTAAGGTAACATTGTTTTTTACACCAGCTGAAGAATATACTGATATTGACTATCGCCGTCAGCTGATTAGAGATGGTAAAATAAATTACTTTGGTGGCAAGATCAACATGCTGCAGAAGGGTCTGTTTGATGATGTAGATTGTCTGATTCATACCCATGCTTATTCAGCTTATCAATATCGTTATAGTGTTGCTTCCCATTTGGGCGGATTCGTCTTTAAACGCCTTATTTTCAAGGGAAAAGCAGCACATGCAGCTGTTTGTCCGGATGAGGGTAATAATGCCTTAAATGCCTTTATTCTGTTTCAGAATGCCATGGCAATGTTAAGAGAAACCTATCGTGACGATGACCACGTCCGTGTTCACGGCATGGTAAATGAAGGTGGACAGACAGTTAATTCCATTCCGGAAAGAGTGGTCTATGACATGTATGTTCGTTCTTTGTCAACTGATAAGGTTGTTGAATTATCAAAAACAGTTGATAATGTCGCTACACATTGTGCAGCTGCCTTAAACTGTTCCTGCACTATTGAAACCGATCCTGGTTATATTCCGCTTGTTCAAAGCAGACTTATTAATGAACTTATTGTCAAAAACTGTTTAAAGTATTGTGATGAAAAAGAGCTTTTGTATGATGAGATCTCAATCGCAGCTTCTGACTTAGGCGATTTATCAAACTTTATTCCAACGGTCGAATTGGGCTATGGTGGTTTTAAGGGTTTTGCTCATTCCCGTGATTTTATGATAGTTGATAAGGAAAGGATCTATCTGGAAACTGCTGATGTTATAACAAATACGGTATTGGATCTATTGAATGATCCTGAATTGATAAAAAGAATCAAAGAAGATCATCATCAGCGTTTATTAAAAGAAGATTATTTATCGTATATAAACAATAAGTAAAAAATAGACTCGTATGAGTCTATTTTACATATGTTATCAGTTTGGCAATAATCTCTTTTTTTAGATCAGGATTCATAAAAGAAGAATTGGCAGAATTGATAAGACATTTGACAATATCATTTTCGCTAAAGCCCATTTCATTTATACAATGATCATACTCTTTATCAAGTGTTGTTCTGGCCATGACCATATTGTCAGTGTTGATTGTAACAGGGATGCCCATATCTAATAATTGCTTTGCAGGATGCAGCTTGAAAGATGGCTGGGTTTTACACTGTATATTGGAAGTAGGGCAGATTTCCAGTGCGATATGTTTATTTGCAGCTTCTTTGCAAAGTTCCTTGCTGTTATAAATGTGATGACCATGTCCAATGCGACTAACCTTAAAGTCAATAGCATCTCTAACGGTATCATAATCCTGAGAATCTCCGGCATGGCAAATGATAGGGAGATTATATTCTCTGGCTTTTTCAAACAATGGTCCAAAATTACTGAGTGGCACTATTCCTTCAGCGCCAGCTAAATCCAAGGCAACAACTCCCTTACCTAAATAGCGTTTGCAGACTTCAACGGTTTCCATATTGGCATCCCAGTTGACCTTTTCTGTTCCGATGCACATCATACAGGTAATAATGCCAATTTCAATGTCTGGGTACATGGCTAAAGCCTGTTTTCTTCCTTCCAGAACTGCTTCTACTGCATCATCCATACTAAGGCCTTCTTTGGTATGCAACTGTGGGGCAAAACGGATTTCTGCATAAGCCAGACCTTGCTTTGCCAGGTCTTCAATGAGTTCTTTTGTGATGACTGTAATAGCTTCACTATTTTGCATAACTGCTACTGGTGCATCAAACATTTTTAAATAGTCGTTAACATCCTGGGCATCTGAACAGCGTATCATAAAGTCCCGATAGCCTTCCAGACTGTCGGCAGGCATTTTGACATTCTGTTTTTGTGCCAGATTCCACATTGTTTCTAAGCGGAAGGAGCCATCAAGATGAAGATGTAAGTCAATCTTGGGATAAGGATAGTTATGCATATGAATACCTCTTTCATTTAGCATAGTATCCGATACTTATTATTGTCAAATTTGAGAAATGATATTGTAAAATTATTATATGCCCACTACTTATACCCATTATAGTTTTGGTGATGAGATACTTGAAGCCTTGCCGTCTGAGCTAAAAAAGACAGTTTTAAAATATCGCAGCCTTTATAATTATGGTGTTCATGGACCGGATATATTTTTTTATTATCAGGTCTTTAAGCATAATGAAGTCAATTCTTATGGTTCTGATATGCATTATCAAAGCGCCTGTACTTTTTTTAAAAGATGCAAGGATGTTTATTTACACAATGACGAAAAGGAAGCGGTATTATCTTATATATTGGGCTTCTTGACTCATTTCTTTTTGGATTCCTATACTCATAGTTATATAGAAAATAAAATGGAAAAAAGTCAGATTTCTCATAATAAGATTGAGAGTCAGTATGATAGACACCTCATGCTGGTAAATAATATTAATCCTCTAAAATATGACAGATCAAAGCTTGTGAAGCCTTCGGTACTTAACAGTAAAATCATCAGTTACTTTTTTGATTATGATCAGAAAATCATTTTTGACTGTATGAATGGTCAGGTTACATCGCTTAGATTCCTGTATGCGGCAGCTAAGCTTAGAAGGCAATTTGTAAATAATGTTTCAAAAAAATTTAAGCTTAATCCTAATTTTATTGACCTGGTGATTGACAAGGAAGAATTATCTACCTGTAGAGATTCTAATCTCCGCTTAGATAAGCTGAAAATCAAGGCAAAAGAAAAACTATTATTTTTACTACCGCATTTTATGGCATATTTAAATGGTCAGGAAGATAAACTTGATGTTTATTTTGAAAATCATTTTTCTCAACAGGCTGATTATCGGGATATTCCCGTTTTGCAATATGAAGATGAATTAAAATATGAGTTATAAAGGGGTCTTATATGTTTAAGAGAATCAGAAATAAGTTTACAACACTGGAATTATCCTGGGTTTTGTATGATGTAGGTAATTCGGCATATACAATGCTTATCTGTGCTTTGGCGCCAATCTGGTTTAAGCGGATTGCGGCTGCTGATGGTGTTGGTGATCCAACCGCAACATTCGCTTTTCTGGGTAGTGTTGTTACCACGATTGTGGCTTTTATTGGTCCTATTATGGGAACTATTAGTGATAACAAGGGCTATCGTAAACCGATTTTTACCTGTGCTGTTGTTTTGGGCACTCTGTGTTGTGCATCCTTGGGTTTTATTCGCGACTGGTTTGCATATGCTATTATTTTTGTTGTTTCCAAGGTTGCATACGCTTCTTCCAATATCTTCTATGATTCCATGATTAATGATGTTACAACTGATGAGCGAATGGATGAAGTATCATCATATGGTTTTGCCTGGGGTTATATTGGCTCCTGCATTCCTTTTACGATTGCTATGGTTTTCTATATCCTGGCTGAAATGGTCGGTGTTATATCTTCTCAAACAGCAGAAATCATTGGTTATGGTGTGACAGCCATCTGGTGGTTGGGTGTTTCCATTCCTTTGATTAAGAACTATAAGCAGATTCAATATAAGGAAACAGAAGAAAATGCGATTATTAACTGTTTTAAGCGTTTAGGAAAAACTTTGGTTAAGATTGTCAAGTATGATAAAAAGGTCTTCTATTTCCTGATTGCCTTCTTCCTTTATATTGATGGTGTTAATACGATTATTGATAATGCGGTCAATATTGGCAATGATTTACAATTGGGCGATGTAGGTCTGGTTATTCTTTTACTGGCAACACAGGTTGTTGCGTTTGCCTTTTCACTGATCTTTTCTGCATTGGCAAAGAAGTATGATACTGCTTCTTTAATTAAGGTGTGTATAGCTGGTTATGCAGCTGTTGCCATTTATGCAGTATTCCTAAGGACCTTATTCCAGTTTGGCATTATGGCCTTTGTTGTAGGCATGTTCCAGGGTGCTATTCAGGCTCTGTCCCGTTCTTATTATGGCAAGATTATTCCTGATGATGAATCTGGTGAATACTTTGGTATTTATGATATTTTCAATAAGGGTGCAACCTTTATTGGTGGTATTATGTTGGGCATTGTCAAATTAAGAACCGGCAGCATCAATATTGCAGTTGGTACTTTGGCAACTTTCTTTGTTTTAGGTTTTATTGTTATGACTATTGCCGATAAAACCAAGGCTGCTAATGGAAAAGACTAA
>DCGB01000013.1:0-2270 GCA_002314515.1 Solobacterium sp. UBA1789 | reverse complement strand
TATAAGTCCTATGAATATGAATGCGCAGAAGCTCCTTCGGCAAAAGAAGTGGCAGAAATTCTGAAAATTGATGAATTCAAGATATATAAGACATTAGTTACTGTTGGCAACAGTAAACAGCACTATGTCTTTGTTATTCCTTCAGGTTTTGAGCTTGATTTAAAAAAAGCAGCTAAGGCTGCTGGAGAAAAAAATATTGCCATGGTCAAGTCTAAGGAATTGCTTGAACTGACTTCTTATGTTCATGGCGGTTGTTCACCAATTGGCATGAAAAAATATTTTCCGACCTTTATTGAAGAATTGGCTAAAGAACAGGATAGTATTGTTATTTCAGCTGGAAAAATAGGTCATCAGGTTGAATTATCTTTGGCTGATCTTCAGAAAGTCATCCAAATCGAAACAAAAGACCTCTGTTAGCGTTATAATCAAATAAAGATGAAAAAATATTCCGATTATATTCTTAGAGCAGTCATATATATTATGTCACTCACAATTGCTTCCTTACTGGAACGCCGTTTTTTGAATGGCCTGGCTGTTTTTTCTTTGATAGTGGAGATTGCCGGTATTAGTCTTATTTCCAGACTTTTGACTGTTGATGATGTTATGAATATGCGTTCGGCCAATAACAGCTCTTTATTGATATTTTTGCCAGCAGTTTTAGCTGCCATGATTTATCATCGTACTTTGGATATCAGCTATCTTAATTTAAAGACAGCTATTGGTTTTATTTCAGTTATGTTTGATTGTGTTTTCCAGGAGCTGTATTATCGTGTTGTGGCTTATAAACTATTTGGCAATAATCAGTTCTTTTCTTTTAATGACATGATAATGGTCATTATTCTACCAGGCTTATTAACTTTCTTTGGCTTGGTATTTACGGATATTGAAATATTGTTGCCACAGGTTATTGTTGCGATGGCTCTTCATTATTTCCTGATGGTTTTATACCTGCGTACCTTAAATGTTCGTCTTTCCATGACGGCACATTGTGGTTTTTCGATTGCTGTATATGCATATAGTAATTTTTCTTCGGCATTATTTATTTATGATAATCGATATTTCACAACTTCGATTACCGTCTTTTTTGCATTTATTATTGTGGGTACTTTATTATTAAAAAGAATAGTGAGGAAATAATATGGAAAAGAAAATCATTTCAACTGCTGATGCACCAGCTGCAATCGGCCCTTATGTTCAAGCTGTTGTTAAGGGTAATGTCCTTTATGCTTCAGGCTGTCTGGGTCTTGATCCAAAAAGCGGAATTTTACCAGAAGGTATTGAAGAACAGACTAAACGTGCTCTTGCCAATGTCGATGCTATTTTAAAAGAAGCTGGTTTTTCAAAGAATGATGTCGTTAAAACTACCGTCTTTATTAAAGATATGAACGATTTTGGTAAAATTAACGCTATTTATGCTGAATATTTCTGTGAAGACAATCCAGCCAGATCCTGCGTAGAAGTTGCTGCTTTGCCAAAGGGTGGTTTAATTGAAATTGAGGTAGTTGCAATTAAATGATAAGTGGCATCCATCATATCTGCATCAAAGCTTATGGTCCTGAGCAATACCAGAAGACTCTATGCTTTTATCGCGATTTACTGGGTTTTGAAATTGTTCGTCACAATGCTTCTTCAGCTATGTTAAATGCCGGAAATACGTTGATTGAACTTTTTGATAATGCTGATAGAGAATATGAAAAGGGTGTTATTCAGCATATTGCCTTAGCCTGCGATGATGTTGATGGCCTGTTTGCAAAGATCAAAGAGGCAGGATATCCTATTATCAAAGAACCCAGGGATATTGTATTAGCCATGGATAGGGAATTAAAAGCCCGCATTGCTTTCTTACAGGGTGCCTGTGGCGAAGAAATTGAATTATTTCAGGAAAAATAAGACATCTGCTATTATGCAGATGTTATTTTTTAGGGGGATATTTGTAGTATAATTTGCTTGTTAGAAAAAGGAGTTTTTTGTTATGGGAAAATATACTTTTGATGAAATTGTTTCGCATCTGAAGAATAGCGGATATGTTTATCAGGGTTCAGAGATTTATGGCGGTTTATCAAATTCCTGGGACTTTGGTATTCTGGGTGCTGCTATGAAGAAAAATATAAAGGATTTATGGTGGAAAGAATTTATTGTTAAGTCACCATACAACGTTGGTATTGACAGTGCTATTTTAATGAATACCAAGACCTGGGAGGCCAGTGGTCATCTTAAGGGCTTTTCGGATTCAATGGTTGACTGCAAAGAATGTAAGGGTCGTTTTAGAG
>DCGB01000065.1 GCA_002314515.1 Solobacterium sp. UBA1789 | reverse complement strand
CAATCCTTACAGTTATGATAATGAAAACTGTGCGACTTTATATATTAAGTCAGCTGGTGGTGATAATCCCCGTTCAATCAGAATGCGCAAAAAGCCTTCAACGGGTGAGTGGTTTGTCAATGAATATGGTGGCATTTTAATGGGAATCAGAGAGCCAAAAGCTCTGGATAAGTGGGCATAAATATGGAAAATACTAATGAACGTTATAAGCAGATAACTCTTTTACATTCAAATGATATGCATGGTGATTTCCTGGCAGAAAAAATCGATGATAAACTGTCTGGCGGTGTTTCCATGTTGTCAGGTTATTTAACCAAGTGTCGTAATGAGGATCCTAATGTTGTTTATGCGATTGCCGGTGATATGTTCAGGGGTTCGGTAATTGATTCTGAATTCAAGGGTTTATCAACCATTCAGATCATTAATCTTTTGGCTCCGGATATTGTTACTTTGGGTAACCATGAGACTGATTATGGTGTATCGCATCTGCTGTTTCTGGAAAAACTGGCTAATTTCCCAATTATCAATGCCAATTTATATATCAAGGGTAATGATACCCGTCTTTTTGAACCCCATTATATTATGGAAATTGATGGTGTTCGTATTTTATTCATTGGCATTTTAACCGAGGATGTTATTTCCCAAACCAAGGGTGAGAGCCTGATTGGTTCTTTTATTGGCATTGAAGATGCAGCTAAGGAAGTTGGCAAAATCTGTAATGCCTATAATGGTTTGGATATCGATTTAACTGTTCTGCTGACACATATCGGTTTTGAAGAAGATAAGAAACTGGCTACTATTCTGGATCCAAGTTTGGGCATCGATATTATTGTTGGTGGCCATTCACATACCTTTATTGATGAACCGGCTGTTGTCAATGATATCTTGATTGTTCAGGCAGGTACGGGTACTGATCAGATTGGTCGTTTTGATTTAGTTGTTGATACACAGAATGACTGCATCAGTTCCTATAAGTGGCAGGCTGTTGCCATCAACGACAAGAATTGTCCACGTGACGAGCGTATGGAACAGCTGGTTAAGTCAATTAAAGATAAGACTGATCTGAAATATGCCAAGGTTGTTGCCAACTTTGACTATGAATTGACACATCCTGACCGCTGGATGCAGACAGAACTTGGTGGTGTTTTCTCGGATGCAATGAAGGAATCACTTGCGACCGATGTCTATCTCATTGGCTCTGGTTCAGTCCGTAAACAGCGTATGGGTCCAATCGTAACTTTCCAGGATTTCTGTGAATGTTATCCATATGATGGCAAGTCCTATGGTATTAAGGTCACTGGTGCTCAGCTAAAGCGCATGTTGTTGCATATCTATCGTGATGATGCCTGGTTGGGCGATCATACTGAATTCTATCAGTTATCCAAGGGTATGAAAGTTGTTTATTCAAAGTCTAAACATAAACTTTTGTGTTGTGAACTCAATGGCGAACCAATTGATGACAATAAGATTTATTCATTGGGCATTCAGGAATTCCACTATAATAATCTGGAGAATTTCTTTAATGTTTCTTTGGCTGAAATCGAAGAAAATGAAAAGCCTATTATTCTGACAACCAGCGATGTTCAGACACTATTGGAATATTTTGAAGACAATACTCATTTGGGCTTTGATGTTGATGGCCGTCTGATTGTTGAAGACTAATGCTTAAAAAGAGTTTTATTTTGCTGGGAGTCCTTTTGATGTTTTTTTTCATTATTTGGCTGCAAAGATAATCAGGATGATTTTCCTGTTGATGGCGGGAAAAAAGACAATAGTAACTATGATGTACCTAAGGAAATAAAGTCCAGGGATATCAGCAGTTTTAATTGCAGTGTATATCTGCAGATGCCACTTGTGGGTGGTGATGATGACTACAGTGGTTTTTATAATTTTCTAATCGAAGATGGTCAGATGTCAGAGTCACATCTGAATATTTCTGTTCCCGTCAGTGACGAAGTATTAGCTGAACTTCAGGCTATTATCGATAGAAATGAACTGGTTTTAGATAACGGCATCGATAGTCATACTGATGGTCTGCCGGCAGAATTTCAGCCTTGTTACTTTAATGCTGTCTATAAGAGTGGTGAAAGACTTTGTTTTTCATATGATAATAATCCTTTTGCCTTATGGGCCAGGGAAATATTTGATTTATTTAGAAATACTTTTATTGAAAATGGTCATGATGAGCTTTTGCCTTCCAGAGAAGCCAGGACAATAAAGAATTTCTGCCTTTCTTTTCAGTTTAGTGATGATTTCTTTGAATATACTTTTATAAAGGATGGAGATGATATAAAACTATATCAGGTTGTAAGTTGTTCTAATGAAAAAGAAGCCTATGTCAGAGTTGATGAGGAAGTGCTGGAGAATTTACAGCTTATTGTAGAAAAATATAAGCTAAAGAAATTTCATGATGATGAACATCGTGAGAGATTACAAGGTGATGATCTCTTTGATATCTATATCGACTATGAAAATCATCATCAGATCACAGGTGTTTCTTATGATGAAGAGACTTTGAACGAATTTAAGAGTCTTGTTGGAGATCTGAACAGAGATCTGCAGGCGCTATTTACCAATTAAGCTAAGTTAATCTTAGCTTTTCTGTTGTATTATTTTTGTATGATTTATTTGAGTTTGAAGGATGAACAGTGGCCTTTTGAATATATCTCTCATGACCGTCAGGTTGTCAGAGCTGTTGTTTATGATGAGGATGATTATTTCTATTTTGTTAAAACTGATCGTGATGATATTTTTGGTAAGCTTGAGTCAATTGAAACTGCTGGTGGTGGCATTGAAGAAAATGAAGATGAAATAATTGCCTTAAAAAGAGAATTAAAAGAAGAACTGGGTGCTGAGGTTGAAATAATTGAGAAGCTGGCAGTAATAGATGATTAGTACAATCTTCTTCATCGTCACAATATTAATCATTATTATTTATGTAAGGCACTTTCTTTTGGCGAAAGACATTTGACAAGGGCGGAAATTATGGAATTTCACTTATCGGTCATTAAGTTATCTTATAAGGATGCCTGTGCCTTATACAGGTTCTATGAAAATAATAAGCTGGGTTGTCTGCTGGCCAGGCGGGAAGTGCCGGTTTTAGAGGAAGCTGAAAGAATATTGAAAAAGAGTGTCGATTAGTTTTGTTTGTTATTAATCATATCTTGTTACATTTGCTTAATTATTTGTTATTATTAATTCATAAAAGGTTTTTATTATGAGCGAGATAAAAAAAGAGAATAACAGTTACAAGGAACAGGAAAAAGCGGCTTTAATGTCTTTTCTGTTTACGCTTCCTGGTTTTACGGGTTTGGTTATTACGATTATTTTAACGGGTTCTTTGGTTACTTTGATTGACTTTCTGGATACCTTATGCAATCTGATTCGTGATGGTTTCCTTTATCTTTTGTCTAAGAAGCTGCAGAACAATTTGAAATATGAATACAACTATGGCGTTGCCCGTTTGGAGACTTTGTCGGCTCTTTGCTGCGACTGTATCATGGTTGCCGGTTTACTGATTGTTTTTGCTTCATCTATCCGTGAGTTATTTGGCCCTTCGGCTCCAAGTGGAATTCTGTTTTTTGCCTTGGCTTGTAAGTTTGGTGCTGTTACTACAGATTCTTATATGTTATATAAACATTACAAGATTCGTAAGACGACCAACAGTGGTGTCGCTAAGGTTGCGTTTGCAGGCGCTTTAAAGAGTACTTTATTTGATGCTGTTATTCTGGTAGCTTATTGCTTTATGATGGCTTTCCGTAATGTTACAGCCAGTTATTATATGAGTCCAATTCTGTGTATCGTTATTGCGATTTATCTTGGCAGACAGTGTATCTTACGTATTATTGACTATGTTGGTGAATTGATTGATAAGACTTTGTCCGAAGAAATGCAGATGAAGATTATTCGTGTTTTGACTCGTTATTATGATGAATATGAAGAATTGAATGCTATCAATTGTCATAAGATTGGTGAGCAGTTATTTATCGATTTGAATATTACTTTCAAGAAAGATGAGGAGTTTGCCAATATTGCGGAATTCAGGCAGAAGCTGGAAAAAGATCTCAATGAGATTCTTGGTGATTGTAAGCTGACGATTGCCATTTCTTAGAAAAACAGATTGTTGAATGATTTTATTAATGACAGGGAATAGGATAAATTTCCTGTTTTTTTATTGGCTGAATATCAGTAGAAGCTTATTGTTACAAAGGCATAAATAATTGTTCTCAACTTATGGCTGGCGATAGCTCAGGCGCCCTTATTATCTCTTGAATAAAGTTGGCAGATGGCATAAAATTTTGTTTATAAAAGGAAGGATTTTAACATGTATAGAGTTGTAAGCAGAAAAGAATTAAATCCTACAGTAACACAATTAGAAATTGAGGCACCACTTGTTGCCAAGAAGGCACAACCTGGTCAGTTCATTATCTTACGTGCAAATGAAGATGGTGAAAGAATTCCTTTAACTGTTGCTGGAACGGATCCTGAAAAGGGAACAGTAAAGATTATCTTCCAGATCGTTGGTGGAACTACTGAAATCTTAAATCACAAGATGGTTGGCGATTATCTTGCTGACTTCGTTGGCCCTTTAGGCGTAGCTTCAGAGATTGAAGGCTTAAAGAAGGTTTGTGTTGTTGGTGGTGGCGTTGGTTGTGCCATTGCTATGCCAATTGCTCAGGCATTACATGATAATGGTTGTGAAGTTACAAGTATTATCGGTTTTAGAAGTAAGGACATCGTTATTCTTGAAGATGAATTCAAAGCCTGTTCTGATAAATTAATTGTTATGACAGATGATGGTTCTTATGCCCGCCAGGGTAATGTCACAGTTCCTTTAAAGGAAATGCTGGATGCTGGTGAAACTTTTGATGAAATCATCACAATTGGACCATTAATTATGATGAAGTTCGTTGTTGCAACAGCTAAACCATTCAATATCCCATGTACTGTAAGTATGAATCCAATCATGATTGATGGTACTGGTATGTGTGGTGGCTGTCGTTTAACTCTTGTCCAGGATGGTAAGAGAGTTACTAAGTTTGCCTGTGTTGATGGTCCGGATTTCAATGGTTATGAAGTTGACTTTGATGAAGCTATGAGCCGTGGCAGAATGTACATGGACTATGAAAAACATGCTAGAGATGCAGCGTGCAATTTATTCAAAAAGGAGGCTAAATAATGGCTATTAATCCTATTAAACATGAGATGCCTACTCAGGACCCACAGGTCAGAGCTCATAACTTCAATGAAGTTGCATTAGGCTATACAGAAGAGATTGCTTTAGAAGAAGCTTCCCGCTGTTTAAATTGTGTTAATAAACCATGTGTAAGTGGTTGTCCAGTTAACGTTCATATTCCTGAATTCATTGCTAAGATTAAGGAAAAGGATTATGAAGGTGCTTATCAGGAGATTTCCAAGTCATCATCTCTACCTGCAGTCTGTGGTCGAGTATGTCCACAGGAATTACAGTGTGAATCAAAATGTACTTTAGGTATCAAGTTCCAGTCAGTTGGTATTGGTAGACTTGAAAGATTCGTTGCTGACTATCATAATGCCAATAATACAGCTAAGGCTGTTGCTCCAGCTTCAAATGGTCATAAGGTTGCCGTTGTTGGTGCTGGTCCTTCAGGCTTAACCTGTGCTGGTGACCTGGCTAAAAAAGGTTATAAGGTTTCTATCTTTGAAGCTTTACATACAGCTGGTGGTGTACTTGTTTATGGTATTCCTGAATTCAGATTGCCTAAGAGTATTGTTGCCAAGGAAGTTGATACTTTAAAACAGTTAGGTGTTGATATTGAAACCAATGTTGTTATTGGTAAGACACTTACAATCGATGAATTATTTGAAGATGGTTATGAAGCAGTATTCGTTGGTTCTGGTGCTGGTTTACCTAACTTCATGAATATTCCAGGTGAAGCTTATAAGGGTGTTTATTCTGCTAATGAATTCTTAACTCGTAGTAACTTAATGAAGGCTTATGAAGCAGATCCAACTACTCCAATCATGAAGGGTGGAAATGTTGCAATCGTTGGTGGTGGTAACGTTGCCATGGATGCTGCCAGAACTGCATTAAGACTTGGTGCTGAACATGTTTATGTTGTTTACCGTCGTAGTTTGGAAGAATTACCAGCTCGTAAGGAAGAAGTTGAACATGCTATGGAAGAAGGCATTGACTTCAGATTATTAAATAATCCAGTTGAAGTATTGGGTTACAATAATCCAGATGATCCACGTGATCCTAAGAACGGTTTTGTTACAGGTATCAAGTGTATCAGAATGGAATTGGGCGAACCAGATGAAAAGGGTAGAAGAAGACCAGTTCCAGTTGAGGGTAGTGAATTTGTCCTTGATGTTGATACTGTTGTTATTGCAATCGGTACTTCTCCAAATCCACTTATCAAGAATACTACTCCAGGCTTAGAAATCAATAAACATGGTGGTATCATCGTTAATGAAGATGGTTTAACTTCTCGTGATAGTGTCTATGCTGGTGGTGATGCCGTAACTGGTGCTGCAACTGTTATTTCAGCTATGGGTGCTGGTAAGCTGGCTGCTAAGTCAATTGACGAAGCTTTATCCAATAAGTAAAAATGATTATATTTATAAAGCCTAATGTTAAAAAAGACCGCTATATTGCTCCAGCAAAAAAGGTTATTAAAGCTCTAAGCAGTTTGAGCGATATTGAGTGTGTCTTGAGCAGAGAGAATAGTTTATTACTATTTGGAAATGAGGATTATTGCCAAAAGACTATCGAAGATTGTGAACTTTTAGTTTCAATTGGTGGAGATGGCACAGTTCTTAAGGCAGCAACATTAGCTTTAGAATATGATTTGCCACTTGTCGGTATTAATGCAGGCAGACTTGGATGTCTTTGCGCCTACAAGAGTGAAGATATCATTAAGCGTGAAATAAATCCTTTCATTAATTTAAAGGCAAGTAAAAGAAGTGTTCTGTCTTTAGACTATAAAGATAAAACATATACAGCTATTAATGATTTTGTCTTTGCAAGTAAAAACTCAGGATATACCGTTGAAGTTAAAATTCAGGTCGGTGAAAATGAATTCCTCTATCATGCATCTGGTGTGATAGTTGCAAGTGCTACTGGTTCAAGTGCCTATAATGCAGCGGCAAGAGGTTCTATCATTTGCGGTAATCTTGCTGCCAATGTGATTACTCCTATCTGTCCGTTTGATAAAGAAAAAAACTCTTTTGTCTTCGATAATAAGAACGACATTATTGTTACAAACAACAGAATGGATGATCCGATAGAAATTTGCTGTGATGGTGTCACAATTGGCATTATGGATAGTGAACTGGTTGTTAAAAAATATTGTAAAGAATTGTTGTTAATGCATAATAAAGACTAAAAAAATTATTGGTAATAATGAAAAGGCTTGATTCCTGAAAACAGGACTTAAGCCTTTTTCTTTTGAAAAATTCATGAAAAAGACTTTTTCCTGCTTGGCGTTTTATTGATTTGCGAAAAATAAAATAAATTAATTTACGATTTTCTGTTAATGTTGCATTGTCATATTGTTTATTGAATTTTAACATGTTAAAATATTAACATACGCGGAAAACGTATATGGAGGTAAAAAAATGGCAAAAATGAAAGGTTTTGCAATGCTACGCATTGGCGAAGTTGGTTGGATTGAAAAAGAAGCTCCTGAATGTGGACCTTTAGATGCAATTTGTAAGCCACTTGCTATCGCTATCTGTACTTCAGACGTACATACTGTTTGGGAAGGCGCTGTTGGACCAAGAGAAAATATGATCTTAGGTCATGAAGGCTGTGCTGAAGTTGTTGCTGTTGGTTCAGAAGTTAAAGATTTCAAACCTGGTGATAGAGTATTAGTACCAGCTATCACTCCAGACTGGAATTCTCTTGAAGCTCAGGCAGGCTATTCTATGCATTCAAGCGGCATGTTAGCTGGCTGGAAGTTCTCAAACTTCAAAGATGGTCTTGATTCAGAATTATTCCATGTAAATGATGCTGATGGTAACTTAGCTCATATGCCAGAAGGCATGACACTTGAAGAAGCATGTATGTTATCAGATATGGTTCCTACAGGTTTCCATGGTGTTGAATTAGCTGATGTTCAGTTTGGTGATACAGTATTAGTTATCGGTATCGGTCCTGTTGGTCTGATGGCTGTTCGTGGTTGTGCATTACGTGGCGCATCTAGAATTATCGCTGTTGGTACTCGTAAGGCTTGTGTTGATGTTGCTAAGCAGTATGGCGCAACTGATTTCATTTCTTACAAGAATGGTTCAATTGAAGATCAGGTATTAGCTATGACTGATGGTAAGGGTGTTGACCGTGTAGTTATCGCTGGTGGTACAGTTGAAACTTTCGAATCTGCTGTTAAGTCATTAAAGGCTGGCGGTAAGATTGGTAACGTTAACTACTTAGGTAGTGGTGATTACATTACTATCCCACGTGTTGAATGGGGTGTAGGTATGGGTCATAAGAACATCTGCGGTGGCTTAATGCCAGGTGGACGTTTAAGAATGGAAAAGCTTGGTTCATTAATTACTAATGGTCAGGTTGATGTTAAGCCTCTTTGCACACATGTATTCCATGGTTGGAAGCACATCCCTGAAGCATTACAGTTGATGAAGGATAAACCAGCTGATTTAATTAAGCCAGTTGTTATCTTAGACGACGAAATCAAATTCTAAAAATTCATAGACGAGCTCGATAAAGAGCTCGCCTATTATTAATTATGAAAATACTTATTGTATCAGGCTTTCTTGGAGCAGGAAAAACAACTTTTATAAAAGAATTAATCAAAAAAAGTAAGGAACAGCTCGTCGTTCTTGAAAATGAGTATGGTCAAAATACCCTGGATTCCAATGAATTAAAGAATTCAACAGAACAGGATCTGAAGCTCATTGATTTTATGGAGGGCTGTGTTTGTTGTACGCAAAAAGATAAGTTTTCTAATACAATTCTTTCAATATCTGCAGGGCTTGATCCGGATTATCTGGTCGTCGAACCGACAGGAGTTGGCAAACTATCAAATGTCATGTTGGCGATAGAAAAGATTAGTTATGAAAAGATTCAATTATTACAACCGATTGTTGTAGTCTGCCCTGAAACATATGATGAAAATTTAAGTTTGTATGGTGATATCTGCAAGGATCAGATTATTAATGCCAGTAAAGTAGTTCTAAGTAAAATTGAACACAGTAGTCCTGATTTGATTAATAACATTAAGGAAAAAATACTGGCAATCAATCCTAAATGTGAGGTTTTAACTGAACATTACAGCAGTAAAGATAATCAATGGTATGAAGATTTATTGCTGGCAGAAGGTGAAACAAGAAAAATAATTCAGGATGATTCGGCAAATAATCTGCCTATAGATCAATATTCACTAAATAATATAAAAATTGATAATTTAGGTCAGTTAATTGTTTTCCTTGAAGACATTATTCATCATGAGTTTGGATTAATTCCCAGGGCAAAAGGAATTATTCAGGTTTCTGATTCATTTTTGCGCTTTGATGTTGCGGATGGATTATATGCGGTTATTGAAGAAAATGATAATTTTACAAATGAATGTGTATTTATTGGCAGATATATAAATAGAAAAAAGATTTCACGAAGATTAGGAAATAAAAATTATCTTAAAGAATTGCGTGATACTACTGCAAAACAGAATAAAAAAACATTCAAAACAATTATTTAAGCTTCCATGGGCGTACATATACATTAACCAGAAAGATGTATAAAAACAGGTAATTTTGTATAGATTAATACAAAGATTCCTGTTTTTTATTGTATATAAATCATTGTCTGTATCAGATATCTCTATCTCTTGAATAAAGTTGGCAGAT
>DCGB01000047.1:14127-14611 GCA_002314515.1 Solobacterium sp. UBA1789 | reverse complement strand
TTCAGCTTTTGCTGAAGCTAAACCATATGATCGTCGTATGGTATTTGAAGAAGCTGCTGGTGTTGCCAAATATCGAAAATCGAAAAGTGAGGCCATATCACGTTTAGAGCGTACCAAAGAAAATCTGGAAAGAGCCTATATATCTTTATCTGAATTAGAAAAACAGGTTAATCCTTTGCGCAAACAGGCAGATAAAGCAAAAATATACCGTCAGAAGAAAGAAAGACTGGCAACAATTGAAACAGCTGTTCTTTTGGATGATATTAAAGCCTATCAGGAACAGAAAAAGGATATTGAAAAAAATCTCTTTGATTTAAAAACTGATATCTCTGTACTTGAAACAGCTATTCAATTAAATGAAAACAATAATACTGATGCCAAAGAACAGTTAAATACAATTGACCAGCAAATCAATACCTTACAGGAAGAACTGTTTAAAATCATCAGCGATATTTCGACATATGAAACCCAGAAAGTCGAGATT
>DCGB01000047.1:9916-14067 GCA_002314515.1 Solobacterium sp. UBA1789 | reverse complement strand
AGAAACTGGAAGCCTTAAATTCTGATCTTCAGGATTCTTATAATGAATATGAAGACCGTTTATTGCGTCTACAGACACTGGAAAATGAATTAAAAGAAATCAATAACAGTATCGAACAGACAGCCACCAAACTGGCTGACAGTTATCTGGAAAAAGAAAACAAAAACAACAGATGCAATATCTTAAACAATAGATTATCTTTACTTGAAAATCTTCTAAAAGATCCTTTTTCTGGTCAATCACAGGCTGGCGTCAAAACGGTTATGGACAACCGCCAGAGTCTTAATGGTATCCTTGGTGTTGTTGGCCAGGATTTAAAGGCTCAAAAGGGCAAAGAATATGCTGTATCTGCTGCCTTGGCATCTTCTGTTTATCACATTATTACAATAAATGAATCATCAGCACGTCAAGCCATATCATTCCTAAAAAAGAACCAGGCTGGTCGTGCGACTTTCCTGCCATTAACTGTTTTACAGGATCATCCGGTTCGTCATGAAGACCAGATCATCTGTGACAACTTTAAGGGTTATTTGGGAAATTGTGAGGAATTTGTAGACTGTGATCCGCAATTTGATATTGTCGCACTTTCCTTATTAGGAAATGTTCTGGTTTGTGATACATTGGAAAATGCCAATGAATTATCTGAATTATTAGGGCATAATTATAAAATTGTTACTTTAGANNTAGAAAATGCAAATAATTTAGCATCACTTCTTAAATATCAATATAAAATTGTTACTTTAGATGGTGATATTGTTCATCGTGGTGGATCAATGACTGGTGGTAGAGTCAAGAATGAGACATCTATCGTTGTTGCCCAAAGCGAAATTGATAAAATAAAGGCTGATTTAATATCATTGGATGCTGCAAGAGAACTGGCTGAAAAGAATTATAACTATCTTTTGGATTTGCGGGTTAAACTTGATAAGGATTTAACTGAAAAGCGTATTTCCATTGCCAAACTTGAAGCTATTGTTGAAAGTAAAAAAGCAGCATACGACAAGATTGAAACCCAGATTAAAGCCTTAAATCCTGATTATATTAATGAAGCAAATGAAAACTATCAGGATGAACTTGTCAATAAGCTGAACAATCTTTATAAAAATAAAGATAACCTTTCTGAAACAATCAAAGCAGGACGTAACGAACATCTGAAACTAAACAATGAAATTCAAAGACGTGATCAGCAATTAAGACAGAATCGCCGTCAGCTTGATGAAAACAATAAAGCATTAATTAAGCTTTCTACTTCCGATGCAGCCATAGATGCCGGTTTAAAAGTATGCATGGACCGTCTTTCTTCGGAATATTCTTTAACTTATGAATTTGCCTTAGAAAACAATGATTATGAGTTAAAAGGTGATGAAAAAGAAGAAGTTATCACTCTAAGAAAAGAAATAAATGATTTAGGTGCTATTAATATGTCTGCACCTGAAGAATTTGAAAAAATCAATGAACGTTATCAGGAACTGGATAAGAATTATAAGGAATTATTAAGTTCACGAGATAAGATACTTGATACTATTCAGCAAATGGATAGTGTAATGAAAAAACAGTTCTCGGAAACATTTGATGAGATTAATAAAGAATTACCTAATATCTTTAATCTCTTATTTGGTGGTGGTAAGGCCAAACTGGTCCTGGAAGATCCGGAGGATATTTTAAATACCGGTATTGATATTGATGTTCAGCCTCCAGGAAAACAGGTTAAATCTATTCGCTTATTCTCCGGTGGTGAAAAGGCGATGATTGCCTTATGTGTTCTCTTTACGATTTTAAAGGTTAAACCTTCACCATTAATTGTTTTTGATGAAGTTGAATCTGCCCTTGATCAGGCTAATGTTGAAAAATTTGCCAGATATGTCAGAGCCTTTTCCAATAATTCACAGTTTATTGTCATAACTCATCGTCCAGGTACCATGGCACAATGCGATGTACTATTTGGCGTAACCATGCAAAAACGAGGTGTTTCTGAATTATTGAAAGTTAAGCTAATCGACGCTATTGACATGGCAGAAAAAGAAAGCGAAGTGGCATAAATGAGCTTTTTTTCCGATTTAAAAAATAAAATAAGTGGTAAAAAAGACCAGAATCAGTATCTTGATGGCTTTTCTAAAACCAATAACAGTCTGGGAAAGAAACTTCGCATTATCACCGGTGGTAATGCTAAAAACGATGAGGAATTTCTGGAAAAACTGATGGTTACTCTTATTGAAGCTGATATCGGATATAAAACAGCTGAAAAGATAACCAGTGCTTTCAATAAAGAAAGCCGTGATTTTGTATTCTTGAGACAGGATGATGTAATTGATATATTATCCGAAATATTTTATAAATTTTATCATAAAGATGATATTGAAGAGATAAAGTATAACAATAATGGTCCAACTGTTATTTTGTTAGTCGGTGTTAACGGTTCTGGCAAAACATCAAGCTGTGCTAAACTTGCCAAAAAATATCAGGATGAGGGCAAAAAAGTATGTCTGGTTGCTGGTGATACTTTTAGAGCAGGTGCTACAGAACAGTTGAAAAAATGGGCAGAAAAACTTGGAACAGCTTTTGTTTGTGGCAAAGATGGTCAGGATCCATCTTCTGTTCTGGTTGATGGCTGTCGTTATGCCAAAGAAAATGATATTGATATTCTTTTATGTGATACGGCAGGTCGTTTGCAGAATAAAGTTAATCTGATGAGTGAATTAAGTAAGATGCATAAAGTTATTTCCAGAGAGATAGAAGGGGCTCCACATAATGTCTGGCTGGTTCTGGATGCCAATACTGGACAAAATGGTATCTCGCAGGCAATGCTTTTTGATAGTGCTACACAGCTGGATGGCATAATATTGACAAAAATGGATGGAACATCAAAAGGTGGTATTGTTATTGCGATTAGAGATCTTCTGGATTTACCGGTTCGTTATATCACTTTGGGCGAATCTGTTGAGGCAATCAATGAATTTGACTTTGACATGTATTTATATAGTGTTATTGGAGATTTAAATAATGCCTAACGATAAGGAAAAAGCCAATCTCTTATTTGACTATTATGGTGTTTTGTTGACAGAACATCAAAGAGATATTTTAATTGACTATCTTCAGGAAGACCTTTCTTTGAATGAAATCGCAGAAAACTATTCCATCAGCAAGAGTGCGGTGTCCGATCTGATTCGTCGTTCCCTTGATACTTTGAAAGATTATGATTCAAAATTAAAATTGCTATCAAAAGATCAGAAGCTGAATATCCTCCTTTCTGAATTGGAAGACAACAATTTAATGATATATGCAGCAAAATTGAAAGAAATTATAGGAGGCTAATATGTCGAAAATCATCGCTGTTAATTCCGGTAGTTCATCATTGAAATTCCAGTTATTCCAAATGCCTGAAGAAACTGTTCTTACTTCAGGTCAGGCTGAAAGAATAGGGCAGTCAAATGGTATTTTTACCATTAAAGTAAATGACCAGAAAATAACTACTGAAATTCCAATTCCTGATCACAAAGCTGCTGTACAGCTCTTATTGGATTCATTAATTAAATACAATATCGTTAAAGATTTAAAAGAAATTGATGCCGCTGGACATCGTATTGTCCATGGTGGTTCATATTTTAAAGAATCAGCTGTTGTTGATGATGATGTTGTTCGCAAGGTTGATGAATTGTCAGTTTTGGCACCATTACATAATCCTGCACATCTGGATTGCTATCGTGCTTTCAGAAAGGTATTACCACATATTGGACATGTCTTTGTCTTTGATACAGCCTTTCATCAGACAATGGAACCTGACTCTTATCTTTATCCGGTTCCTTATGAATGGTATACCGATTTAAAGGTTAGAAAATACGGAGCTCATGGTACTTCTCATCAATATGTCATGAATAGAACTGCAGAATTAATGGGCAAGAAACCGGAAGACTTTAATTTAATTACCTGTCATTTAGGAAATGGTGCTTCTATTTCCGCTATCAGACAGGGTAAAGTCATCAATACATCAATGGGTTTATCACCATTAGGTGGCTTAATGATGGGCACCAGATCAGGTGATATTGATCCAACTGTTGTCTATTATGTTCAGGAAAAGCTTGATATGTCTCCTGAAGAAATGGACTTTGCCTTAAATAAACGTTCTGGCATGCTAGGTATTTCAGGCATATCAT
>DCGB01000047.1:7844-9866 GCA_002314515.1 Solobacterium sp. UBA1789 | reverse complement strand
ATTATGGCTGGTGATCGTCGTGCTCAGTTAACATATGATCTTTATACTAATCGCGTAGTTAATGTTATTGGTGGTTATTATGCACAATTAGGTCATGTAGATGCTATTGCCTTTACAGCTGGTATTGGCGAACATTCGACTATTTTACGTGAAAGAGTTTTAACAGCCTTAGAAAATTCAATGGGTATTTTATTTGACCGTGACATCAATAACAAGACACATTCAGAAGNNAATTCAAAGACTCATTCAGAAGCTAAATTATCTACTCCTGAATCAATGATTGAAGTCTTTGTTGTACCAACAAATGAAGAATTAATGATTGTCAGAGATACAGCCCGCTTACTAGGACTATGATTTATCAGGATATTTTCAAAAAAATAAAAGAATATCAGCGAATAATCATTTTCCGTCATCAAAACCCTGATGGTGATGCTGCCTGTTCACAATTGGCATTAGCTGAATATATTAAAGATAATTATCCAGATAAAGAAGTATATCGGGCTGGTATTGATGATTATTCGTCATATTCAACATACGAAGATTTAAATAATGATATTTTTCAGGATTTTCTTGCAATCGTTTTGGATACTGCTAACGTTGATAGAGCTGATGATGAACGATTTAAATCTGCTGATTTTATCATCAAGATAGATCATCATCCACCAATCGATCAGTATGGCGATTTAAATTATGTTGATACAAAAGCATCGGCAACCTGTCAGATTCTGGCCGATATCTTATTTTCAGAAAATGGAATTATGTCTGACAAATGTTGTGAATATCTTTTAGCAGGTATATTGACAGATACAATGAATTTCACAACCACTAATACAAGTTCATCGACTTTGTCACTTGCTGCCAGACTGATAGAAAAGGGTAATTTGAAAATATCAGAAATATCTGATAATGTTTTCAAAAAGCCATTAAGTGAATTTAAACTTGTAACTGAAATTCGTAATCACCTGCAGATTGATAGTGGACTTGGATTCCTGGTTTTATCTCAAGATGACTTGGATGATATCGGCTGTACCTGGCGACAGGCCAAGAACCAGGTTGCTGAATTTGGTAATATTGAAGAATTAAAAATCTGGACTATCTTCATCTATAATTCTGATACCTCTTTATATGAGGGTACTTTACGCTCAAAAAGACCTTATATCTTAAATCAGCTGATTCTTAAATACAATGGTGGTGGTCATCCAAATGCGGTTGGTGTAAAAGGGCTGGATATAGATAAAGTATATGAATTAATCGAAGATTTAAAATTATTAATAAAGGAAGTAAAGAAGTAAATTATGGTATTTAACAAAAATTCAATGGTAGAAATTATTGCTGAACAAACAGGCTGTACAAAAAAGTTAGCTAAATTAGCAGCAGATCAGTTGATTGAACAGATGTCTGAAACATTAATCAATGGCGATAATGTTGAATTAGCAAATTTTGGTAAATTTGAAACAGTTATCAAAAACGAACGCAACGTAAATAATGTCTATACAAAAGAAATTATTAAAATTCCAGCAAAACGTTATTTAAAATTCAAGGCATCCTTAAATCTTAAAAATGCCATTAAAAATAAAGACTAGTTATCATCTTCAAAGAGATTTGATGATAATTTAGCAGCTAAACGCTTATGATCCTTACTCATGTTGGCATAATGTTTGCGTGTTGTTTCAACACTTGAATGATGTAAGGCTTCGGCAACCAGATAAATATCCCCGGATTGTTCATATAAAGAAGTACCATAGGTTCTTCTTAGGGCATGAGGGGTTATTTTCATATTTAAGCCAGCTTTTAAAGCATAGGTTTTAATCATTAATTGGACACTTCTGACGGTCATTCTACGATGTTGCATAGAAATAAAAAGGGCAGTATCTTCTTTGCCATCTAAAAGATTATCCCGGTCTGATTCAACATAATCTTCTATAGCTGATTGGACTTCATTATTAAAAAAGACTTCATCTTCATCGCCACCTTTGCGGGTAATAAAAAGAGATGCATTATAAAAATCGATATCACTTAAAT
>DCGB01000047.1:7182-7824 GCA_002314515.1 Solobacterium sp. UBA1789 | reverse complement strand
TCAGATACACGAATACCAGTACCAAAAAACAGCATCATTATGGCATAATCACGTTTAATTATCTTGTTATGGCGTTTAATATCGCCCTCTGACATACCATCAATATTGTTAACAGCATCCAAAATACGCTTAACCTGTGATTTATCCATTATAATTATTTTATTGTCTGGAATTTTTGGTAATTCCATTAAATCAGCAAGATTATTTTTAATTTCACCGATTTTGAAATAAAATTTATAAAAACTCCTTAATGAAGAAATTCTTCTTGCCTTGGAAGCAGGGGAGGAGAGCTTTTCTTTTTTATGACCATATCTATCTGTAACAAAATGTGTATTTAAGGTTTCAAGATATTCCTGTAAATCATCATATGTTAATTTATCCAGAATATCACAGGCTTTTAAAGATTTGATATTGATATTTTTAAAAGCCGCGGATAATGAAATAAAATCAAAAAAACGTTTTAAATCATAAGCATATTCTAATCGTGTTCTTTCCGACATGCCTTTGTTATTTAATTCACGAAAGAATTTAGATGCAAAATCAGGTAATTCATTGGTTATAATTTTTACTTTTTTTGCTGTTTCCAGCTGTAAATCATTTTGATACTGTTCAGCCATAAAACTCGCTTTCTAAATATTAATT
>DCGB01000047.1:6989-7156 GCA_002314515.1 Solobacterium sp. UBA1789 | reverse complement strand
ATAAATATAATGCACATACATATTAAATATTAATAAGTCTAAACATCAACAGATAAAGATATGCATTAATTATCTATAAATACTTTTTCATAAATAATTAATTTATTTGATAAAAGAAGACATTAAAAATCAGATAATAACCATTGTGATAAGCAGTACGTAATAAG
>DCGB01000047.1:1837-6954 GCA_002314515.1 Solobacterium sp. UBA1789 | reverse complement strand
ATGGTATTATAAGTCATAAAATCAACAAATAACACTATATTAGCATTTTTATTATATCATAAATTCGTAAAAATAATATTTTGCGAAAATACATATATATAATTATTTAGTATAAATAAGTTAAAATATAAGTAAACAAGGAGACTACTACCCTATGATTATTACTCAAAGACGTAAAAATTGTTTAGAAGCTTTGAAAAAAAGCGGTGTGGAAGGATTATTATTTGCCAAATGTGCAAACTTTCAGTATTTGACTGAATCCAATTCATTATTCTGGCAAAGATACTGTTTTAATCTTGATGCCCCTATTGCTGGTGCTGATATTATTCCTGAAACTCTGGTTTATATGGATTTCAGTGGTGAAACAACAGTCTTAACCTGCCCTGCTTGCAAAGACAATATTGATTCCAATAAAAATAATGTTGTTGTCAGTTATATGGATCAGTTTGAAGATGAATTACGTCATATTATCAAAGTTAAGAAATTAGGTATTGGCAGAGATTGTGATGAATGGCTGAAAAAAACTTTAAAGGAAGTTGATCCGCAAATTGAAACTACATGCATTGAAACCATTTTTGATGATCTGCGTCATATTAAAGATGAATATGAAATTGATCAAATGCGCAAACTTGCTAAATTCACCGATGATGCTGTCATGTATGTCTGCAGAAATTTGAAAATAGGAATGACCAGCTGGGATGCTGAAAGAATGATCGTTAATTATGGATTGTTAAATGGTATGCAGGATCTCTCGTTCTCCCCTACCTGTGGCTTTAAAACACAAGGTAGTGAAAATGTTCAAAATATTGAACCATTTGAACCAGAAAGAAAACTGGAAGAAGGCACAATGATAGCCTTTGATATAGGCTATATGAATCAGGGTTACTGTTCTGACTGGGGTCGCGCTGTTTATTGCGGCAAAGCTCCTGAAGAAGTTAAGAAAGCCTATAAGGCCCTTAATGCCGCCCAGGAATATATGATATCCATGATTAAACCTGGTATAACACGTTTTGGTGACCTCTATGGCTATATTTGTGATAAGGCCGAGGAATTAGGCTGTTATCAGTATTTACGTTTTAAACGTGAGGAAATTGGTGGAAATGGCCATCATATTGGTATTGAAGTTCATGAAGAACCTTTCCTGAAATATACTTCCGATCTAATTCTGCAACCTGGCATGATTTTCTGTTCAGAACCAAAAATGTTTATAAAAAATGAAGGATATATGCGTTGCGAAGATATGATTCTTGTAACTGATAATGGTGCAGAATCCTTAACAAAATTCCCTCGTGATTTATTTGAAATTGATTTCACCAAGAATCTATAAAACAGACAGTCTAATGACTGTCTGTTTTAAATTAATTCTTCTTTAAACGAGCTACCAATTGGATAAATATTATCTAAGCCAAATATATCCGCAATTGTTACACCGATATCGGCAAAAGATTCACCATCTTCCAATCTGCCCTGCTCCTTAAATGACTTACTATAAACCAGTAATGGAACATATTCGCGGGTATGATCACTGCCTCGCCATGTTGGATCATTACCATGGTCAGCAGTTATTATCAGAACATCATCTTCATGCATATTGGCAAGCAAATCAGGTAAATGCCTATCAAAATTCTCAAGTTCTTTTCCATAACCGACAGGATCTCGACGATGACCATATTTAGCATCAAAATCAACCAAATTAGTAAAACAAAGACCATTAAAATCTTTGTTAGCAGCTACATCAATTGTCTGCAGCATACCTTCATCAGAAGACTTGGACTTAATAGCTTCCGTAATACCCTGATTATTAAAGATATCGACGATTTTTCCTATTGATATAACATCATAGCCATTATCTTTTAGCTGATCCAAAACAGTTGTTGAAGTAGGATTTACTGCATAATCATGACGGTCAGGTGTTCTTTCAAAATTATCTTTATTATTGCCAATAAAAGGACGGGCTATTACTCTGCCAACCAGCCATTGCGGTTTCATTGTAATATCTCTGGCAATCTGACAAGTGCGGTAAATCTCATCTAAACCAAATACATCAATATTAGCAGCAATCTGTAAGACAGAATCAGCAGAAGTATAGATAATCATTTCCCTGGTTTCCATTTGTCTTTCACCGAGTTCTTTGATGATATCAGTACCTGAAGCTGCCTTATTGCCGATAAACTTATAGCCGCTTTTTTCTTCTAACTCATTTATCAGTTCATTAGGAAAACCGATGTTTGTAAAAGTTATAAAAGGTTTTGTCGTATGGACTCCCATGATTTCCCAATGACCTGTCATTGTATCCTTACCTACAGATTTTTCTCTTAATCGTCCATAATAAGCATTGGTATTGTTGTTTTCGGAGTATCCAACAACATCTGTCAGATTACATAATCCCATCTGATATAAATTAGGTATTTTAAAAGAATGATCATGTTCAAAAATATGACGTAAGGTATTGGCTCCCTTATCACCATATTCTTCAGCAACTTCATCATAGCCAACACCAAATGAATCTATAACAATAACAAACACACGTTTATTTTTCATTATATTAATCTCCCTGACCATCTTTCAGCAATTCTTCAGCTGCTGCCAATGATTTTTCGTTGACATCAGAAGAAGAAATCATTGCCAATTCTTCAATTCTTTCTTTTTTGTTTAGTAATTTAATATTTGTATATGAATATTCGTCATTATCCTGTTTGTATATATAGAAATGACATTTGCCACAGGCCGCAACCGGCGCCAGATGCGTAATACATAATACCTGACAGTCTTTAGCAATTAATTTCATTTTCTGACCAAGCGCAAAGGCTACCTTACCAGAAACACCTGTATCAATTTCATCAAATATCAGTAATTTAGTGTCTGATAAGCGGGCAAAAACCGTTTTTAAAGCCAGCATTAAACGTGAAATTTCACCACCAGAAGCAACATTCTTAAGCGGTTTTAAGTCCTCACCCTTATTCATTGAAACATGGAACTCAATATCATCGATACCATGGTTATTCAATTCACATTCATCAAAAATAATCTTAAATTCACAATTTGGCAACAATAATTCAACACATTCATCTTTAATTCTTTTTTCCAGTTCTAAAGCTTTCTCTTTACGATGTTTTGATAAATTATTCGCAATTTCATATGCCTTATTGTAGGCATCAGTCATTTCCTTTTGTTTTATGATTAAATTTTCTTCAATATTTTCATATTCATCAAGTATGTTTTTTAATTCATTCTGTTTACTTATAAGCTGTGCTGTATCACACTTATGTTTTCTCTTTAATTTTGAATACAAATAAAGTCTTTCCTCAACATAATCCAGATTAATGTCATCATTTTGAAGTGAAGATAAAATGACATTGACTTCAGAAAATTTATCATCAAGGTCATAATATAATTCGTTAAGTTTACTGGACAGATTACTGATCCTGTCATTATCAATATTAAGTAAATTAATAATTTCATAAAAATTTTCTTTAACACCACCATCTTTGTGATACAAGGAATTTGCCTGATTCAGATTGTTTAGTATTTTCTCACTTTGTTTAAAAAAGTTTTCCTTATCAATAAGATCATTTTCTTCTTCTATAGATAAACCAGCATCCTCAAGTTCTTTTAAATCATATTGAAGAAATTCGATTTCTCTTTCGCTGTAATTGGCTTTCTGAAGCTTTTCCAAATCTTTTTTCTTTTCCTGATATTTGTTGTAGGTAGAAGAAAAAGTCTGATATCTATCATTATCGAAAGCGTATTTATCTAAAATAGAAAACTGATTTTTACTATTCAAAAGATATTGCGAATCTTTTTGTGAATGGATATCGACATAAGGTGAAATCAGTTCAGTCAGAAAATTCAAAGTGACATTTGATTGATTTAATTTAACCGTACTCTTTCCCTCTTTGGATATTGTTCTTCTAATGATTAATTCATCTTCATATTCAATATCCTGGTCATCAAGTATATCTTTTAAACGAGGATCATTAATTTCAAAAACTCCCTCAATAATCGCCTTATCTGCCCCTTTTTTAATAATAGAAGGATCTGAACGTCCTTTAAACAATAATGATAAAGCACCAACGATAATCGATTTACCAGCACCCGTTTCGCCGGTAAAGACATTAAAACCAGAACCTAATTCCAGTTCCAGATCATCAATAATCGCATAGTTTTTAATCTTAAGACTCTTTAACATTTAATTTACTTTCTATATTCACGAATAAACTGTTTACATCAATTCTAAGTCCCTCTTTAACCTGTTTTAAAGAGCCGTGAGTTACATATATATCATTAATACCAATAATATTGATATGCCTATTGTTAGCATTACGATTCAAACATTCAAGGATTTCATCACCCAATCCGCCTTTAATCATATCATTGGTATAGACAAAGATTTCTGCCTTGTTTTTGCCAATCTCTTCTATTAATTCCTCATCGACAGGTTTTAGATATCGGGCATTGATTAGGCTGTATGGCAATTTATTTTCTGAAATAGTTTTAGATATAACTTCTATATCATTACCATAGCTAATAATAACAGCCCTGGCATCAGCATTATTAATGACATATTCCCATTTACCCTTTTCCATTAAAAGTTCATTATTATCATCACACTTGCATGTGCCACGTGGGAAGCGAACGACAAATGGTGAATTACTATTAAAAGCCGTAAATAAGAGATTTTGAGTTTCCTTGGCATCCTTACCCTGACTTATTGTGATATTTGGCAAAGAACGTAAATAAGAAATATCAAAAACGCCCTGATGAGTATCGCCGTCTTCACCTACGATGCCAGCTCTATCTATACCAAAAACTACTGGCAGTTTCATTCGACAGACATCATGATTGATCTGATCATAGGCTCTTTGTGAAAAAGATGAATACATGGCAACAAAAGGTTTTTTGCCATTCAAGGCCAAGCCGGCAGCAAAAGAAACAGCATGCTCCTCAGCAATCCCAACATCAAAACAGCGATCTGGATATTTGGCGAACAGTTTATTTAAAGAAGAACCGGAAATCATTGCCGGTGTAATAACGACAATATCCTGGTCTTTTTCCATTAATTTATCTATTTCATCGGCAACAACCGCCGAATAAGATTTATATCCATCAGGTGTTTC
>DCGB01000047.1:0-1771 GCA_002314515.1 Solobacterium sp. UBA1789 | reverse complement strand
AAGCATATTTATAACCTCTGCCCTTTTTGGTAACAACATGAACAACAACTGGTCCATCTTTCAGCTTTGCAGCCTCTAAGGCATTGATTAAATCATTAAAGTCATGACCATCTACCGGACCAAGATAATCAATATCAAAGTCATTAAAAATACCTGAATTGATAACAGAATCTTTAATAATCTTCTTTACCTTATGGATACTATTGACAATAGTTTCGCCATATTTCTGTTCGTGTAAAAAATCTTTTACTTCATTTTTTAAATGATTATAACTTTTTGAAGCACGTAATGTTGCAAAACCTTTGGTCAAAGCACCAACGTTTTTGGAAATAGACATCTGATTATCATTAAAAATAATAATCATTTTTCTTTGCTGAAAACCTATCTGATTTAAAGCCTCCATAGCCAGACCAGAGCTTAAGGCGCCATCACCAATAACTGGAACGATATTATATTCCTCTTTATTCAAATCTCTGGCAACTGCCATCCCAAGCGCTGTGGATAAAGAATTTGAAGAATGTCCACCTTCAAAACAGTCATATTCGCTTTCATTAAGTTTCTGATAACCTGATAAACCATTATATTGTCTAAGTGTAGGGAATTTTAAAGCCCTTCCTGTAAGTATTTTATGGGTATATGATTGATGACCTACATCAAAAAAAATCTTGTCCTCAGGTGCTTTAAAAACGCGATGCAAGGCAATCGTCAGTTCTACAACTCCCAGATTAGAAGATAAGTGCCCACCATTTTTTGAAACAGTACTAATAATATAGGCTCTGATATCTTCAGCAAGCTTTTCTAAATCCTTTATTGGCATTTCTTTTAGAAATGCAGGATCTTTTATATCGGTAACTTTCATTAACGTACTTTCATCTCATTTAAAACATTAATTAAATATGAAACATCAAAATCTGCCGTAAGCAGATAAGCATCAAGATCTTTAAATAAACCATCTATATATTCTTTCAGACCATCAACATCAAAGTAAGATAAGGCCGTAATCTTCATATTACGAATATCAGATATTGATTTGCCTAATTCTTCTTCACTCTTTATGATATCAAACAAATCATCCTGATTCTGAAAAACTATGCCAATTTTCTTACCCAGATCATAGAACCACTCATAGTTATTTTTACCAGCAATATGCATTGGAGCTAAACAGGCATATTTAAATAAACCACCGGTCTTATGTTCCTGTAACAACAATAAATCATCATGAGAAAGGTCTTTATCCGCTTTGATATCCAGCAACTGGCCCTTGATCATTCCATTCAAGCCTGCATAGGATACCAGATCAGAAATCAGTTTAACCTTAATATCACTGGAATAATCACTATCAGCAATTAAACCAAAACTGTGATTCAATAAGGCATCACCACATAAAATCGCAATATCTTCACCAAAAGCCTTATGACATGAAGGTTTTCCCCGACGGAAATCATCGTTATCCATTGCCGGCAAATCATCATGAATCAAAGAATATGATTGAATATATTCCAAAGCAGCAGCTGCTGCATATGCTTCCTCTTCATTTTTACCCATACCCTTCAATATGGCAAAAATGATACGGGGTCTAAAACGTTTACCGCCATCCAGACAATAATGCATAGCCTCAGTAATGAGATTGTTATCGAAAGATTTTATACTTTTATTAAGATATTCTTCAAAACCCTCATTCATCTTTGTTATCCCCGCTGATCTTCTCCAGCCGTTTATTGAAAGAATTAAGCTGCTTTTGTAAATCCTTAATTAATTTTAAACCCTCTTC
>DCGB01000073.1:4935-20441 GCA_002314515.1 Solobacterium sp. UBA1789 | reverse complement strand
CTATGTGGTGCGATGGTAAAAATAGATGGATCTTTCATTGCTTTAAGAGGGTTAGATGGAATAAATGAAATAGAATCATCAAAATTTGCCATTAAACAATTAGGTTTTAACAATATAGAAATAAACGAAGAATACTTAAGTGATAATTCAAAAAGAATAATTGCTTATATAAATAAAGAGAAGAAGACGCCAAAATCATTTCCTAGAAAATATAGTATAATTAAGCAGAAGCCGTTATGAGTGAAGTAATTAAAATTGATATTAAAAAAATCGTTCCCAATCGCAGCCAGCCTCGTCTGGATTTTTATGATGATTCAATTCAGGGTTTAGCCGAATCAATCAGGGAAAATGGTCTATTACAGCCGGTAAGTGTTCGAGTTATTGATGATCATTATGAGCTAATTGCTGGTGAAAGACGTTATCGTGCCTGTCTTTTAAATGGTTATGACTGCATTGATGCTATTATCTATGATAAGTCTGATGAAGAAAGTGCCAATCTGGCTTTGATTGAGAATCTGCAAAGAGAGGGTCTTAATGCGATTGAACAGGCCATGGCTATGCAGCATATTATGGTTTCTGAGAATCTGACTCAGGTTGAACTGGCTAATAAACTTGGTTATAAGCAGTCAACTGTTGCCAATAAGATGCGTTTGCTGAAGTTGCCGGCATATGTCAAAAATGCCATTTCTGATGGCACTTTGACTGAAAGACATGCCAGAGCACTATTAAAAGTTGATAGTGAAAAGCTGGAAGAGACTTTTCTGGTTATTACCAATCGTAAATATAATGTTTCACGGACTGAAGAATATATTGCCGCTATCAATGAAAGACCGGCTGGTCGTGGCGTTTCCAATAATGTTCAAATTGGCATTAATACGATTAAACAGGCTTATGAAATGTGCCGGAAATCCGGCATTGATTCTGATCTGCAGATAACAGAATATAACGACAATATTAAAGTAACCATCAAGTTTAAGAAGTGAGGATAAGTTATGGCAAAAGTAATCGCAATCGCCAACCAGAAGGGTGGTGTTGGCAAGACAACGACGAGTATAAATCTGGCAGCCGGTTTGGCTTATTTGAACAAGAAAGTATTAATAGTGGACTTTGACCCTCAGGGTAATGCAACCCAGGGTATTGGTCATCGTGTTGGACTAAAGGATCTGACGGTTTATGATGTCTTATTAAGTGATGTCGGTTTTGAGAATTGTGTTCGCAGTCTCAAGCGTCCACCACTGGATATTATTCCAGCTAATATCAATCTGGCTGGTGCCGATCTGGAATTGGCAAATGTTGAAAAAGATCGTGAACATATGCTTAAAGGAGTCATCGATTCCATTAGAGATAAGTATGATTTTATTATCATCGACTGTCCACCTTCATTGGGCTTATTGAATACCAATGCTTTGACGGCCGCTGATAGTGTTTTAATTCCGGTTCAGTGTGAATACTATGCTTTGGAGGGTGTTACACTCTTGTTGCAGACTATCAGACTGGTTCAGAAACTCTTTAATCCTTCTTTGAAAATTGAAGGTATTCTTTTGACGATGTATGACAATCGTACAAATTTAAGCAAAGAAGTTGAAGCTGAAGTTCGTCGACACTTTAAGGAAAAGACCTATAAGACTCTGATTCCGCGCAATATCAAACTCTCGGAAGCTCCGTCTTTGGGCAAGTCAATTTTTGATTATGATATGAAATCCGAAGGTGCCAGAGCTTATGTTGCCTTAACAAAGGAACTGATTGAAAATAATCAAGGGGAATAAAATGGCAGGAAATAGTAAGCGTTTAGGAAAGGGACTTGGAGCGATTTTTGGTGAAGATATCGATTCAGTAATCAATGATATCGCCAGTAATAATGATAGTGAAATCAAGGGTGACAGCAGTCTTTTAAAAATCAGTGAAATTCGTACTAATCCCTATCAGCCACGTAAGCATTTTGATGAGGAAGCTCTCAAGGAGCTTTCTTTGTCAATTAAGGAACATGGTGTTTTTCAGCCGATTCTGGTTCGCAAATCCAGTATTTCCGGTTATGAACTGATTGCCGGTGAAAGACGTTTAAGAGCATCAAAACTGGCAAAATTAAAGGAAATTCCCGCTATTGTCCTGGACTTTGATGACAAGGCCATGATGGAAATTTCGCTTCTGGAAAATGTTCAAAGAGAAGATCTCTCAGTCATTGAAGAAGCAGAGGCCTATGAAAAATTAATTAAGAATCTTGATTATACCCAGGAAGAACTTGCCAAGCGTTTAGGTAAATCAAGAACCCATATTACCAATATCTTAAGATTATTAAAGTTACCAGCTGAAATTAGAGAAATGCTGGATAAGAATCTGTTAAGCTTTGGTCATGCCCGTGCTTTAGTTAATATTGAAGACGAAGAATTACAGAAAGAACTGGCTCAAAAAGTTCTTAATGATGATCTGAGTGTTCGTGAAATTGAAAAGCTGGCTCAAAAGGCTAAAAAGGATCCAAAGCCACAAAAGGAAAAGAAAGAAGATCCTTTTATTGCCAATGTCCGCCATACTCTGGCAAATAAATTAGCAACCAGGGTTGAGCTTTCCAATAAGGCAATTACTATTCATTTTAATAATACTGATGATCTCAATCGTATTCTGGAAGCCATGGGTGCTTTGGAGGAAGATTAAATGAAAAAACGAATGGATATTATCAAAAAAATGTCTTTTACACGCTTTGGTGGTACCGAAGAAGAACTTAAGTGTGCCCAATATCTTCAGGATATTATCAGAAACCTGGGTGTTGAATGTGAACTTGAGGCCTTTGAGGTTCAGGGAGCAGATATTGAAAAAGCCAGTCTTAAGGTCATTGAACCTTATGAAAAAGAAATTAACTGTCTGGCCTATATTGGCTGTGCCAATTGTGAAAAGCTTACTGGAGAAGCCATTTTATTTAGAAATAATGACCAGGCTATGCTGGCTCAATGTAAGGATAAGATTGTCATTATTGATGGTTTCCTTCGTTATTGGACATATAAGGATATCTATGAGGCTGGAGCCAAGGCAGTTATCTGTTCTAATGGTTTTTTATATGATGACAACAGGGATGTCATGCAGCTGGAATTAAGAAAGATACATCAGGAAATCGGTAAACTGCCAGTTCTCCAGATCAATATAAAAGATGTCATGTCATTTATGAACAAAAAGACTGTTAAGCTGGAAATGACAATTAAGCAGCAGGAAAAGACAATGGAATCACATAATGTTGTTGCCAGAATCAAGGGCCAATCTGATCAGAATATTGTCTGCTGTGCTCATTATGATTCATCTTATCTTTCCAAGGGTTCCTGGGATAATGCCAGTGGCAGTGTTGGCATAATTGCCTTAATTGAATATTTTGTTAAAAACAGACCTTTGCACAACCTGACTTTTGTCTTATGTGGCAGTGAAGAAAGAGGACTATTAGGCTCCAAGGCCTTTGTCGATAAACACGAAGAAGAGCTGTCTAAGATTGCCTTGAATATCAATATTGATATGATAGGTTCCAAGATGGGCAACTTCTTGGCATGTTGCAGCAGCGAAATGAAGCTGGTTGATTATCTATCTTATCTGGCTTTGATTAAAGGAAAGTCACTTAAGAGTTATCAGGGCGTTTATTCTTCAGATTCAACGCCATTTGCCGACAAGGGTATTCCAGCCATGTCTTTTGGCTCTTTTACCGGTACAACACCTATTCATTGCCGTTATGATGAACCTTCTTTTGTCAAAGAGGACATCCTGGATGATGATATCAGTTTTATCACTGAATTTGTTGATCAGATGGCCAATGCGGTAGTCATTCCGGTTAAGAAAGAGATTCCTGCAAATATCAAAGAAGAACTGGATAAATATCTGATGCGCAAGCGTCCATAAAAAGGAGAATACGAAAATGACAGAAAACAATGAAGATAAAATCGTCCTGACTCTGGCTCAGGAAGCTGAAGAAGAAAAGCCTGAAGCAGTCGAAGAAGTAAAACAGCAGATTACTGAAGAACAGGTAAAAGAAGCACGTCTGGATGACAGTACTTTAACCGAAGAAGAAAAACAGATGGTTGAAGAATTTGCCAAACAGATCGATATTACTCAGACTAATATTATTCTGCAATATGGTTCTGCTGCCCAGAATAAGGTTGCCGATTTCTCCGAACAGACACTGAAGAATGTCAGAACCAAGGATCTGGATGAAGTTGGTGATGTTTTATTGGACCTGGTATCTGAATTAAAGGGTTTTGATATTGAAAAAGAAGAAACCGGCTTAATGAAGATCTTTAAGAAGGGTTCCAATAAGGTCAATGATCTGAAAAACAAATATGACAGCGCAGCCAAGAACGTTGATAAGATTGTCAAGATTCTTGAAGATCATCAGATCACTTTAATGAAAGATATTTCTTTACTTGATCAGTTGTATGAAAAGAATCTTCGCAACTTCAAGGAATTGTCAATGTATATTCTTGCCGGCTATAAACATCTGGATAAGATTAAAAATGAAGATCTGCCAGCTGCCTTAAAGAAGGCTGAAGAAAGCGGATTACCTGAGGATGCTCAGGCTGCCAATGATTTGTCTAATGCGATCAATCGTTTTGAAAAGAAATTATATGATCTGGAGCTGACAAGAATGGTTTCTGTTCAAATGGGTCCACAGATTCGTCTTGTTCAGAATAATGACACCATGATGGTTGAAAAGATTCAATCAACAATTACCAACACAATTCCTCTATGGAAGTCACAGATGCTGATTGCCCTAGGTCTCTCACATTCCAAGGAAGCTATCAAGGCTCAGAATGAAGTTTCAGAAATGACCAACAAGATGTTGAAGCAGAATGCGGAAAATCTGAAGATTGCGACTATTGAAACAGCTAAGGAATCAGAAAGAGGTATTGTTGAAATTGAAACTCTTACTGAAACAAATCAGAAGCTTATTGAAACATTGGAAGAAGTTCAGAAGATTCAGCAGGAAGGTAGAGAAAAACGGGCTGCTGCTCAGATTGAACTCAGAAGAATTGAAACTGAACTTCAGGATAAGCTGACCAGTATTAAAAACGATATCAATAAATAACTAAAAATGACGAAGCTAGGCTTCGTCATTTTCATATTCCAGCAGTAATTCCGGCTCACAACACAAGACGTTTGACAGGGAAATCAGATATTCAGCGTTTGCCTTGTTGATGTTTTTTTGACCCTGCTCATATTGCTGTATTGTCCTGAGAGGTATTCCGCTGTAGGTGGCAAGCTGGGATTGTGAAATTCCAGCCTGGAGTCGCCTGTATTTTAAATTGGTCTGAGTTTTTCTTTCTATGTACATTTCAGATAGCGCATCACAAAACTGGCGAATATCCATTTCGTGATAGGGCATCCGCTTCCAACACTCCACTCTTTTGCCATTTCAATATTTTCGGTACAATAAAAACCTTTACCATAATCATTGTATTGTTTGCCATATCCATAAACTGGTTTTTCAATCCGGTTTTTAGAACCATGATAGATAATTATATTATTTTCCATAAAAAAATACTCCTGTAGGAGTATATTGTCAATTATTTACTGTTTTGATATTCCAGTCTTTCGATTTCTCTGGCAACAATGATTTCAACACCTTTACTTGTATCAGCAAGACAGGTTTGAAGAGTCAGAGTATTATCGGTATTCTGTAATTTGAGACCAGTATCATAGAGCTTGACTGCTTCAACATTTTCTATATATTTATCATAATATCCCGGATCTTCATTACCATCATAGTCGATATCATAGGTGGTGCGGAAGAACTGGAGCCTGCTGTATTGTTCTTCACTGCTGGTATCAAAAGTATAGACATAGACTATTTCATATCTTCTGATACCATTTCTGGTGACTAAAGTAATGTATTTATTGTTTTCATAGTTTTCTAAAGACAGCAGTTTTTCCAAAGGAGTAAAAAAGAGTTGCCTTTCGGGATCAAGATTTTGGGAATAATGATGTCCATAGATGATGATATTCTGATCGTAGTCAAGGGAATTGCGATAGTCCATAAAGCAGGTTCCACCGGCATCATAGGACATATCCTTATAATTCATTCTCAGATAGACATCATTCAATGAACATGGACCACTTTCACAGGTTTCATAGTCAGTAACAATCTTGTTGTTATAGGTATAGAAAGTATAGGAAGACAGGGCTTTTTTGGCTGAGACAAAACTCTGGGAAAGAAGACCGGATTCAAAGATGATTTCGCCATCATAGTCACTGTTATACTGATAGTTTTCTTCCCATAGCAGTTTATATTTGTTATCAGCATATTCTGTTTCATCATTTTCTTCTGCTGGTTTTTCAATAATGATTTCTTCATAATTATTGGTTAATGATGAAGAAAAAATGATGCCAATGAGGGCAAGAATGATAATGACTAGACATAGAATAATTTTCTTTTTCATAGGTCGCCTCATAATTAATTATATAATGAAGAATCTGTGCATATTGTTTTTTTANNTATCATTAAGCATAGGATAATAAGGAAAAGATAAGGGGAGAAAAAGATGGGGAAGAAAGATTACAGTCTGACATCCGGTAACATCTATAAGGCACTGATTTCTTTTATGGTGCCAATTATTATTTCGACTCTTTTGCAGCAGTTTTATAATGCGGTAGATTCTTATGTTATTGGTAATTATGGCGGTGTTGGTGAGCTGGCGGCCACAGGTTCAACCAGTTCTATCATTCATGCCTTAAATGCCTTGTTTGCAGGTATTTCTTTAGGAACAACAGTTGTCGTTGCCCGTTATCGGGGTTCAGGTGATTATGAAAATATTAATCGAAGCAATTCTACAGCTATCTTTTTTGGTTTTGGTTTAGGAGCTGTTGTTGTTTCTTTCGGCTTGATTTTTGCCCGGCCATTGGCAAGCTGGCTGGATGTTCCATTAGAGATCATGGACATGTCTTTGGATTATTATCGTATTTATTTAATTGGTTTTGTCTTTAATGCGGTCTATAATATCACTTCCGGTTCAATTCGGGCTTTGGGTAATTCCAAGGCAACTATGTACTATATTGTTGTTTCTTCGATTGTAAATATTACTCTTGATTATCTTTTTGTGGCTGTTTTTCATTGGAGTGTTAAGGGTGCTGCCTGGGCAACGGCTATTGCCATGATAGTATCAGCTGTTTTAAGTATTCGTAAATTATGTATCTACGATGAAAAGATCAATCTCAATAGAAATAATCTCTGTTTTGACAAGGAGATTGCCTTGAATATCACTAAGCTGGGTTTGCCTAATGGCTTGCAGGTCATGGGATCTTCTATTTCTGCTGTCTTATCTCAGAAATATATCAATCTTTTTGGTACTTATGCGATTGCCGGTGTCGTCGTTTCAAATAAGGTAAATAGTCTGATTAATGCACCAACTCATGCCTTTTCACCTAGCGCAACGACTTTTACTTCCCAGAATCTGGGTGCTGGTAATTATGATAGAGTCAAGCAGGGTATTCGTATTCAGCTGATTATGAGTCTGATTGTTTCTTTGTCTATTGCCTTGCCGATTTTTATCTTTTCTAAGGAAATAGCGGCTCTATTCAATGAAAATACTTATGTCATTAAGGAGGCATCTTTCTATATAAAGGTTCTGGTAATAAGTGAGCCTTTGCAGTGTTTTTCTCATATTTATAATGGCACTTTAAGAGGAGGCGGCAATACGATTATGCCGATGTTTATGACAGCTTTTTCCCAATGTGTTGTTAAGATCCTTTTTATTACTATAGGTTTGTCTTTCTGTTATGATATTAAGGTAATTTATTTCAGTGCTGTAGCGGTTAATCTGTCAATGGCCTTGTTGCCATATAGTTATTATCGTTTTTCAAACTGGGCCAAAAATAATAATTTGGCATAGGAGGATGAAATGGACAAGAAATTTATTTTCAAATTTGGTGCTGTTGAATTTACTTACTATTTTGCCTGTGCAGCTTATATGTATCTGACAACCTATCTGGATTCAGTGGGTTATACACTGACTCAGGTTGGTCTGATTACGACAGCTGTTTCGGTTGTGGCAATGCTGACTTCGCCACTGATTGGTTCTTTTGCGGACTATCTGCGTTCTTCTTCGAAGGCGGCAATGATTGTTATTGGTTTGTTTGCCACGACCTATGCTCTTGTGCCATTAACGATTGATATTAAGATTCTGGGACTGGCCGTTGGTCTGGTTTTTGTTGTCATTTCCCGTATTTTCTATGGTCCTAGTGGCGCTTTGATGGAGACTTCAGTCATTAAGGCCTGCAAGAAAACAAATACTGATTATGGTGTTGTCCGTACCTTTGGTTCTATTTCCTGGATCATCATGTCCTTTTTCCTTGGTAAGTTTATTGTTTCAAACAATGCCTATCTGACACCTTATATCATGGGATTTTTCTTTATCCCTTGTATTTTTGCCATCAAAAATATTGTCAGGTTTGCGGATGATGAAATTGTGGAAGAAAAGAAGAATGAGAAACTGCCCTATGGTAAATTACTGAAGAATCCTTATTTTATCGTTTTTCTGATTTTTTCAATATGTAAGTTCATTCCTATGATGTCTTCAACGACTTATCAGGCTTATCTGATTAAAGAAGTTGGTGGTGATATGGGAAAGGTCGGTTTAATTTCGGCTTTTACTTCTTCTTTTGAATTTCCCATTCTTTTACTTTCAGGCAAATTGTTAAAGAAGATTTCTTTAAGAAATATGTTTATTCTGGCTGCTATCAGTGATGGCATCAGGATGATACTGTTATTTAGAGCCACTTGTTTTAATGATATTTTATTTGCTTCGATCTTTGGTGGTATCAGCCTGGGTTTTGCGAATTCATCAGCTTATAAATATGTCTTTACGATGGCTCCAAAAGAGTTGCAGTCAACGGCTCAGACAATGTATGGTTCATGTAATCAGGCTGCTTCAATTGTTTCAGCCATCATTGGTACAGCTTTGGTTGCCGGTGTTGGTGTCAAAAATTATTTCTTAGGTAATGGTTTGTTTGTGCTTTTAGCTACCATATTATATGTTTTGAGTTTTATTTTTATAGCCCGGGTATTGAAGATACCTTTTGTGGATCAGACAAAAGAATAGAGCACATTGTGCTCTATTATATTAATATTTTGAAGGTTACTTTCTTACAAAGACAGCTATATTCATCAATCAGATAAGGCTGATGAATATCTTCAGGAAAGAAGATAAGAAAATGTTGAGGCCTTAGATGAATTGTCTTTTCAATATCTAATGAATCATAGATAGTTATATCTTTCTGACTGTCGTAGGCTGTTTTAATCTTTCCTTTGTGACCAGTATTGATCTTTTCCTGTCCTTTTAGAAGAATGACCAGGTCAAGATATTTATCATGACTTTCAATGATATCTTTACTGCCACTTTGATAAATGGTGAGCAGGGCTTTGAGCTTATCGTTGATGATTATGGTCTGGTTTTCATCGAATTGAAGGTCTTTTAGAAATGATATTATAGCAGAAAGATGTTTACTTATCTGTGGGTAATCTGACAGATTTTTCAGTTTATCGTAGATCATTAATAGCCTTTGATTGGTTTATTGCGTTCTTCGCTGTAGAGCTGTGGCAGGAACTTCATCATATGTGGGAATTCCGAGAGAATATGAATGATATCATCGATTAAATGCTGTTTTGTTGGAGTGGCATAAGGCTCACTCATTCTAATGATTTTACCATCCTTAAGTATATAGCCGCGCCAGGTTCTGATGGTAGCTTCACAACCATAAGGTGTTTTCTTGAAATACTGCAGGATAACTGAATGGTCGTTGGCAAAAATATTAAGAGTGCCTGTTGCCTTCAGATAGTCAAAAGCTTCTTTTGGCAGATCAAGATCATCATAGCAGCGCATGAACATATCGTTTCTTTTCATATTTTTTTCATCAATGGCCTCAAAGGCATATTCTTTGACACCCTGACGACGCAGATTTAGTGGAATTGTTTCATCACAAAGGCGTTTTTCACTTTCTTCATCAGCAGGAAAATGGTCAAAGTGGGCATCCGGATGCCAGATTTTATAGCGTAAATTACCATATTCTCTTGGTACAGATACCGGTGGTACAAATAACCAGGTGAACCACCAGTCAATCATTTCTGGTGTGACGCCATATAATTTGGTATAGGCAGTAGAATAACTGTAGCCATCACCGATATAGTAGCCATTGACAACTCTCTGATAGCCGGGTTTAAAGATTTCAGCAATATCTTCAGGCCAGAGAACATCTTCTTTGGCCATTGGTTCTTTTAGGGTCTGCAGGGCAACAGGGTCAACAGGATCTCTATCGAGATAATAGTATTTTGCATAGCTTAAAAGCTTTTCTTCCTGACTTAATTCTTTTCTTATCATAGTTATTCCTCTTTGACATAATTTTACTATATTAGGCGGATAATTGATGATTGGCCTTATAATAGTATTATGATTTATCAATTAAAGGATCGTTATCTGTCTATTGCTGTTGATTCCCTGTTTTGTGATACCATTCAGGATTTTTTTGATTCTTATATTCCTTCAAAGAAGATTCAGCATCTATTGATTCAAAACAAGTGGATAATGCTGGATGGCAATCCGGTAAAAAGAGAAAGTGATATTTCGGGATTAATGCTGGAAATACTTCTTTATCCGGAAGAATACTCTTATGCTGATAGTAAGTTTAGACCTGATGTGGTCTATGAGGATGAGCTGATTCTGATTGTCAATAAGCCTAAGGGTGTTCTGGTTCATGATGATGGCAGTGGTGAGGATAATCTGACTAAGTGGGTTGAAGGCTATTACAGAGATAAGAATTATATTAATGTGACAGCTTTGCATCGTTTAGACAGGGAAACCAGTGGTCTGGTTATGTTTTCCAAGTCAGTTATTTTTCAGCCTTTATTAGATAAATTACTGGCTGAAAAGCAGATAAGAAGATACTATCTGGCTTTTGTTCAGGGTAAGATGGCTGAGGGTCAGTCAATAACAATCAATAAGCCTCTTGGTAAGGATAGACATGATAGCCGCAAGCGGGTTGTCTTTGATGGTGGTCAGAGTGCTTTGACAAAAGTAAGGAGTCTGGCTTGTAAAGAGGGTATCAGTATTTTGCGTTGTATTTTAGATAGTGGTCGTACTCATCAGATCAGAGTACATCTGGCCAGTGAGGGTTATAAGATTTTGAATGATGAATTATATGGCGTACGTTCATCGCGGATTGTGCGTATGGGTTTAATTGCAGATGAATTGGAGTTTTATCATCCATTGAAGGAAGAGAAGATTCTGGTTGATTGTCCTTTGCCTAATGATTTGAGCAGATTGTATCAGGAGCTTTGTGCATGAAATATTCGGCTATTGTCGTAGCTTCCGGTAAGGGTGAGCGGGCCAAACTTGGTTTCAATAAGGTCTTTTTTGTCATGAAAGATGGTATGACTGTTTTAGAAAAGGCATGTCAGTTATTTATTAATGATGATGATTGTGAAAGAGTTATTGTAGTAACCAATAGAGAAAACTTTGATGAGGTATTTAAGTCTGATAAGCTTTTTGTTTGTGAGGGTGGTAAGGAGCGAAAGGATTCTGTCAATAATGGATTAAAATATTGTGATAGTCCTTATGTTCTGATTCATGATGCAGCCCGTCCTTTTTTGCATATTGAGATGCTGGAAGAGGTCAAGAAGGCTGTGTTAGAAAAGGATGCCGTTATTCTGGCAAGGAAGGCAATAGATACCATTAAAGTAGTCAAAGAGGGTTTTATTGAAAAGACTATTGATCGCAATCTCATTTATCTGGCTGAGACACCTCAGGCTTTTAGAACCGATCTGATTAAGATGGCCTATGAGAAATCTTTGGGTCAGTATACGGATGATGCATCATTACTGGAAGATCTTGGTTATAAGGTTGGTATTGTCAGTGATATTTTTGATAATCACAAGCTGACTAATAAGGAAGACTTTGAGAATTTATGATTAAGGAAGTGATTGTTGTTGAAGGAAGAAATGATACCCTAAGACTACAGTCTTTTTTTGCGGTTGAGACAATTGAGACCCAGGGTCTGGGTTTAAGTAGAGAAAAGATTGAATTAATAAGACAGGTCAATGAAAAAAGAGGGGTTATTCTCTTGTTGGATCCTGATCATCCAGGAGAGACGATTAGAAAGAAGATTAATGATAGTATTCCAGGCTTAAAGAATGCTTTTATTTTTAAGGAAGATGCACGGACTAAGAAGAAAGTCGGCATTGAACATGCGACTAAGGAAGCTCTGGAAAATGCCTTAAATAACTGTTTTACCTATATAGATGATAATGACCAGGGTCTTAAGATGACTGATCTTCTTGAGCTGGATATTGATAGTAAACAGCGGGATAAGTTATGTCATTATTATCATTTGGGTAAGTGTAATAATAAGACTTTTTTGAAGCGATTAAGAATGTTGAATATCACCAAGGAGGATCTGAAATGCCTGTTGCCACTTTAAGTCATGTCAAAAGGGTTCTTGATGAACATGATATGCATGCCAAAAAGAAATTTGGTCAGAATTTTCTGATTGATGCCAATGTGGTTGATAAGATTGCAAAGAATGCCTGTGATAAGGAATTGCTGACAATTGAAATTGGTCCAGGTATTGGTTCTTTGAGTGAGATGCTGATGAAATATTCCCGGGCTGTAGTCTGTTATGAAATAGATGAAGATATGTTTTCTATTTTAAAGGAAGAATTTAATGATGATATTGAACTGTATCTGGAGGATTTTCTGAAGGTTGATCTGGATAATGTCTCTTATAGAAATGAGAAGATTAATGTCTGCAGCAATCTGCCTTATTATGTGACAACCCCTATTCTTTTTAAGCTTTTTGAGAGCGATTTAATGATTAATAAGATTACGGTTATGGTCCAGAAGGAAGTTGCGGATCGATTTAAGGCAGAAAAGGGCAGTGAGGATTATAATGCCTTAAGTGTTATTGTTCAATATCTTTTTGATGTTAAGCTGGAGATGAATGTTTCCAAGTCAGTATTTTATCCAATGCCTAAGGTTGATAGTGCAGTTATTTCTTTTACGCCAAAGGTTGATAGAAATAGAGAATTCGAAAAAGTTTTTTTTGAGCTGGTTAAGAATTCTTTTAAACAGCGTCGTAAGACTTTGCATAATAATCTGAAGGAATTTTTAAGTGAAGAAGAAATCAGCAATCTGTTTAATAAACTGGCTTTAAAGGATAAAATCAGGGCACAGGAATTGTCTTTGGCTGATTTTCTGGCTATCTATGAGGTGCTATATGGAAGATAGAGCTTATTGTAAGATCAATGTGGCTTTGAATGTCTTGAGAAGAAGAGAAGATGGTTATCATGATTTGCAGTCGGTGATGTTGCCTTTGGAATTACATGATGTCCTGTCAATTGATAAGAGTGATACTGATTCTTATGAATGTAATGTCGATTTGGCTTTTAATGAGAAGAATACCATTGTTAAGGCTATTAATATCTTTAGGGATAAATATCAGATAAATGATCATTTTAAGGTGAAGGTGGAAAAGAATATTCCCATGGAAGCCGGTTTGGCTGGTGGCAGCAGTAATGGGGCCAGTGTTTTTCGACTTTTGAGTAAGATGTATCAGCTTGATATTGAGAATGATGTTAAGGAATTATGTCATAGAATTGGTTCTGATGTGATTTTTACATATTATAATAAGCCGGCTGTTGTTTATGGTACAGGAGAGGAACTGGCGTACTTTGCGCTAAAAAAATCTTACTATGTTTTGCTGGTTAAGCCTAAGGAGGGTGTTTCGACCAGGGATGCCTATCAGACTTTGAATCTGGAAGCTTGTTTACATCCTGATTGTGAAAAGCTGCGTTTCTGTCTGGAGAATGGTTTAAGCATTGATGGCTTACTGGCTAATTCTTTAGAGGAGTCAGCATTAAGACTTTGTCCGGCTATTGGCAATATTAAAAACTGTCTTATGTCTTATGGCTTGAAAAATGTTCTGATGAGCGGCAGTGGTTCCTGTGTTTTTGCCTTAAGTGAGGATGAAAATGAATTAAAGCAGGTTTATGAGAAAATAAAGGATAGTTATTTTTTTGTTAGTCTAAGTAGGGTGCTTTTTTCGTGTTAGAATTGTTATATAGGGGGCTTCAGGTATGAATTGTGCCATCATTTTTATTAAGAATAAGAAGGAAGCTGAATTAGCTGATACTTGTCTGCTGGGTCGTCCGCTTCTTGATTATACAGTTTCGCAGTTGAAGAAGCTGGATATCGATCATCTCTATTTATTTGGTGGTCGTAATATCGATAATGATGAATTAATAAAGCGTGATGATATCAATGAACTGATTTGCGATATTGGTTCCCAATCAGGTCGTTGTTTACTTATGGGTCCTTTGTTTCCTTTAATTGATCATCATGATTATGCTGCTTTGTTGAATAATGATAAGCCTTGTATGGCTTCTGATGGTGAGGATTTCCTGCCGGTTTTTGCCTTGGATAATGAGCAGTTATCTTCTTTTGAAACATTGAGTTATGATGCGGTTGAGATTAAGAGTGAGAACTGTCTGAAGGTTTCTTCTTATGCCAGGATTGCAGAGTTTAATCAGATTATTAAGCTTTCCAATAATCAGAAACATCTGGAGAGAGGTGTTAATATTATTGATCCGGCTAATACTTATATTGGACCAGAGGTCATGATTGAAAAGGGTTCAGTTGTTTATCCAAATGTTACCTTAGAGGGTAAGTGTATTATTGGCCGTAATGTTGTTATTAAGAGTAATTCTTTTGTTAAGGATAGTGTTGTTGGAGCTTATTCCGTTTTGAATGCCTGTTATATCGAGGATTCAATTCTGGGTGATAAGGTCAATGTTGGTTTTAATACTCATTTAGCTGCTTCCTGTGAGATGGCTAATGGAGTTAATATTGGTGATTTTGTTTCTTTGAATAATTGTCGGGTAGCTTATAGGACACGTATTGATTCTTATGTCTGTCTTGATAATGCGACAGTTGGTGAAGAAGTGGTCATTGGCAATGGTGTAAGGTCGGCTGATCGGGATGGTCGAAGACATTATGCTTTGCGGATTGCGGATGGTGCCTGGATTGGTGCGGGTGCAGTGTTGATTGGACCTTTGAATATCGGCGCTAAGGCAGTTGTTATGGCAGCTTCTGCTATCGATTCGGATGTCGAAAAGGGTGATATGGCTATTGCCCGGGTTTATCAGGCTAATAAGAAGGGATATGGTCTTAAATATATAGAGGAAGAGGAGATATAAAAAATGAATGAGGCTATTGTTTTTGCGTTGACTGTTAATCAGGATCTGGTTAAGGAAATCTGTGATTACATGTTTGTTAAACCTGGTAAGATTTCTATTCAGCATTTTGCGGATGGTGAAACACTGGTTACTCCACAGGAATCAGTTCGTGGTAAGCGTGTATTCTTTATTCAGAGTACCTGTAAGCCAACTAATGAGCGTTTAATGGAATTATTGGTTGCGATTGATGCGGCCAGAAGAGCTTCTGCTGAGGAAATTAACTGTATCATTCCTTATTATGGCTATGCTCGTCAGGATCGTA
>DCGB01000073.1:0-4852 GCA_002314515.1 Solobacterium sp. UBA1789 | reverse complement strand
TTATGCAGCCGGTGCTTCCAGAGTTGTAACTATTGAATTACATGCAGCTCAGATTCAGGGTTTCTTCTCTTGTCCAGCTGATGATTTGCAGACAGCTCCGATGATGGCTGAATATTTCCTTTCCAAGGGTTTGGATATGAGTAATTTTGTTGTTGTTTCTCCAGACCACGGTGGAACAACCCGTGCCAGAAGACTGGCTGAGATTCTGGGTACTCCTTTGGCAATCGTTGATAAGCGTCGTCCTCGTCCGAATGAGGTTGAGGCTAATAATGTCATTGGTGATGTTGAGGGTAAGAATGTCATCGTTGTTGATGATATCTGTGATACTGGTGGATCTCTGGTTGCAGCCTGTCAGCTGTTAAAGGATCATGGTGCCAATGATATCTATACTTCTATTGTTCATGGCGTTTTCTCACGTGATGCGGTTGAGAAGATTGAGAATTCCTGCATTAAGGAGTTTGTTGTTACCAATACAATTCCAATGACTGAGGAGATGAAGGCTAAGACAACTAAGATTACAGTATTATCTGTTGGTAAGATGCTGGCTAAGATTATAGATGCGATTTCTGATCGTACACCAATTTCTGATGTCTATAATATCTTCTCCCATAGTGGCGACTAGTATAGGGATATTTGTTAAGTACATTTAGGGGTAATTGAAAAATTACCCTTTTTTTTATTAAATATAATTATGCTTAGGTTTTTGAATTTGGGTATGACGATGGCAATGATTATGGCTTTTGGCCTCTATCTGGGTCATGTTTTTAATCATTTGATTATTGGTATCGTTGGTGGTGTTTTTATGAGCATCTTGTATCTGTTTAAGATGGCTTTGAAAGGATAATAGTATGCGGATTTTTCAAAGAGATGAAATAGATGATGTAGCAGTATCTTTATTAAAGGGTGATATTGTGGCTTTTGGTACGGATACAGTTTTTGGTTTGGCATGTATCTATGATAATGAGGAGGCTATTGAAAAGATCTATAAAGCCAAGGGTCGAAGAGAGGATAAGCCTTTGCCGATGATGTGTTCAGATATTTCGATGATGACTGATGTTTCTTATCTTGGTGCTGAAGCTGAAAAGATTATTAACAGATTTGTGCCAGGTCCTTTAACTATTGTTTTGAAGAAGAAGAATCTGGCAGATTATATTACTCATGGTTTTGATACTATTGGTATTCGTATTCCGGATGATGAGTGGATCTTAAAGCTGATTGATAAAGTTGGTAAGCCTTTACTGGTTACCAGTGCCAATTTGTCTGATCAGGGTTCTTTGCATAAATATGTCGATGTCTATAATTCTTTGAATGGTCGAATCGATGGCATTGTTGAAGGCGATGCCAGAGGCGAGGGTGCCAGTACGGTCATTTCTTTATTGCCGGAATTAAAGATCTTACGGGAGGGTCCGATTTCTAGGGAAGACTTATTAAAGTGTCTGGAGGATGAATAATGAGGACTTTATTTAAACATGCCCATTTGGTGGTAGATGATAAAAAAGAGTATCTTGATGGTGCTTTGTTAGTTGAAGATGGTCATATCATTGAGTCTTATGAACATTTTTTTGATGATATCAGCGATTGTGAGATTATTGACTTAGGTGGCAGTCTGGTAATGCCAGGTTTTTTTGATACCCATTGTCATGGCATAGGTGGTGTTATGTTTAATGCCTGTGATGAGGAAAAACTGGAGAAGGCTTCTTTGGCTTTTAGTAAGCAGGGTGTGACTTCCTTTCTGGCTTCTTTGACTAATCATAGTGAGCTTTTTGAGACGATGGCTTTACTTGGTACTTATAAGACACATAACAGTCGTTTTCAGGGTTTTCATTTAGAGGGTCCTTTTTTGAATGAGAAAAAGAGTGGTGCTATTGATAAGAAGGGTATTAAGGCTACTGATATAAAATTATTAAATGATTTATTATGTACGGGTAATGTCAGGCAGATGACTATGGCGCCAGAAATAGATGGTGCGAGTGAATTAAGTGAGGTTTTAAAGAATAATGATGTCAGGATCATGCTGGGTCATAGTGATCTGAGGGGTTCAATTGATATTGATTATGATGGATTTACTCATTTATATAATGCGATGAATGGTTTTGCGCATCGTGATGGCGGTTTGGTCAATAGTGCCTTTTTTAATCGTGATAAATATTGTGAACTGATTTGTGATGGTGTTCATGTCGATAAGGATGTTGTGCTTTTTACTTTGAAGAATCTCTCTCGTGATCGTGTGATGATTATTTCGGATTCAACATTGGCTGCAGGCTGTCCGGATGGTGATTTCATGTTTGAGGGTAATTTGTGTTTCAAGGATAGGGGTCGTTTTTATCGTATTGATGATGGTGTTTTAGCTGGTAGTGTGACGACAATTCTGGAGGAAGTAAGGAATCTCCATAATTGGGGTGTCGATAATACAGATCTTGTGGCATATAGCAGTTTGAATGCCTATCGTTTTTATGATTTGGATAAATTATATGGTTCTTTAGTTCGGGGTAAGATGGCGGATTTTGTGATTCTGGATGAGAATTTCAATTTATTGCAGACTTATATCAGTGGAGTTAAGTGTAATGTATAGGTTTTATTTGAAGATTGTCATTTATCTGTTTTGTTTTGCGTTGTCTCTGTTTGGTTTGAGTGCTTTGGATTTTAATCGTTTTTTGAAGAAGGGTAAAGTTGCAGCTGGTCAGTTTCTGTTTATTTTACTGGCTTTGATGATGGCTTATGTCCTTGGCGAGTTTTTGATGAGTGTGATTTATTATTTTCAAGTATAATGGATTAGACGGAGGTGTTTTATGAGTCTGATCATGCGGATTTTATCTTTCTTTGGTTTGGCTTTTATTTTGTCTTTTTTGTTGACGCCTCTTGTTAAGTTTGTTGGTTTTAATATTGATGCCTATGCAGTTGAGAATAATCGAACTGTCCATCATGGGAAGATTGTGCGTATTGGCGGTTTGGGTATTTTTATTGCGTTTATGATTACAATGGCTTTGATGGTTAGGCCGGATAAGACTTTTAATGCGATTGTTGTTGGAGGTTTTATTGTTTTTATGGCTGGTCTTTTGGATGATATTTATAATCTGAAACCGTCAGTCAAGTTTCTGTTTCAGTTACTTGGGGCCTTATATGTCGTTTATTTTGGGGATATTTCTTTGAATGTCATTAATTTGCCTGTTGGTCAGATTGATATCAGCGTTTTTTCTTTTGCGATTTCAGTTTTCTGGATTGTGGGGGTGACTAATGCGATTAATCTGATTGATGGTTTGGATGGCTTGTCTTGTGGTATTTCTTTTATTGTTCTGGCGGTTATCGGTTTTATTGGTTATTTTATGAATAGGATCGATGTCAGTATGGTGTGTCTGATATTGTGTGGGGCCATTGGTGGTTTTTTGCCTTTTAATTTTCATCCGGCTAGTATTTTTGTGGGTGATTCAGGTGCCTTGTTTATAGGTTATATGATAGCCTGTCTGTCTTTGTTGGGTTTTAAGGCCAGTACTTTTATCACTTTGGGTTTTCCGATAATTATTCTGTTTGTTCCTTTGTCAGATACCTGTCTGGCGATTATCCGGCGTAAATTAAAGGGTCAGAAGATTTCGGAGGCTGATCGTTCGCATCTTCATCATGTGCTGATGTATAAGATTGGTTTGGGCCATCGTAATACGGTTCTGGTGCTTTATCTTGTTACTTTGTCTTTTGCCTTTTGTGCAGTCTGTTTATTTTTCGAGTGGTCTTTTGCCTATGTTCTGCTGTTTATTTTGTGTTTTGTCTGCTGGATTTTTATTGAATTAACGGGGATGATTAATCCGGCTTTTCATCCATTAATTGGTTTGTGTCGAAAACTGACGGGGCGGCCACGTTTGTCGGATGATGCGTTTTTTGAGGCTAATAAGACTTATCATAGAGATTAAGTCTTTTTTTTGTTTATAATAAAGATAATAGATACAAGGAGACTAACTAATATGAAGTATATTCTGGCTTTTGATTTTGGTACCAGTGGTGTCAAGGCTTCGTTATTTACAACTGAAGGCGGTTTTGTTAAGACGCATACAGTTGCTTATCCTACTTATTATGAAAATGGTTCCTGGGTTGAGCAGGATCCTGAAGACTGGTATAAGGCTTTCTGTGAGGATGCCAGGTATTTAACTGAGGGCATTGATCCTAAGGATATTGAGGTTGTTGGTTTTGATGGTACTTATCCAAACTGCTTATGTATTGATGAGAATCGCAAACCTTTGCATCGTTGTCTGATCTGGCAGGATTCCCGTTCCTATGTTGAGGCTGAGGAGATTTCCAGGGCTTTACCGCCAGAGTATACAGCATCTCGTCCTAATGGTATTCTGGGTACTGACCGTTCTTTATGTAAGATTCTGTGGGTTAAGAAGCATCAGCCAGAGTTATTTGCAAAAACCTGGAAGATCTTAATGTGTGTTCAGGATTATATTATTTTGAAGTTAGCGGGTGTTGCAGCTATTTCCCGTGATGCAGCTGGTTCTTCTGCTTTGATGACAGTTGACAGATCTGACTGGTCTAAAGAGGTTTTGGATATTGCAGGTATTCCACTTTCAATGATGCCGGAATTACATTACAAGACGGATGTTGTTGGTGTAATTTCCCAAGAGGGTGCCAAGGATTGTCATTTGGCTCCAGGCACAAGACTTGTTATTGGTTCAGGTGATTCAGCCTGCATGACTATTGGTGCTCATATGTTTGAACCAGGTGATGCTTATATGAATGGTGGTACTTCAGCTGGTATTCTGGCTTTGAATGAGAAGAAGGCTAAGATTGGTGGTCAGACAGCTTCTTCGGGTTCTTCTTTGAGCTGGTTGAAGAATACTATCTGTTTGGCTGAGCAGGCTGA
>DCGB01000087.1:1559-2974 GCA_002314515.1 Solobacterium sp. UBA1789 | reverse complement strand
GCATCAATGCCATCTCCTGAACTCTGTAAATGGCTGCAGTAATTGGTAAACTGTTTGTAGACATCGCCCGCAAAGCTTTCATTACTGTTTACTTTATAAGCGGCAATACGATATATCAGAGTATTGACTGCATCTTTGGCCAGCTTCTTTGCATCATCTTCACTAAAACCAGGAGAAAGTCTGGCATAATTAACAGAAGTCAAAGCAGAATATTCACCATCTTTAAGCAGATTCCAGATTGCTGAAGAAATGACATTTTCCAGGTCCTCATTAAATGTATTGATATCAAAACCGAAGGTTTCCGGTAATAATGTTTCTGGAATGATTACCCAGCTGTCCTGTTCATCATATGTTGCCGGTATATCATTGTTGTCAGTATAAATCAGACGGTATTCATCATTTTCTATCTGATAGCGGATGATGATGCTGCGATTATCGACACCACCCTCATTTCGTTTGCCATCACACCAGTCCTTAAGTCCAGAACGTAACATACTGTTGTATTGGGAAATAAGCTTATCCATGCCATCTTCCATGTAGCGATATTCAAAATCACCCCATTTACTGGAAAAGAGAAGGGCCTTTTCGGTTCGCGAATTAAATTCTACGGAGGCCTTTACTTCTGACATGGCTGTAGTCAAATCATCCAGTTTGTCGTCCATGCTGGAAAGTCTTTCATCTATCGTCTGCAGTTGGGTCATAATACCATCAAGTTTGGATTGCGTTGGGTCAGTTAAGATGCCAATGAGTCTTAAAAAAGTCACTGAACCATTAACAGCTGTTAAAATCTGACCACCAGTCCTGGCGACATCCATAAAACTGGTAAAAATACTGGCCAATGTCCCGGTTTCTGCACTACCGGCTGTATCGCCAAGCTGTTTTAGAGAATTGGATACTGTTAACATCGCATGATCAACTTCGTCAACAGATACATCATTATTTTTTAGGGCATTGACCGGTGTATAAAGGTTACAGATTATTAAGACAGACATCATAATGGTCATAAACTTTTTAAACATACGGCATACCTCCAATATTGCAATATTTCTTCATCATAATTTTCATACTATTATCATCATTTGACAACACAAACTTTTATCAGCTTTTTTTGTTACAATATTAAAGACCATAAGAAAGGAACTGAAATGATTATCTTTTTAAGCAGTCGCCCCGATATTGAAGAAACAAATGAAGTTAATCCAGCTAATAACTTTATTGATAATTTGAAACAGTATTATCCTCAAAACTGTCAGGCACTCTATATCAGCTCTGACCCTGAAAAACATCAAAGTACTGATAAATACGCTAAACTATTTAAAGAATGTTTTGAAAAAGCCAATTTCCTGTTCCAGGACTTTAATATTCTTGATAGCCGCAATGATGAACAGGCAAATGAGATGATAGATAAGGCAAAA
>DCGB01000087.1:315-1549 GCA_002314515.1 Solobacterium sp. UBA1789 | reverse complement strand
TGCTGGCGGCCATGTACCAACACAGAATCATTATTTTCAAAAAATCAATTTGAAAGAAAAACTTCAAAACTATCAGGGTCTAATCCTTGGCATCTCTGCCGGCAGTATGAATGCTGCTGAAGAAGTCTATGCCATACCAGAACTTGATGGTGAAGCTGATGATAAAAACTATAAACATTTTATTAATGGACTGGGTCTTGTTGATGTTAATCTGCTTCCTCATTATCAGCTTATGAAAGATGAAACAGTAGATAACAAAAAGGTCATTGAAGAAATTGCCTGTAAGGATAGTATTGGTAAATGCTTTTATGGCCTTTGTGATGGCAGTTACCTGCTGATAAATCAGCATAAAAAAGAAATATATGGGGAAGCCTATCAGATAAAAGATGGCACCATAAGTAAAATCAGCGAAAACAACAAAACAATCACTTTATAATTACACATTAAAAAGAAAGAAGGTTACTATTAATGAAAACAATCGGATTAATCGGCGGTATGAGCTGGGAAAGCACAATTCCCTACTATCGCATTATCAATGACTACATTAAAGATCACCTAGGTGGACTGCATTCTGCCCGTATCGTTCTATACAGCGTTGAATTTGCCGAAATCGAAGAATGTCAATCCAGCGGAAATTGGGATAAGAGTGCTGAAATCCTGGCTGGTGCAGCCAAAAAACTGGAAAATGCCGGTGCAGACTTTATTCTGATTTGTACCAACACCATGCATAAGGTCTATAAGCAGATTGCTGAAAAAGTTAATGTTCCCATTGTTCATATAGTCGAGGCAACAGCTGATGCCCTAAGCAGAAATAACATCAGAAAAGTTGCCCTCCTAGGTACCAGATATACAATGACCGAGAATTTTTATAAGGAAAAGCTCATTGAAAGAGGATTTTCGGTACTGATTCCCGAGGGAAATGATATTGAAACAGTCAATTCAGTAATCTTTAATGAACTATGTGTGGGCATTATTAAAGAAACATCACGTCAGGCTTTTATCAGAATTATTGATGATTTGAAAAAACAGGGAGCAGAAGCTGTTATCCTGGGTTGTACAGAAATTGGACTATTAGTCAGAGAAGAAGACTCTTCTTTGCCAATATATGATACAACTGTCATTCATGCTACAAGAGCTGGAGAAATGGCGATTGAATAAATAAGTGGATTATGGTCCACTTATTTTTATTCAACAGATTTTAATGATTCGACCATCTTAATATTCTGCAATGACC
>DCGB01000087.1:0-278 GCA_002314515.1 Solobacterium sp. UBA1789 | reverse complement strand
AATAATGAAGAGGAAGGCATAGGTAATGGCAAAAGAAATCAGATAACTGCTTAAATCAATTTTGACCGGGAAACAGATAAGGTCGATATTCAAAACATTCATGATAAATTTCAGACCATATTTGCCAAAAGGAACACCAAATAAAGAACCAATCAAAGTCAGAACTATCAGTTCCTTGTAGATATATGAACGAACCTCATGTGGACGGAAACCCAAGACCTTTAGAGTGGCAATTTCTCTTTTACGCTCTGATATATTGACCTCAGTAAGATTAATCA
>DCGB01000038.1:9725-10024 GCA_002314515.1 Solobacterium sp. UBA1789 | reverse complement strand
TTGTATACTATTCCCACTCAATAGTGGCAACTGGTTTTGGTGAAAGATCATATAGAACACGATTAACACCTTTAACTTCTTTTAAGATACGATCAGTGATTTTTGCCAATACGTCGTATGGGATTTCTTCGATTGAAGCGGAAGTTGCATCAATGCTATTCACCGCTCTAATAATAACCGGCCAGTCAAATGTACGTTTGTTGTCTTTGATTCCGGTTGACTTATAATCAGGAACGATTGTAAAGAACTGCCATACTTTTGTAGCTAATCCACAATTTGCAAATTCTTCTCTTAAAATC
>DCGB01000038.1:0-9650 GCA_002314515.1 Solobacterium sp. UBA1789 | reverse complement strand
GACCAGGTCCTGGGAATGGCTGACGATATACCATATCATCAGGTAAGCCCAATTCTTTACCAACTACTCTGACTTCATCCTTATATAACAATCTGACTGGTTCAACCAGCTTGAACTGCAGGTCTTCAGGTAATCCGCCGACATTGTGATGAGATTTAACGCCATCAGATTCCAGAATATCGGGATAAATTGTACCCTGAGCCAAAAATTCAATGCCATCAAGTTTGGCAGCTTCTTCAGCAAAGACATCGATAAATTCTTTACCAATGATCTTACGCTTCTGTTCAGGATCACTTACATCAGCTAGCTTGTTTAAGAAACGGTCTACAGCATCAACATATACTAAATTTGCTTTCATCTGTTTCTGGAATACTTCAACAACCTGTTCTGGTTCGCCTTTGCGCAATAAACCATGATTAACATGTNNTGCGGAATACCTCGATAACCTGCTCCGGCTCTCCCTTACGCAGTAAGCCATGATTAACATGTACACAAACAAGCTGTTTGCCAATAGCCTTAATCAGTAAGGCAGCAACCACTGAAGAATCAACACCACCACTAAGTGCCAAAAGAACCTTCTTATCGCCAACAGTTTCTCTAATTTCTTTTACCTGTTCATCGATAAACTTTTGAGCTAATGTCTGATTGTTTATACGTTCCATATTTTCTGGTCTTTTATCAAGCATAAATTTCACCTCTTTTTACTAATTAATTATACATTTAAGCGGATAAAAATAAATAAAAAAGTAGCATATTTGCTACTCATGGCTTGCCCACGATGGTACATCACTAGTGCGATGTATAATAACCGTTTTCTGAAAATCATTCTGATTAAGGAAAGACAGCACTTCTCCTTCCTCTTCACTGTTTAATCCCACCAGAACATTGGTAGTTATTTCACGATCCAATAGATTTGCGCAGACAACAATGGCTTTAATCTGACGTCCGTGCGTGCTTCTGAAAACGCGCATAAAGGCATCATCATCTGTATCAAATGTACTTACATGTCCATAATCACAAGGAAAAACCAGGTTATTATATTTTGGATGACGACTACCTTTTGCATAAAGAAGCTTAAAATCGCCGGATAAATATAGGGCATCAACTTTTTGCCAGAAATAGGCATTATTTTCAAATTCTTTCACAAAGAAAATATATCATAAAATGAAAATATTTTCAAATATATGTAAACGATTATAAATTATTAGATAAGCGTATGCGGGAAAGTTTTGCCAGATCATTAATATCATAAACATTATATCTTTCCATAGCTGCTAAGACTATCAAAAGACAGGCATAGGCATCAGAAGCAGCCTCGTGGTGATTTAAATCAATACCCATATAAGAAGCAATGGTATTGAGTTTATGATTATAAAGCTCAGGATATATTTTCCTTGCCAAAGTTACTGTGTCAATATAAGTAAAAGGAATAGGATCTAGACCATATAGGGCACAGATATTATTTAATACCCCAACATCGAAGGCTGCATTGTGGGCAGCTACACAATTATTGCTTAAGAGTTCTTTTAATTGTGGATAATAATAATCAAATTCTGGACTGTCTTTGACATCATTAAAGGTTAAATGATGGATAAAAGTATTGGTGAAATAAGAATAACGGGGATGTGTTTTAATTAAAAATGAATAGGAATCAACTATTTCACCATCATCATATATTGCCAGGCCTAATGAACAGGCTGAACAGAGCGAACTGTTTGCCGTCTCAAAATCAATCGCAATCAGCTTCATCTTGTAACCTTTTTCTTGCCTTTGGCATAAATAAACATAAATCTCTGAATACGATGTTTATCAAAACAGTTTATTGATTCAACACTGCCGTCAAGAAGTTCAATAGTCAAAGTATCATTTTGAACATTCCTTTGATAATTCCAGAAGACAATATCATCATAATAAATAATGACACAGTCATTCTTATCTACTTTGTTATATAAAACCATATAATTATCAGAAAATTCTATTAATATTTTTCTAGGTAACAGGGCTATTGCAAATAGTCCCAGCAACAATAAGGAAGCACCATAGATATAGGCATTAAAAATCATCAACATGACACCTAAACCCATTAGGCCCAACAAAAGAGTATAGGGTTTGGCGTCGATATCCGCATTTATTGTTCTATTGTTTGGCAAATTATAAACCTTTAGTTCTTTCGTTCTCATACTCTTTGATTATAACATTCACGATAAAAATAACATGATAGAATAGGTATGTGAAAAATTTTAAATACGAACTCTTACACAAGGATGGAAATGCCCGCTTGGGAAAACTGAATGTTTTTGGTTATGAGCTGATAACACCGGTCTTTATGCCTGTTGGTACCCAGGCTACAGTTAAATTCCTTGATTATCGTGATATCAAAGATATTAAGGCCGATATTATTCTTGGCAATACCTATCATTTGTGGTTAAGGCCTGGTGAAGATGTCATGAGACAAGCTGGCGGTATTCATAAATTTATGAACTATGATGGACCGGTATTGACTGATAGCGGAGGTTTTCAGGTTTTTTCTTTGGCCGAAAGACGTAATATAAGCGAAGAAGGTGTCATGTTTCAATCCCATCTTGATGGCAGTCGTCTTTTTATGCGTCCGGAAGATTCCATTCGTATTCAGGAAGCCATTGGTTCCGATATTGCCATGTCCTTTGACGAATGTATTCCCTATCCTGCTGACTATGCCTATGCCAGAAACTCAGTCGAAAGAACACTGCGTTGGGCTAAAAGAGGCTTAGATGCTCACACTAAAGAAGATCAGGCTCTCTTTGGCATTGTTCAAGGTGGCGAATATGAAGATCTAAGAGCCTATTGTGCCCAGGAGTTGGTAAAAATGAATTTTGATGGCTATTCTATTGGTGGCACATCGGTTGGTGAAGACAAGAAAACTCATTATAAAATGCTGGACTATACCATGAAATACCTGCCTGAAGACAAGCCTCGTTATGAAATGGGTATTGGTGCTGTCAACGATATTCTGGAAGCTATTGAACGTGGTGTTGATATGTTTGACTGTGTACTGCCAACCCGCCTGGCCCGTCATGGCACTTTGATGACCTCTCAAGGTCGTATCAGTATTAAAAAGGCTATCTATAAATATGACTTTAGTCCATTGGATGAAGAATGTGACTGTGAGTGTTGTAAACATTATACCAAGGCTTATCTTCATCATCTGGTTAGAGCCAATGAGGGTTTGGCTAACAGATTATTATCAATTCATAATCTGCGCTTTTTAATCAGACTGGTCGAAGGCGCCAGAGAAGCTATTTCCAATGACAGGTATCTTGAATATAAGAAAGAAATATTACAAAAATATAAATTTGATGAAAGAGGCTTTTAAATGAAACTCGAAGATTTTGATTTCGAACTGCCGGAAGACTTAATAGCCCAACATCCGACTGATAAAAGAGATAATTCTCGCCTGCTGGTATTACATAAGAATACCGGTTTAATTGAACATAAACACTTTTATGACATCATCGACTATTTGCATCCTGGTGATGTTTTGGTTCGCAATAATTCCCGGGTAATTCCGGCTCGTCTGTTTGGTACAAAAATGCCAACGGGTGCTAAAGTTGAAATTCTTATTCTCAATATTAATGACCACATCTGTGAATGTCTCTGCGGCAATGCCAAGGCTATAAAAAAAGGTACGGAGATTTATTTTTCTGATGAACTTAGTGGCACCTGTGTCGAAAGAAAAGATGATGGCATTCGTCTGATTGAAATGCACTATGAAGGCATTTTTCTGGAAATACTGGAAAAAATCGGTCAAATGCCAACACCACCTTATATTCATGAAAAACTTAAGGATAATTCCCGTTATAACAATGTCTATGCCCAGATCAATGGTTCGGCTGCCTGTCCAACAGCTGGTTTACATTTTACTCCTGAACTTGATCAGAAATTACTGGCCAAGGGTATTGAAATCCGTTATGTAACCCTGCATGTAGGGCTGGGAACTTTTAAGCCGGTCAAAGAAGACAATATTGAAGATCATAAGATGCACTCAGAATATTATTCAATGTCATCTGAAACAGCACAGGCTCTCAAAAAAGCCCGTGAAGAAGGTCGAAGAATTATTTCTGTTGGAACAACTTCAACACGAACAATTGAAACTATCATGCAGAAATATGGTGACTATACAGCCTGTCAGGGTGATACTTCGATATTTATTTATCCCCCATATACATTTAAGGGCATTGATTGTCAGATAACCAATTTCCATTTACCAAAATCAACTTTGATTATGATGATATCAGCCCTCTGTTCCAGAGAAATGATACTTGATGCCTACAAAGAAGCAGTAAAAGAAAAATATCGTTTCTTCTCCTTTGGCGATAGTATGTTTATTGACAATGAATGATTATCAGAAACAGCTAAAACAGTTAAGTGAGCTAAATGAAAGAAAAAAGCTGCTGCTCCATGTCTGCTGTGGTGTCTGCAGTGTTTATCCTTTGGTCTACCTTCGCAGATATTTTGATATCAGTATTTTCTATGCCAATTCCAATATTTATCCATATGCTGAATATCGCAAGCGACTGAATACACTTATTGAATATCTGGATATTCTAAATGATCCGGATATTAAGCTCATTATTCCTGCTTATGATTATGAAAAACATATAAATGATTTAAAAGAATATGCCAATGAAAAAGAAGGTGGCAGGCGCTGTTTTTTGTGCTATGAAAAAAGACTGGAAGCCTGTTTTCAATATGCATCAAAGAATAATTATGATTATTGTGCTTCTATCATGTCCATTTCCAATCGCAAAAACGCTAAGGCTATCAATGAAATTGGCTTAAGACTTCAGGATAAGTATCAGATAAAATACCTTGTTACCGATTTAAAAAAAGGTGATGGCATCACCTTAAATGAGAAAATGAATAAGGAACTTAATCTCTACCACCAGAACTACTGTGGCTGTCAGTTTTCTTTGAATAATCAGGATTGAATATTATTCTGTTCTTCTTCAACTACAGTATTATCAACTACGGGAGCAGAAACGATATTTTCTTCTTTTGGCATTTCATATGTATTAATAGGTTGCTGACTTTGTAATTCTTCCTCTTCTTCTTTTAATTTACGTCTACTGTAAGAGCGACGACGAACAGAAAGATAAATACTTGATAACAGGTCAGTTAAACCACTATAAATCAAAGAAACACCTACAAAGACAAAAAGGATTTCCTGTTCTTTGATGATATCAAGAATTGTCATAACACCCATACCAATATTAACAAGTACCAGTACGACATATAATAAGGGGCTACCATAGCCAAGGGAAACAATGTCCAGACAATCCTGGAGTTTTTCAAATCCACTGATTAAAATCATGGCACCTAAGGCAACGTTCAATAAATTAATGACCTCATCCTTATATAGGAAAACAATAATACCTGCCACAATAATCAATAAGCCGGTAACAAAATCATTTCGCAAAAAACGGTCTTCAATATCATAAGTAAAATAACGAAGAATACTGACAAGGCCCATTAGGATTGTGGCACCAGCCAGTAAGATACAAATAATATTTGTATCAATTTCCGGTTTGAGAACCAATAATGTTCCTAATGCGATATAAACCAGGGAAATAACGATAGAATTCCACTTTATTTTTTTCATTTATGAACCCTCTGTTAATATTATAGATTATTTCCGCTAAAATAATAATTGAAAGGTGGTTAAATATGGAAATCCAAGCGTTTAAAAAAGACTGTGATAAATATTTCGACGAATGTTGTAAAGATGAGTTATGGACCATGGCTCAGGATATCTTCGAACATCCTGAAGTAGCTTATGAAGAATATCATGCCTGTAAATTACAGGTGGATTATCTTAAGAAAGCCGGATTTGAGGTTGAAGAAAAAGCCGGTGGCCTAGATACGGCTTTTATGGCCAGATATGGAAGTGGCAAACCTGTTGTTGCAATATTCTCTGAATATGATGCCCTGCCCAATTTAGGTCATGCCTGTGGTCATAATATCATTTCCACATCAGCCTTAGGTGCTGGTATGATTGCCAAGAAATTCCTAGACGATACAAAGCACGAAGGAACACTTATTGTTGCCGGAACACCAGCTGAAGAAAGCGGTGGTGGTAAGATCAAAATGTTAAATAATGGCTGTTTTGAAGGTATTGATGCCATCATTACACAGCATCCTACTACCGAGCCAACAAGGCTTTCGGGTGATTGTCTTGGTTCAGCTTCGATGATTATTCATTTCTATGGCAAGCCTGCCCAAGCTGGATCACATCCTGACCAGGGTATCAGTGCCCTCCATGCGGCTGAAATCTTTGATATGATGGTCAATTTCTGGCGTCAGCATTTCAAAGCAGACTGGCGAACCAATACTTATATCAAACAGGATGACATTACCATTGCAACCATTGCTGAACATGTTGAAGTTAGAGCCAATGTTGCCTGCTTCTCCAATAAAGACCTTAGATTCTTAATTAAAATGATTAATGACTGCGCTGAAAGTGCTGCCAAAGGTATGGGCTGTACCTATACGATTAAAACAACCGAAGGCTATCAGGGTAGAATATCCAACAAGGTCTTATCTGATGTCTGCCGTAAGGAATTTGAAGACCTCAATGAACCATTAATGGATGGTATGCCAGTTGACTTTGGTGGAGAAGACCTTGGAAATGTATCACGGGTTATTCCGGCCTGCCAGTGTTTTGCCACTCTCTTCCCGGATTATAAGATATCCGGACATTCGGCTAAGTTCCGTGAGTTATCTAATTCGCCAGCGGCCCTTCATAATTTAGAAGTTTCTTCTAAAGCTATGGGACGTAGTTGTATGGAGTATTTCCTGCATCCGGAAATCATTGAAGCTGCCAAAGCTGAATTAGCTGCCAGATTAGAAAAAGAAAAGTAATATCAGGAAAGGAAATAATATGGATATTCAATTATACAAAAAGGAATGTGACAAATTTTTTGATGAAAACAAACTGGAAGAACTATGGGAAATGGCCCAGGATATTCACTGCCATCCGGAATTAGGATTTGAAGAATATCATGCCTGCAAACTTCAGGTCGACTATCTCAAAAAAGAGGGTTTTGAAGTTGAAGAAAAGTCTGGTGGATTAGATACAGCCTTTGTTGCCAAATATGGTAGTGGTAAGCCAGTAGTTGCCATATTAAGTGAATATGATGCTCTACCAGGCTTAGGTCATGCCTGTGGTCACAATATCATTGCTACATCAGCCTTAGGTGCTGGTGTTATTACCAAGAAGTTCCTGGAAGATACAAAACATGAGGGAACAGTACTGGTTATGGGTACACCTGCTGAAGAAGGTGGTGGCGGAAAGATCGTCATGTTGAAAAATGGCTGTTTCGAGGGTGTTGATGCTGTCATTACTCAGCATCCAACAACAGAGCCAACAAGATTGTCTGGTGATTGTCTGACCAGTTCCCAGATTACTATTGATTTTTATGGTAAACCTGCACATGCCGGTTCGCATCCAGACCAGGGTATCAATGCCCTTCATGCAGCTGAATTATTTGATGTTGCCATCAACTTCTGGCGTCAGCATTTCAAATATGACTGGCGAACCAATTCAGTAATCAAACAGGATGAAATTGGTACTGGTATTATTGCTGAACATGTAAGAGTTTTAACAAATGCCCGTTGTTTCTCAGTTAAAGAAAACAACAGAATGATTGAAATGTTCAAAGAATGTGCTGAAGGTTGTGCTAAGGCTATGGGCTGCAGATGCGAAATCAGTGTTAAAGAAGGTTATCAGGGAAGAATTTCTAATAAGGTCTTATCCGATGTCTGCCGTAAAGAATTTGAAGATCTCAATGAACCATTAATGGATGGTATGCCAATTGACTATGGTGGAGAAGACCTGGGTAATGTTTCCCGTGTTATTCCATCATGCCAACCATTTGCTACTCTATTCCCTGACTATAAAATTTCTGGTCATTCTGATAAATTCAGAGAATTGTCTAATTCACCAGCTGCCAAACATAATCTGGAAGTATCTTCTAAGGCTATGGGCCGCAGTTGTATGGAATATATTCTTCATCCAGAAATCATCGAAGCTGCCAAAGCTGAATTAAAAGAAAGAATGAAGTCAGAAGAATGAATAGTATCGGATTATATGGTTTAGGTGTTATGGGCCAGTCTTTGGTCCTTAACATTGCCTCCAAAGGATATAAGATTGCCGTTTGCAACCGTAGTAAAGATGTCGTTAAAGAGTTTAAAGATAATAGAGTAAAAGATTTGCCAATTTCCTGTTATGAGGATATCAAAGAATTTGTTGATTCTCTAAAAAAGCCAAGAATGATACTTATAATGGTTCAGGCAGGTAAGGCTGTTGATGCTGTTATTGAGCAGTTTAAACCCTATTTGGATGAAAAAGATATTTTAGTAGATTGTGGCAACAGTTATTACAAAGATACCATCAGAAGAGTAGAAGAATGCAAAAAAGATGGAATCTGTTTCTTTGGTGCTGGCGTTTCTGGTGGTGAAATGGGTGCTCTCTATGGCCCTAGTATCATGCCATCTGGTGATAAGGAAGCTTACGAACACTTAAAGCCAATTCTTAATGCCATTTCTGCCAAAGCTGAAGATGGAGCAGCCTGCTGTACTTATATTGGCGATTCCGGATCTGGTCATTATGTCAAAATGGTCCACAATGGTATTGAATATGGTGATATTCAAATCATCTGTGAAGCCTATGATATTATGTCAAGAGTCCTTAAGATGCCAATCGATGAAATTCAGAAAGTCTTTGATAAGTGGAACAAAGGTAAATTATCATCCTATCTCATTGATATCACCTCAAAAATCCTCACAGTCAAAGATGAAAAAACAAACAAATACCTTGTTGAAGTCATTTTAGATAAAGCTGGTCAAAAAGGTACAGGAAAATGGACATCAATGGAAGGACTTGACCTTGGTGTTGGCATTCCAACTATTGCCGAAAGTGTCTTTGCCCGCTGTCTATCAGCAATAAAAGATAAACGTCTAAAAGCAGCAGCTCTCTATGATGAAGAAGTAATTATGCATGTTGATAAGGACAGCTTATTAAAAGCTCTGGAAAATGCCGTCTATTGTGCAAAAATAATCTCCTACGCTCAAGGCTTTGCCCTCTTAAAAGAAGCATCAGACAGTTACAATTGGGATCTTAATTATGGTGAAATTGCCATGATCTGGCGCAATGGCTGCATCATCAGAGCTGCCTTCTTACAAGACATTAAGAAAGCCTATGACGAAGAAGATATTGTTGATAATCTGATTATGACAAAACATTTCTCAGCCATCTTAAAAGAAAATATTGCTGCCCTTAGACAGGTAACAATTGCCGCCATTGGAAACGGCGTCTATGTACCATGTCTATCAAGTGCCTTGGAATATTATGATGGTTATCGTTCGCCACGTTTGCCGGCAAACCTGCTTCAGGCACAAAGAGATTTCTTTGGTGCTCACACATATGAACGTCTGGATGAAAAAGGTTCTTTCCACACAAAATGGGAAGAAATTGAATATTAATAAAAGGTTGAACAAATTCAACCTTTTTTTATTGACAATCCTATCAATTATTTAGTATTATAAATAAGCGCTAGATGATTATGGGCCTGTAGCTCAGGTGGTTAGAGCGCACCCCTGATAAGGGTGAGGTC
>DCGB01000039.1:1945-14557 GCA_002314515.1 Solobacterium sp. UBA1789 | reverse complement strand
GCATTTTGTGCACATAAAATGATTGGTCCTACTGGTTTAGGTATTTTATATGGCAAATATGAATTATTGGAAAAAATGGACCCATGTCAATATGGTGGTGGTGCCAATGCCCGTTTCGATAAAGATATGTCGTTGATTCTCCAGGATATTCCAGCCCGTTTTGAAGCTGGTACTCCTAATATTGCCAATGTTTTGGGCTTTGGAGCGGCTATTGATTATCTTAATAATCTTGGTATGGCAGATATTGCTAAATACGAACATGATTTAGCTTTATATTTACATCAGCGTTTAAAAGAACTTGATAACATCGAAGTTTATAATTCTTTGTCCGACTGTGTAGTAGCAGCTTTTAATGTTAAGGGTATTTTTGCCCAGGATGCGGCTTCTTATTTAAATAAGAATAATATTGCTGTAAGAAGTGGTAATCATTGCGCTAAAGTATTACACCATGTAATTGGCTGCAATGAAACTATTAGAGCCAGTCTGTCTTTTTACAATACAAAAGAAGAAATCGATTATCTGATTAATGTCTTAAAAGATATAACTTTGGAAAAATGTATAGGAGCTGTTATCTAATGCAGGATGATATTAAAAGAGCAATTATCATGGATCATTATCAGAATCCACGAAATAAGGGATTAATTGATGATGAGCGTTATTTACAGGTACATAATGCTTCACAATCCTGTATTGATGATATAAAAGTACAAATGCTGGTAGAAAATGATATTGTTAAGGATGTCCGTTTTGATGGTGTTGGCTGTACCATCTGTTTTGCTTCAACTTCTATTATTTCTTCAATGATAATTGGTTTAAAGCGTGATGAAGCCAAGGAAATTATCAGACAGTATTATGCCATGGTTAATGATGAAGAATATGATGAAGATCTTTTGGAAGAGGCTAATGCCTTTGAGACTTTATCAAAACAGGCAAATCGTATTAAATGCGGAACTATTGGCATCAATGCCATGAGTGAACTATTGGAGAAGTCTTATGAGTAATAAAGATATAATCAGAAATCAGGAAGAATATCAATATGACTTTAAAGATGAAGATGTTTCTGTCTATAAAACACAAAAAGGCTTAAATGAAGACATTATCAGGGCAATATCCAAAACCAAGGGTGAACCTGACTGGATGCTGGAATATCGTCTTAAAGCCTATGAACAGTTTATGAAGATGTCTTTGCCAAAGTTTGGACCAGATCTTTCTGATATCGATTTTAATGACTTTACATATTATATTAAGCCCAGCAATAAGGTGGAAAAAGACTGGAACGATGTCCCGGAAACTATTAAAAATACTTTTGAAAAATTAAAGATTCCTGAGGCTGAACAGAAGTTTTTAGCAGGTGTTTCTACCCAATATGAATCCGAAGTTGTTTATCACAACATGTTAAAGGAAGTTGAAGATAAGGGCGTAATTTTTTATGATACCGATACAGCTTTAAAGAAACATCCGGATTTATTCAAAAAATATTTTGCCAAGGTAGTTCCTTATAGTGATAATAAGTTTGCTGCTTTGAACACGGCTGTCTGGTCAGGCGGATCTTTCATTTATGTTCCAAAGGGAGTTAAGCTGGAAAAACCTTTACAGTCTTATTTCCGCATTAATTCTGAACAGATGGGTCAGTTTGAAAGAACTTTGATTATTGTTGATGAGGGAGCTGATGTTCATTATGTCGAAGGCTGTACTGCTCCTAAATATTCAAAGGATTCATTACATGCAGCAGTTGTAGAAATCTATGTTCATAAAAATGCGAAATGTCGTTATTCAACAGTTCAAAACTGGTCCAGCAATATTTTGAATCTGGTTACCAAGCGTACATTGGTTGAAGAAAACGGTTTAATGGAATGGATAGATGGTAATGTTGGTTCCCATCTTAATATGAAATATCCTTGTTGCGTATTAAATGGCAAGGGTGCAAAAGGTGTTTGTATTTCTATTGCCGTAGCGTCACATTCCCAATTTCAGGATGCCGGTGCCAAGATGATTCATTTAGCTGAAAATACTTCTTCAACTATTATTTCAAAATCCTTATCAAGAGTTGGTGGAAAGGTAAATTATCGTGGTCTGGTTCAGATTGGTCCAAAGGCTTTAAATTCCAAGGCCAAAGTCGAATGTGATACTTTGATTCTGGATGATATTTCTTCTTCTGATACTATTCCGACTAATATAATTTCCAATAATTCTTCGGTTATTGAACATGAAGCTACTGTTTCAAAGATATCAGAAGAACAGCTCTTCTATCTCATGTCACGCGGTTTAACTAAAGAAGAGGCTACACAGATGATTATTCTGGGTTTTATAGAACCATTTACTAAAGAACTGCCAATGGAATATGCGGTAGAATTAAATCAGCTCTTAAAGATTAATATGGAAGGCTCTATCGGTTAGGGCCTTTTTTATTGTTATAATTAAATTATGTTTGTTGTAGAAGTTTATGTAAGCAATGCATCCTTATATGTTAATCAGTTATTTTCTTATTATTATTCAGATAAAATAACTGAATATTGTCGGGTTAATGTCGAATTTTCTCATCGTAAGGTGATGGCTTTTGTCATAAACTGTTTTGAGATAGAAGATAAAGACGTATTTGAACTGGAGAAGCGTTTTAAACTATCGCCGATATTAAACATTATTGATAATGAACCTATTATCGATAAAAGACAATTTGAAATGGCAGCCTGGTTATCAAGGACTACTTTTTCACCATTTGTCGCCTGTTTAAATACAATGCTGCCAAAGGCCTTAAGAACAGCTGTTAAAAAAGAAAATATCAGATATGATAAACTTATAAAATTAAATAATATAGATTATCAGTTTACCGATAGACAAAAAGAAATATATGATTTACTTTATGATGGCATGTCATATTCTGATGCCTTGAAATTATCAAATAGTATAATCAGGAAATTTATTGAAAATTATATTATCAGTATATATGAAGTTGAACATTCTTATCTTTTAAATGAAAATAGAAATAAATTAAAGAAAAAAGAATTAACAGCTGATCAAAGAAAAGTATATGATTCTTTAATTAACAGTTCTAATCAAAGATTTCTATTGTTTGGCGTTACAGGTTCGGGCAAAACTGAAGTTTATTTACAACTGGCTGAATATTATCTGGCCAAGGGTCTTGATGTTTTAATTCTGGTGCCGGAGATTGCCTTAACACCACAGATGATTGAAAGAGTCTGCGGACGTTTTGATGATGTTGTTTTTTATCATTCAGCCTTAAATGATAATCAGCGATATGAACAATATATGCTGGTAAAAAAGGGTAAGTCCCATATTGCGGTTGGAACTCGTTCTGCAATCTTTTTACCTTTTCAAAATTTAGGTTTAATAATTGTTGATGAAGAACATGATACTTCATACAAGCAGGAAAATACTCCGTGTTATCAGGTTAAAAATGTCGCTTTAAAGATAGCTGCTGATCAGAAGGCTAAGGTTTTATTTGCTTCAGCAACACCTTCTTTGGACACTTATGCCCATGCCTTAAAGGGTGATTATGACTTATTGAGATTAGATAAACGCATTAATGAACATTTTCCAGCGATTGATATTGTTGATTTAACAAAAGAAACTAAAAAGAATAAATCATATATTATTTCTACTTCTTTAAAAAACGAATTGGATATATGTTTAAACAATCATAAACAGGCGTTTATTTTATTGAATAGAAGAGGCTATGTGCCATTAATACGCTGTGGTGATTGTGGTATTACTTTAATGTGCAATGACTGTGATATTGCTTTAACTTATCATCAGGATGAAAATGTTTTAAAGTGTCATCAATGTGGTCGTGTTTATCAAATGCCTAAAATCTGTCCAAAATGTCAAGGTAGCAATCTTATCAGCTATGGTTTTGGTACTAAAAAGGTTGAAGAAGAACTTAAAAAATATTATCCCGATAAAAAAATTGTTCGTATGGACAGGGATTCAGTATCAAAGAAAGATGATTATGAAAATATTCTAAATTCCCTGGCTAATTATGAAATTGATATTCTGATTGGTACACAAATGATTGCCAAGGGTCTGGATTATCCTGATGTCACTTTAGTAGGTATCCTGAATGGTGATGCTGGTTTGATGCGACAGGATTATAATTCCTGTAAATTAACATTTGATTTGTTGATGCAGGCTTCTGGTCGCAGTGGCAGGGCTGAAAATGAGGGCAAGGTTCTGATTCAAGTCTTTAATCCCGATCATTTTGTATTAAGAGCTGTTAAAAAGCAGGATTATCAGTATTTCTATAATATAGAAATGAATCTTCGCTCAAAGACTTCATATCCTCCATATTCACATCTGCTGGAATTTATTGTCAGTGATTTAAAACCCGAAAGAATTGATTATTCCATTAATTTTCTGAATAATTTATTACTTAATAAAGATTTCAAGATATACAAAGCATTACAATTACCGCGTATTAATGGCTTATACCGCAGTCGTATTATTGTCGCCAGCAGGCATACTAATATATTATTAGATGAGTGCTGGAAAATAGTTGATTTATACTTAAAAGACCACAGTCTGGCTAAACTAAAGGTTGATTTAGATCCCTTATATATTGAAAGATGAATATTAGAAAAACTGCATTAAAGATTCTTAAAAAAGTTATCAGAGATCAGGCATATGCCAATATCGAGATGCGTAATATTTTAAATGAGATTCCTGTAATGAATCGTCCTTTTATTACGGCTTTGGTTAATGGTGTATTAAGAGAATATGACTTTTTGAATTATCAGATTAATCTATATGCCGATAAATGTGATTTTGATAATCGTTTAATTATCATTTGTGCCTTATATGAGCGTTTTTATATGAATAAAAAGGCTTATGCGGTTAATAATGAATATGTTAATCTGGCTAGAAATCAGTATTCAAAGGCTTTTATTAATGCATTATTACGTAAAATAAATAAATTGGAAAAATGTTCAGAAGAAAATATCAATGTTTCTTTGCCTTTGTTTGTTTATAATCTCTTAAAAGCTCAATATCAGGATGACGATTTTAAGATGATATTGAAAAATTTCAAGAAAGAGCGAATAGTTTATTATCATTTAAATCATAAACTTGCCACTTATGATGATCTCGATTTTTCTTATATTAAGATAAATGAAGATATTTTTATTAGTGAAGAGCGTATTATGGATAGTCCTGAATATCAAAGGGGTTATTTTTATGTTCAGGATATAAATTCTGCTGAACTTGTTAAACATCTGAGACTGGAAAATACTAACAAATTTCTTGATGCCTGCAGCGCTCCAGGTTCCAAGTTATTTAATGCTTTAGATATTATTGATGACAATGATGCCTATGCCAATGATTTACATCCTCATAGAGTTGATCTGATAAAAAAGAGAGCTGAAGAATTAGGCTTTTTGAACGTTCATTACAGCGTGATGGATGCCTGTGAATTAAAAGACTATTATGATTTTAAATTTGATCGTATTTTATTAGATGTGCCTTGTTCAGGTTTGGGTGTTATTGGCCGCAGACCTGATATCAAGTTTCATGTCAGCAGTGAATCTCTGGATGAACTGCAGGCTTTACAGAAAAAGATTTTATATTCCGTTTTCAAATTATTAAAAGATGATGGCTTGTTATTGTATTCTACCTGTACTTTGAACAGGAAAGAAAATGATAAACAGATTGCAGCTTTCATTAAAAATAATAATGATTTTGAACTTGTTGAAGAGTCAACAATTATTAATGAAGATGGTGATTGTTTTTATTATGCACTAATTAAAAAGGTTATAATGTAAACATGGATTCCATTTATTCTTTAAGTTTGACTGATCTGGAAAATTATCTGCTTAACAAGGGGCTTAAGCCTTTTCGTGCTAAACAGATATTTAAGTGGCTGTACGAAAAGCGTATTGACTCATTTTCTGAAATGAGTGATATTTCAAAATCTTTGATTTCTGATCTGGAAAATGATTTCACTATTGATGATTTTATCTTAAAAGATAAGCAGGTTTCTGGTGATGGTACCCGTAAATATCTTTTTGAATTGAGCGATGGCGCTTTAATTGAAAGTGTTTTAATGGTATTTGATTATGGCTATTCAGCCTGTATTTCAACTCAGGTTGGCTGTAATATGGGTTGTACCTTTTGGGCCAGTGGTCTTTTGAAGAAACAAAGAGATTTAAAGGTTTCTGAGATTGTTTTACAGGTTTTAAAGATTCAGAAGGAACTTGATCTTGAGGGTTTACGTTTGGGTAATCTTGTTTTAATGGGTACAGGTGAGCCTTTTGATAACTACGATAATGTCATGAAGGCCTTAAGTATCATTAATAGTCCATATGGATTGGAGATTGGAGCCCGTCATATTTCTATTTCAACATGTGGTCTGGTGCCGATGATAAAACGTTTTGCGGGTGAAGATTTACAATATAATCTGGCAATTTCTTTACATGCGGCTTCTGATGAATTGAGAAGTCGTTTAATGCCTGTTAATAGAGCTTACAATCTTGATGGATTATTTACTGCTATCAGATATTATGCCAGCAAGAATAATCGTCGTATTACTTTTGAATATCTATTACTGGCTGGTATAAATGATAGAGCCAAGGATGCGGATGATATTGCAAATCTGCTTAGAGGATTAAATGCCTATATTAATCTGATACCTTATAATGAGGTTGATGAGAATAATTATCATACTTCTTCGGAAGAAAATGCATTACGTTTCTATGATTTGCTTAAAAAACGTAATGTTGCCGTAACTTTAAGACAAAAAAGAGGTGTTGATATCGATGCTGCCTGTGGTCAGTTAAGAGCAAAGAGAATGAAGGATGGAGCATTATAGTTTAACGGATATTGGGCTTTACCGCCAGAAAAACCAGGATGCATATTTGACTATTGCCAATAATTATGGTGATTTTTTGGCGTTGGTCTGTGATGGTATTGGCGGTGCTCCTTATGGTGAAGTTGCTTCCAGAGAGGCTGTTAACTATTTTGAAAGAATTTTTAAGAAATCTGGTCCATTTAATGATATTGAAGATGCTAAATCTTTCCTGTCTTATCATCTGCAGCGTTGCAATGAATATGTTTTTGATTTATCTCAGGATAAGGATGAATACAATGGAATGGGTACTACTATTACCGGAATCTTTGTTTCTCAAACAGGTAATTTAAGTATTAATATTGGTGATTCCCGTGTTTATGGTTTTTTGGATAATAAGATATTTTCTTTGACTATTGATGATACTTATGTCAATCAATTGATTCGTAATGGCGAATTATCTTATGAAGAATCATTGAATCATCCAAAGAAACATTATTTAATCAGAGCCTTGGGAGTATATGATTATACCGATTTTGATATTCATAAGGTTAGAAAAATGGAACAATATTTAGTTTGTTCTGATGGCTTGTATGGCGGTTTAAGTGATGATGAATTACTGGATATTATGAATAATAACGAATATGATTGTCAAAATAAGGCAAATAAATTACTGGAATTGGCTTTGTTGAAAGGGGGATATGACAATATTAGCCTTATTGTCATAAAGTGTTAAAATGTCACAAATGATTGGAAATCGTTATCAGATTATAAAACTTATTGGTAAGGGTGGTATGGCTGATGTTTATTTGGCCCTTGATAGTATTTTAAATAGAGAAGTTGCAGTTAAGGTTTTACGTAATGAATTAGCAGAAGATTCCGTTGCGATTGAACGTTTTGCCAGAGAAGCCAATGCTGCAACCAAACTGTCACATCCTAATATTGTTGATATTTATGATGTTGGTCAGGATGGTGATAAACATTATATTGTCATGGAATATATTCGTGGTGTGACATTAAAGGATCTTTTAAGAAGAAGGGGTCCTATTCCTTTTAAAGAGTCTGTCTGGATTATGAAGCAGCTTTCTTCTGCTTTAATGGAAGCTCATAAAAATGGCATAATCCATCGTGATATTAAGTCACAGAATATCATGATTAAAGATGATGGCACTGTTAAAATAGCTGATTTTGGTATCGCTTTGGCTAAGGGTATTTCTAATATTACTTCAGAAAATTCTGTAGTAGGTTCAGTTCATTATCTTGCACCTGAATTATCGCAGGGTGAGCAGGCTACAATGCAGTCAGATATTTATTCATTGGGTATCGTTTTTTATGAACTGATAACAGGCAAAGTTCCATATGAAGGTGATACAGCTGTCCAGATTGCAGTATTACATGTTCGAAATGATGTTCCTTCCATTAGAGAATTAGATAATAGTATTCCTCAATCAGTAGAAAATATTATTATTAAGGCTACAGCCCGTAATCTGGATGAAAGATATCCAAATGCTGCTTTACTGTTACGCGATTTAAATGACTGTTTAAAAGAAGAACATTTAAATGATAAAAAATATGTCTTATCTTCACCAGTTAATAAAAAAAGCGAAGAAGAAAAAAAGGAAGTTGTGAATAATAAGAATAAAGAAGAAGCAAATAAAAAGAAAAGGCTGATTGCGACTCTAACCTTATCTTTAATAGGCATTTTATCTTTAGCCTGTGTTTTGATTATTTTATTTATCTGTGGTTTTATAGGTAATAATTCCAAATATTCCAAAGTACCAGATATTTCCAATCTTTCGGTTGTTGAGGCTTCTGACTTATTGGATGAAAATTACTTGTCTTTGGATTTAGCTTCGATTAAAAGAGTAATGACTGATGATATCGAAGCCGGTCTGATAATTTCCTTTAGTCCAGAAGCTGATACCAAGGTTGAAAGAGGAACTAAAGTAACTGTAGTTGTCTCTGATGGCAAGTATCAGAAGATTGATAATTATATCGGCAGGAATATTGATGAGGTTACTGCCTTATTAAAGGAAATGAATTTCATTGTTGAGGCTGTTGCGATTGAATCGGATGAACCGTCAGGAACAATTATTACTCAAAACGGTTTTGTTGCCGGTGATAAATATAATCCTAATATTTCCAATACAATTAATTTTGAATATTCTGAATATCTGTCTATAATTATTCCATTTGGCACCAAGGGTCGTAATGTCGGTGAGGTTGCCGAAGAACTGGAGAAAGCCGGATTTACAGTGGCAAGAGAAATATTAAAGGAAGAAGACCTGACAGAAGAAGAAAAATCAAGATATCAGTCTGGTCAGGTTATCAGAATTTCTCCAGAAGAGGGTATGCTGTTTAAGTCGGTTGATGAAGAATCCAAGATCACTATTTATTATTATTAGGGAGGTTAATTATGTTTGTTGCACCATCAGTTCTAGCTTTATCTTTTGATAATTTTAATGAGGAATTGCAAGCTGTTAATAATAATGCCAAATATTTACATTTTGATGTTATGGATGGTCATTTTGTTCCTAATTTATCTTTTGGTCCAGATATTCTTAAGCAGATTCGTCGTAATTCGTCATTATTTATGGATGTTCACCTGATGGTTTCTGATCCATTGTATTTCTCTGATATCTTTGCCCAAGCTGGTGCTGATGGCATTACTTTTCACTATGAAGCTTACAATGATATTAATAAATGTATTGAAGTAATTGATCATATTCATTCATTATATTTGAAAGCTGGAATTTCTATTAATCCCGATACAAAACCGGAAGAAATAGAAGCTTTACTTCCTTATGTTGATCTGGTACTGGTTATGTCGGTTCAGCCAGGTTTTGGAGGTCAGGCTTTTAAAGAAGAGTCATATGACAAATTAAAATACTTCCGTAATCTTAAAAGTTCTCGTCGTTATAATTATTTAATTGAGGTAGATGGTGGCGTTAGTGATCGTAATGCCAGAGATCTTGTAATTGCGGGCGCTGATATCCTTGTTGCCGGTTCATATGTCTTTAAAGGAGATATTGAAAGTAATATTAAATCATTAACAATGAAGAAATAATCATTTAATTGAGCATATACATTATTTAATGATTAAATGAAAGCGATTACATCGCTTTTTTCATTTTTTTATTATTTTTTTGTAGATTTTATGATTTTTTTCTCATATAATACTCTTTGTATATTCATGAAGTACTTTTGAAAGGGGATTTTTTTATGAATGCTTTACTGATTATTGCACTATTTGGATCAGTCATGGCTCTAGCATATGCTGCATTCAATTTCACTTCTGTTAAGAAGATGGAAGAGGGTACAGAGCGCATGCAGGAGATTGCGGCTGCCATTAGAGAGGGTGCTAGTGCATTTATTAACTACGAATATCGTATCTTACTTGTAGTTGGTGCTCTAATTGCTGTTTTATTAGCTATTCTGGTTTCTTGGACAACTGCTGCTGGTTTCGTTATCGGTGCCTGCATGTCTGCTGCTGCCGGTTATATCGGTATGAAGATTGCTACTTATGCAAATGTCCGCGTTTCCAACAAGGCTCGTACTACTAAGAACTTAGGCGAAACTTTAAAGGTTGCTTTCCAGGGCGGCTCTGTAATGGGTCTTTGCGTTGGTGGCTTTGCTTTATTGGGTGTTGTTATTGTTTACTTGGTATTCGGTATTGCTCTTGGTCAGTTAAATGAATTAGAACATTTTACTAACTGGTTAGGTATTACATTTATTCCATTTACTATGACTTTCTCTGGTTATGCCTTAGGTTGTTCAGTAATCGCTATTTTCAACCGTGTTGGTGGTGGTATTTATACAAAGGCTGCTGATATGGGTGCTGACTTAGTAGGTAAGACTGAAGCTAATATCCCAGAAGATGATCCACGTAACCCAGCTACTATTGCTGATAACGTTGGTGATAACGTAGGTGATGTTGCCGGTTTAGGTTCTGACTTATTAGAGTCTTATGTTGGTGCTTTATCTTCTGCTGTTATTCTGGCTTTCCACTTATATTCAACTAGTGAAGCTACTACTGGTTTAATGTCAGTTGAATTATTAAAGAAATTATACTTATATCCAGTTGCTTTTGCTGGTTGTGGTCTGATTGCCTGCTGTATCGGTATCGCTTCATTATTATTAAAGAAGAAGATTTCTGATAATCCACATAAGGAATTAAATGGTTCAACTTATGTTGCTGCTGGTATGACTGTTGTCTGTGGCTTTGTTCTTTCTATGTTAATGCTGAAGGGTGAAGATCTTTCAATGGTTGATTTCAAGCTTGGTTACTTATCACCATTTATCGGGACTACTATCGGTATCGTTTCCGGTATTTTAATTGGTATCTTTGCTGAATACTATACTTCTGCTGATTATAAGCCAACTGTTGAAGTTGCTAAGGCTTCTGTTGAGGGTCCAGCTTTAACTATTACTCAGGGTTTAGCTTTAGGTATGCGTTCTTGTATGTTACCTGCAGTTATCCTGGGTTTAGGTATTATCATTGCTTATACAGTATCTGGTTTCTATGGTGTTGCTATGTCAGCTTTAGGTATGCTGTCATTTGTTACAGCTACTGTTTCTGTTGATACTTATGGTCCTATTTCTGATAATGCTGGTGGTATCGCTGAAATGTCTGAATTAGATCACGAAGTTCGTGAAATTACTGATGAATTAGACTCTGTTGGTAATACAACTGCTGCTATTGGTAAGGGCTTTGCTATCGGTTCTGGTGCGTTGGCTGCTTTATCATTAATGATTTCTTACTTATATTCATATAATGATCCACAGACTGACCTGATTTTAAATATCATTGATCCAATGACTTTAGCTGGTGCTATCGTTGGTGCTGCTTTACCATTTATTTTCTCTGGTATCTTAATCGAGGCTGTTGCCAAGGCTGCCAGAAAGATGGTTGAAGAAGTTCGTCGTCAGTTTAAGGCTTTCCCTGGTATCTTAGATGGTACACAGAGACCTGATTACTATACTTGTATCGAAATTTCTTCTAAGGGTGCTATCGCCGAGATGAAGGTTCCTTCTGTTTTAGCAGTTGTTGTTCCTGTATTCTGCGGTTTCGTCTTTGGTCCTGAATTTGTCGGTGGTGTTCTTGTTGGTTCAACTTTAGCTTCTATTATGCTGGCTATTTTCACTGGTAATGCTGGTGGTGCCTGGGATAATGGTAAGAAATATATTGAAACTGGTGCTATCGAAGGTCACGGTAAGGGCTCTGAAGCTCATAAGGCTGGTGTTGTTGGTGATACAGTTGGTGATCCACTTAAGGATACAGTTGGTCCATGTCTTGATATCTTCATTAAGATTATGGCTAATGTTTCTCTGGTTGCTGTTTCAATCTTCTCTAAATACAACCTCTGGTCAATTATTGCTAAAGCATTAAACAAGTAATATTAAAAGGAAGCGATTTATGATGTCGCTTCCTTTTTTATATTTATTTTATGTATAAAAAAAGTTCCGAAGGGGAACATTTTTTTAAGCAGCAACTTTAGCTTTCTTTAAAGTTCTCAATGCACGTGTTGAAACACGAATTGTCTTTGGCTTACCATCAACCATAACAGTTACTTTCTGAAGATTGACGTTCCATTTACGACGAGTAGCCTTTAATGAATGAGAACGATTGTTACCTGAAAGTGGTTTTTTACCAGTAATTTCGCAAACTCTTGACATACGTATAGCCCCCTTTCACAAATCTTGCTTAATCATAATAGCATACATCATAAGTACTTTCAAGCATAAAAATTATCTTGTCTATCATCCATTTATATCTTTATTATGATAATATATTAATGTTATGGCAGAACAGATTAAGC
>DCGB01000039.1:1450-1915 GCA_002314515.1 Solobacterium sp. UBA1789 | reverse complement strand
ATAATAAGATTCAATTATTGGCAGCAGAATATTATAATACACGTTTTAATATTATTTGTAATGAGAAAATCAATACAGAGTCATTAAGCGATTTTCATATTATCAATAAGGAACAGTTAATAAATGATATTAAGACAATTATCAATAAGGCTTCCTTAAAAATAGGTGCCAGAATTGAAAAGGTGATACTGTTAATACCAGCTTATAATTTTAAGCGCATTGGTTTAAGAGTAAATGTCATTCCTGAATCAAGTTGTATTAAAAAAAGTGATGTTGCCAGAGCTTTAAGTAACTGTTTAAAGACTAATGTTGGCGACGATGTTCTGGTCGTTAATACAACGATTACACGTTATCAGGTTAATGGTATTTCAACCAGACGTTTTCCGGAAAATGAAATTGTTGATGAAGTTTTACTTGATGTTGATCTTTTATGTGCTGATAAACAGTTATCCTATGACCTCGTAG
>DCGB01000039.1:0-1423 GCA_002314515.1 Solobacterium sp. UBA1789 | reverse complement strand
GCTGATGTTGAGGTTTTGGATATAGTTTTGAATAATTATTCAATTTGTAAGGAAGCGGCTTTATTTGAACGCTCTTTAGCTGATACTCTTGTTTTACTGGATGTCGGTATCGACACGACTTATCTCTCTTTATTATCAAAGGGTAAGTTATTATCTACCGAAGTTATTTTTGATGGCCTGGGAGCCATGATGAATAACATTATGAATAAGTATCATTTTTCTAAAGAGGTTGCCTTGCATTTACTAAAATATTCAACAGACTATGATGAAATTCATAAAGATGATACTGTCTTTATTTACAGTGAAAATGATAAACAGATTTCCTTGTCCTTTGGTGAATTGAAAGAATGCATATCTCCATCTTTGAATACATATATCGATAGAATCATGACCATGTGCGGGCCAATAATAGAAAAAACAAATTGTAACTTTATCATTACTGGCGATGGTGCAGATATGAAACTTATGGCTGATACCTTAAAATCAGCATCAGAAAAAGATGTTAATACTTATTATCCTGATTCAATTGGTGTCAGGGAAGCTGAATATACAGCGATATATGGATCATTACTGGTTTATCGTGAAAAGGCTTTATTCAACAATCAGAATGTCACCTGTGTTGATATGTTGCAATATGATGCCACTGTCGATCATCGTAAGATTGATGTAGAAGGTGAGTCATTAACAATGAAAATTAAAAATTTATTTGATCAGTATAAAAACAAGGAGGATTAAACATGACAACAAAACCGGAATATAATCAGGTTGCCAGAATTAAGGTATTTGGAATCGGCGGTGGTGGCTGCAATGCCGTTAATCGCATGGTCAACGATGGTGTTAAGGGTGTTGAGTTTTATGTTTGTAATACCGATTTACAGAGCTTAAAATTATCAAACTGTCAGAATAAAATCGTTTTAGGTAAAAATCTGACCAAGGGCCTCGGTGCTGGTTCTAATCCGGAAATAGGCCAGAAAGCCGCTATGGAATCTGAAGAAGATATTCGTAAGGCTATGAATGGTGCTGATATGGTCTTTATTACTGCCGGTATGGGCGGTGGTACTGGTACCGGTGCTGCACCGGTTTTTGCTAAGGTTGCAAAAGAAGAGGGTGCTTTAACAGTAGCTGTTGTCACTACACCATTTGACTTTGAGGGTCGTAAGCGTACTGATCAGGCTCAGATTGGTCTGGAACAGTTAAAAGAATATATTGATTCTTTAATTATTGTTTCTAATAACAAGTTATTACAGGTTATCGGCAAGATTCCTATGCAGGATGCCTTTAAGGAAGCTGATAATATCTTAAGACAAGGCGTTCAGACAATCACCGATCTGATTGCTGTACCATCATTTATCAACTTGGATTTTGCTGATGTAAGAACAGTTATGGCAGGTAAGGGTACTGCTTTAATTGGTATTGGTATGGC
>DCGB01000132.1:3677-15686 GCA_002314515.1 Solobacterium sp. UBA1789 | reverse complement strand
GCCATCCAATCCAGTGTTTCCAACATTATTGGTTCCCTGACTGGTGGTTTAATTATTGATTCGATTGGTGTTGTCAATGGTCTTTATGTTTCAACTGTTGTCTGTATCATTGGAACCTTCATCTTCTGGCGCTATATTGATAAAGCAGTCAAAAATTAGGCAAGTAATTGCCTTTTTTAATTGCAAACGTTTTCATGACTTGAACAAATATCATAAGTTATTACAATAGAATTTATGAGTAAAAAGTATGCGATAGATATGACTAAGGGTAATCTGTGGAAACAGATTCTTTCTTTTTCTTTACCTCTAATGGCATCTTCGGTCTTACAGTTATTATTTAATGCGGCCGATATCATTGTTGTTGGTAAATTTGCCGGCGATAATTCGCTGGCAGCTGTTTCTTCAACCGGATCACTGGTATCGCTGCTGGTTAATTTTTTTATTGGTATTTCCATTGGAACCAATGTTATTGTCGCCCGCTATATAGGTGCAAAAAAGGATGATGATGCCTATCTTGCAGTTCATACATCGATTCTTGCCAGTATCATCTTTGGCATTGGTATTGGCATATTGGGCATTGTTATAGCCAAACCGATGCTGGTACTGATGGATTCGCCAGCTGATGTTATTGATTTGTCAACTCTTTATTTAAAAATATATTTTTTAGGTGCTCCTGCTAATTTACTCTATAACTTTGGTGCTGCTGTTCTTAGAGCCAAAGGCGATACTAAGCGGCCCCTTTATTTTTTAAGTATTGCCGGCATCCTGAATGTTTTATTAAATCTCCTGCTGGTTATTGTCTTTAATCTTGATGTTGCCGGTGTTGCCATTGCAACTATCTTTTCCCAGCTGATTTCTGCCATTCTGGTTACTCTTTGTTTGTGTAAGGAAGAAGGCAATACCAAACTTAACATTAAAGACCTTAAAATCGATATTACCAAGCTCATTGAATTATTAAAAGTTGGTATTCCCTGTGGTTTACAATCAGTCGTTTTTTCTTTGAGTAATATGGTCATTCAATCAAGTGTTAATAGCTTTGGAGCTACTGTTATGGCTGGCAATGGAGCTGCTTCCAATATTGAAAGCTTTGTCTATATGATCATGAATGCCTTTTGTCAGTCCTGTCAGACTTTTATCGGCCAGAATCTGGGGGCAAAAAATCATCAGCGTATTATAAAAACAATGCTTATCTGCCAGATATATGTAATTATTTTTGGCCTGGTCTTTGGCATAGGTGGCTGGTATTTTGGCAAACAGTTATTATCAATTTATTCAGATTCTTCAGAAGTTATTGCCGCTGGTCATTTCAGAATGGGCTATTTCTGTCGTACATATGTCTTATGCGGTATCATGGATGTTTTTGTCGGCGGCAGTCGTGGTTTGGGTTCATCAGTAGAGCCGATGATTTGTTCATTGTTCTTTACCTGCGCTTTGCGTATTCTTTGGATCTGGACAGTTTTTAAGGCTAATCCAAGTATGCATAATATTTATATTTCTTATCCTATTTCCTGGATCATCACCGGAATTGCCCAGGGTCTTTTCTTTATCTTTCTAGCAAATAAGGTCAAGAAAAAGATTTTATGTTAAGATGAATTAAGAGAGGTATTATATCATGGATAAAACAATAATTGCACAGCGCATATACCACACTGGTGTTATGGCTGTTTGTCGTATTGACACATTAGAAAGATGTCTGGAGATTGCTGAAGGCTGTCTGATGGGTGGCTGTGACTGTATGGAAATCAGTTATACCATTCCTGAAGCTGGCGAATTCATCCGTGGCGTTAATGAAAAATTTGGCGATAAGATGTTAGTAGGAGCTGGAACTGTTCTTGATGGAGCTACTGCCAGAAATGCTATTCTCAATGGTGCAAAATTCATTATTGCCCCGTGTTTCTCTGAAGAAGTTGCCATCATGTGCAATCGCTATCAGATTCCTTATGCTCCAGGTTGTACTTCATATACGGAAATGATGAAAGCCTTGGAATATGGTGCAACATTTATTAAAGCCTTCCCAATTGGTGGCTACTATGGTNNTTATGGTGCCAGCTTAGTCAAGGAATTTAAAACACCACATCCTTGCATCCCTATTCTTTCTTCTGGCGGAGTTAAAAAAGACAATGTCGATGAATGGATTGCCAATGGTTTGGATGTCATTGCTACCGGATCATATCTGACAAAGGGAACAAAAGAAGAAATTGCTGAAAATGCCCGCTTCTTTGTTGGCAAAATGCGCAATTCCAAACATAATAAAGAATTGAATTATTAAGGAGCAGTAATCAAAAACTGCTCTTTTTAATAAAAAGAATATGACAGATTTTAAAATACCTTCATATTCTTTTAAGTTGAAAAACTAATTAAACAAAAATTATTTCTGATTTAATCGTTTGTTTTTGAATAATCTACAAAAGGAACCTTCAATACTTTTTCAATAAATGAGAAAGAGAAGATATACAAGACAATTACCACTGCCAAAAACAAGCCATTAGCCAGATAGAAAGATTTAACGCCAATAGAGGCAACCCATAGAGCACCAACCGCATTACAGATGATGCCTGCTAAAGAAGTGGTAGCACCATTGATAGTCTGTGCCGTCTGTCTTAATTCTTTAGGTGCCAGAGTGAAGACAAATTTATACATACCGGCAATTGAGAAACCCTGGGCAATACCGGCCAGAGAAGAATAAAGAACAATACCGCCAAAGCTTGTAACCGTAGAAAACATCGCTGATTGAATCGCAATCAGAATCGAAGAAATAATAACCATATTCTTCAAAGAGATTTTTTCCTGAATCTTAGCACTCATGAACAAAGTAGGAATTTCAAAAGCAGCACGTAATGCCTGAATATATCCAATAGCGCCAGTATTAGAACCGGTTTCTTTTAACAGGTAAGGAAGATATGTTGAATTCATATTCTGAGGAATATGAACAATAATAATGAAGACAATATAAGCCAGGAAATAAGGATTTTTTAATAATTTGCCATAAGGAAGATCCTTAAGAGAAACTTTCTCCCCTTCAACTTTTTTATCATCAGAAATAGTCCGCAGTTTATTGGCAAAATAGATACAGGGAATCAGAAAAATAGCCAAAAGATAAAAAGTCAAGCCAGAATTAGCAGGGACTATTATTGCACCCAGAATAACTGACATGATTACCCAGGAAGATGAACCAAACAGACGAGCTCTTCCATAGTCGTTTTCCGTATTGGCACAACCGGTAACAACCGTAGATTCCATCAAAGAAGTACAAGGTCCATAAAAGAAACGGGAAACAATGATAAACAGGACCATTATTGAAATAGAATAGATTTTAATACCAGCCGTCAGCGGAACCAGAGCATAGGTTATAGCCAAACCAATCATACAGATATTTAGAGTTCTACCAGAAGACTTGAGCTTGTCGGCAACAACGCCCATAATCGGTGTTGAAATCAGAGCCACAAAAGAAATGATTGTTGTAATAACCGAAACCCTAGTAACTGAATAACCGATACTGTCAAGATAAACTGCCAGATAACTATATGGTGCCAAAGCTACCCAATAGGCAAATTCCAGACCTGCCAGCATAAAAAACCAATACTTCTTATCTTTCATAACGTGCCCTCCCCTAAAGGTCTAACATTATTTAGTTTATACTATGTTAATATTAATTTATAGGAGAAAAACAAATAATGAAAACAGAATTAATTGAGGCTTCAAAGCTTGACGCATCCGGCATCCTTGACGAAGTAGTATATGAACACTATTATGAGCGTTCTCTTCATCCATCTCCACGTCCAACAAAAATTGGTCCAGTAATTAAGGGTATTGATATTGGCGTATTAAGAACTCCTGATACTTATCCTTCATATCCAAAAATTGAGCTGGCACCAAAGGAATATGAAGAAAAAATCTATGATTTCAATGGCTATTATATCCGCCGTTATGCCCATAAAGATCTCAAAGGCCTGCATCGCACAATGTTTGTCTACCATGGCGGTGGCTTTATGTTTGGCAGCTGTGACCGTTTAAATAATGTCTACAAGCGTATGGCTGAACTTATTGATGGTGTTGTAATTGCCGTTGACTATACCATGGCACCAGAAGCTGCCTTCCCGGTTGCAGCTATTCAGTGTTATGATACGATTCGCCGCGTTATTGAAAGAAAAGAAGAATTCAACTGTGATCCAGATAAGATTATTGTCTGGGGTGACAGTGCTGGTGGTCATCTGGCCTTAGATGCTTCCTTATTGGATAAAGAAAACAAGTATATCAAGATGCAGATTCTCTATTATCCACTGACTGATATGACTATTCATTCAACTGAGGTCTTTGATATCACCAAATTCGGCAAAGATCTGCCAGAATTCGTTATCAAAAAAATCAATGGCACCAATGGTGGCGATAATATGAAAATGATCGATACTTATCTGCAGAACCGTAATCTTGATTTAAGTGATGAACTTATTTCCCCATTAATGGCCAAAGATTTTACTGTTTATCCTAGAACCATCATGGTATCTGCTGAATATGACTTCTTAACTCAGCAGAATGAAGAACTGGTTGAAAAACTGAGAAAAGCCGGTGTTGATACAGACTTCTATAAGTTCCAGGGTAACTTCCATGGTTTTGTTGAAAGACTGGGCTTCTTTGAATCCGCTGATAAGTCCTTACAGTTAATTGCCGAAATAATCAAAAAAGAAATTTAAGAGAACCACACCGGTTCTCTTTTTTTCTGCTATAATTTAATCAACGGGGCATTAGCGCAGCTGGAAGCGCGTATCGCTGGCAGCGATGAGGTCACGGGTTCGAGTCCCGTATGCTCCACCATTTTAAAAATCATGCCGATTAATTCGGCGTTTTTTTATGCTTTCTTCAATAACTGGTATTCATTTTGTTTAAGCAAATTCCATCAATATGCCTGCTGAACCAAAAGAAGCATAAGGACCACTAAAATAAGCAATCATCAAGATATTAGTCAAATACCTTAATGATAGACGATTACAATATATTAATTACGATATAATTAAATAGCTATATGTTTTTATAAAGGAGTTGAACGATAATGCAGATACAGGAAAAACTCAAAAAATGGACTGTTCTTAGTCTTTTGCTGCTGACATTCCTATGCGGAATTCTTACGGGATGCGAAAAAAAGGACACATCTGTGGAAGACAGCAAACAGCAGATTGAGACGCTTGAAGATCTTGCAGATAAAAAAATCGCTGTCATGACCGGAAGTTTTTATGAGTCTAAAGCCCTGGAATATCTTCCTGATTCCTGGCTGGAATATTATCAGACAACCCCCGATTGTTTCCTGGCTGTCGAAGAAGGAAAGGCTGATGCTCTGGTAGTATCTTCTTTGTATTTTAAAAGTGCATTGGAAGAATATCCTAATCTGCAGCTTGTAGATGTCCTTTGTGATGCTGATTTGTATTATGGAATGACTAAATCCGAATTTGGTCTTCAGATTCAGAAAGATCTTTCTGAGTACCTGAAAAAAGAATGGGAAAATGGTGGCCAGCAGGCACTTTTAGACAGCTGGAAAAGTGGTGATCATGAAATTACACCAGTAGACTTTGATTCCCTCACTGGAAATAAGGGAACGATTCGTTGTGCAGTTGAACCCCTTGATCTTCCTTATGCCTGTCAGGTTGAAGGAGGATATGCAGGTATTGAAGCAGAAAACCTTTTCAATTTCTGTAAAGAATATGGCTATAAAATTGATTTTCAGACCATGGACTGGGCATCTATTCTAACGGGTGTTGTAACAGGAAAACTAGACCTCTGCATGTATACTTATTATTCTGATGAAAGAGCTGAAAAGATCCTGTTTTCGGAACCATATGAAAAATCCCAGGTCGTAGCCGTTACAAAAAATCTGTCTTATGGAAAGCTTAATGGCGAAACCAGCTTTATTGACTCACTGAAAAAGGGTTTTAATAATACTTTTATTCGAGAATCCAGATGGAAGCTTCTTTCTGATGGTTTTAAGGTTACTCTTGAAATTGTTATCCTATCTGCCATATTCGGCACTCTATTTGGAGCACTTCTTTGCTGGGGCAGACTGGGCAGGTATAAATCACTTTCCCGAATAGTGGCTGTTTTTGTCAGACTGATTCAGGGTATCCCTGTTGTCGTATTGCTTCTTGTGCTGTATTATATCGTTTTTTCCAATACAGAAATAAATGGTATTGTTGTTGGTATAATTGGTTTTTCCATAAATTTTGGAGTTTATGTATGTGAAATCATGAGAAGCAGTATTAATTCGGTAGACAAAGGACAATGGGAAGCTGCTGAATCTCTTGGCATGAGTCAACTTAAAACCATGTCCAAGGTTATCCTTCCTCAGGCAGTTCGTTTTGGACTTCCAGTATATAAGGGCGAGTTTATTTCCATGGTAAAGATAACCTCGGTTGTCGGCTATATTGCTGTACAGGATATTACCAAGGCTTCTGATATCATCCGTTCCAGAACCTATGAAGCATTTTTCCCGCTGATTGTTACAGCATTGATTTATTTCCTTGTCGCATGGTTCCTGACTGCACTTTTGAATAAAATCGAATTAAATACCGAACCAAGCCGAAGAAAACATATACTAGCAGGAATTAATACAAAAGTTGAAATCCCGGAATATTCAAGAAGCAGCGTTCCTTCTTTTGAAAATGATGTTGTAATTGAATTATTCCATCTAAAAAAATCCTTTGAACAGTCTACTCCTTTAAAAGATATCAACGCAAAGATCATGCGTGGTGATATCATTTCTATCATTGGTCCTTCCGGATCTGGTAAGACTACTTTATTGCGCTCCATTAACAGGCTGGAAACACCAAGTTCCGGTGAAGTATATGTCTTTGGCAAAACTGCTCCAGAAAAAGGTCGAGAACTCTCTGAACTTCGCGAACGGATGGGCATGGTCTTCCAGAGTTTTAATCTTTTCAATCATTTATCAATAATTGAAAACGTCATGCTGGCTCCTGTTACCCTGAAAAAGATGTCGAGACAGGAGGCCTATGAAAAAGGTATTGCCCTGCTTCGTAAATTTGGCTTAGGTGATAAGGCATTACAGTATCCATCCATGTTATCTGGTGGCCAGAAACAGCGTGTAGCCATCGTCAGAACACTCATTATGGAACCAGATATCATGTTGCTGGATGAACCAACATCTGCCTTGGACCCAACGATGATTGGTGAAGTATTGCGTATGATAAGTGAGCTGACAAAAAGTGGAATGACAATGATGATTGTTACTCATGAGCTAAAATTCGCCCGTAATGTATCAAACCGTGTATTCTATATGGACCAGGGTATTATTTACGAAGAAGGAAGCTGTGAGGAAATATTTGACCATCCACAAAAAGCGAGAACCAGAGCCTTTATCAACCATATTAAGATGTACAACTTTGAAATCAAATCAAAGGATTTCGATTATCTGCGACTTCTCAGTGAACTTGATTATTTTGGCCATGATGAGCTCCTTGCTAAACAGAAGATTTATAACATAGAACATGTTGTTGAAGAATTAATCATGCAGGGACTTGTTAAAAATATGAAAGTTGAATATCCTGCAAAGCTCTATCTTGACTATGAAGAAAATGAAACGCTATATATGCGACTTCGTTATGGTGGCGAAAATATTGATATCCTTTCCACCATGGATCAGACGGCAAAAGATATTCTTTCATCCATCGCCCAGAATATTAATCACAGCTGGACTAGAGAAGAACAAAATACCATATCATTGGAGATTAGCTGATATCCCAGATAAAAACTGCTACAAAAATGTAGCAGTTTTTTGGTAAATGAATGATTTATGGCTATTTGGAAAGCTTTATTGTTAAAGCCGATAAGTCTTCAGCTGTCAGACCACTTGCCAGTAAATATTCTTCAGCTTCAGCTTTCAGGTCAGTTGTCTGAATATCATCAACAGCAAACATTGAACTTAAAATCTTATTTAAATTTGCCTTAATGATGACATCATATGTTTCATTTCCGCTTTCAACACCATAGAAATTCTTATATGTCAGCATATAATCATCTCTGATTTCCTCATATGATGCACCAAAATATGCTTCCAGCAATGCACAGAAAACGCCAGTACGATCTTTTCCTTCCTTGCAATGAACATAGTAAGGTCCATCGTTTTCAATCATGAATTTTATGCAGTCTTTAACCTTTGTTGCAAATGATTCAGAGGCAAAAGCATAGTCCATTTCCGCATACCAGATGTTGCAGGAAGCGTAGTAACTGTCATTATAAGTTTCGTATGCTGTAGTTTCTGCCATAGAATTATGCAGATTCAAAATAGACTTAACACCATTTTCCTGAATAAAGGCCATGGCATAAGTACTTCTTCCGATGCCATCATCCAAAGGCGTAGTTCCACGATAAAGTACGCCATCCTTTAGATTGCCAATTGAAACAACACGGCAATTGGCATAATCGGCATCACTTAATTCACTGTAGTCACTTCTTTCATTACTGCGTTCCAGATTATGAATCTTATATTCATCCTGATAACCGCCTTTTTCTTTCAGACTGATTTTTACAGTATCAATCTGAACATCCCAGCGATAACCTGGATCTTCACTGATGTTTTCTTTGACAGCCATATTCTTTTCTTCAGCAAAAGAACCACCATTGATAGCAAGGCCTACTTCAGAGTCATCTAAATCAAAACGACAGAGTACAGAACCTAAATCAACATCTGAATAGTTTGTACAGACTGGTATTTCATAAGTCTGATCACCAATAACAACATTGATAATATCAGCTACTTCAATATTTGCCTGCTTCAGAGTATCAAAATCAATATCCAGAATTGCATTACCACGTTTACTGAATTCTGCAACCTTGATTTCCAGACTCTCGTCTTTTTCTTCAGCAGTTTCTTTCTGACAGGCAGATAATGATGCTGTTACTACTGCCAGCAACATCAAGGAAATAATAATTTTTCTAAAACTTTTCATATGCACCTCTTCCATAAATTTTATTATAGCTCCGTATTTTATATATTGCATTGTTGCTAAGAATAATTCTATTATTGATTTATCGAGGAAGAATCATGAAAAAGAAACTATTATTTTCCATCATCTTATTTCTATTCTTAACAGCCTGTCAGACCGGCAAAAAAACAGATATCTGCTTAGAAAACAGTGCTATCTTTGAAGATACTAAATTTGGTGCAGCTCTGGTTGATATCAGTCAGGAAGATTTTGAAGCATTGGGCTTTAGTCTGGGTGATAGCTGCGATATTGTCTTTTCAAATGGTTACGAATTATCTGATGTACCATACTATAATGGCTATTATACAAGGAATACCAATCCTCTTATCTGTGCCTATCCCGGTTATGACAAAATTCGAGTAACATTAAATAATTGTGGTATCTGGGAAAATGCCGAATTAGATGAAAATGATACAGTAACAATTACCCTGGCAGAAAAAGGTAAATATTCAGATATTCAGGAAACCTTAGGACAGCTTTATTCTTTTGATCGCAATGATTATCCAAGTGATGAGGCCTTTTGCAATTTCCGTAGTCTAAAAGGCGGCAATCTCAAAGAAAACTTTATCTATCGTGGTGCTTCACCTGTTGATAACAGTCGCAATAGGGCAGCCTATACCGATAAGCTATTAGCTGATACTGGCATAAAATTCATTGTCGATCTGGCTGACTGCGAAGAAGATATCAACAGTTATTTTGCAGCTGAAGACTTTAATTCTCCTTATGCCAAGTCTCTGTATGAAAATTCTTCAATGGTACTTCTGGATATGAATTCTGATTATAACAGTCAGGTTTATAAAGAAAAAGTTGTTGAAGGTCTTAGAGCCTGTCTCAATCAGGAAGGACCATTCTATATCCATTGTATGGAAGGTAAAGATAGAACCGGCTTTGTCTGCGTTTTGATTGAAGCTCTGGCTGGTGCCAGTCTAGATGAAATGAAAACCGACTATATGGAAACCTATTTTAATTACTACAAGGTATCAAAAACAGAGAATGCTGAAAAATATGCAGCAATCTGTGATCTCTATTTTGAAGCCTTCTTTGAATATAGTCTAAAAACAAACAGTTATCAGGAAGATGCCATGGCCTATCTTGAAGAAGGTGGCATGACCGTTGAAGAAATCAATCAGTTTCTGGCTTTAATTACAAATTAAATGTTTCACACAAAAAGGCCCAGGGCCTTTTTTAAAATTCTTTTTTATTCATAATAGAAATACTAAACATAGCTGATATAAGTGTTATGATTATTGCCAGCACAAATATAATAAGTGATATTATCAGCGGACTGATATTAATAACAGGAAGCTGAATATCAGGGATGAAGTACTTTACTAACATTCCAATGGCAAAGAAGATACCCCATAATACAAAGATGAGAATTCGTGAGTTTTGAGAACCATATTTAAGATTAATTGGAATGCAGAAATCAACCACAATCAAAGGCAACAACAGCACCAGTAACAGTCCGCTTATTTCTTCAATAAAAACCAGATTAATTTCCCGAAAATAGGAAATCAGAAAATAGATGATAGCTGAAAAACTCCAGAGCGATATGGAAATAAGCAATGCGAAAAGATATTTCTCAACAGCATAGTCCTTACGGGAAACGGGCAAGGTCATCAGAAAAGGATAAGAATTATCAAATTCATCATAGGCTATGGTACTTAGTGTAAAAATGGTACCAATCATTGTCAGATAAGCAACAAAGAAAGAAGCATCATTGGAAATACTCATGCATAATCCACAGATTAAGATGATTATAAAGCTTTTTTTGCGCTGTAAAAGGATGCAGAAATCCTTTGCCATAAGACCCTTCATTTATTTAACCTCACTCATTATCATAATCATGTCATCAATGTTGCCACTTTCAATGATGATATCCGGATAATTATCACAATAATACTGTTTTTGATTTGTCAGACAGCTGAAACCAAAATCTTCTTCTTTGGTTTTGATGATATACTGTTTATCAATTTCCTCAAAACGCCTTCTGGTAATTTTCAGGATCGCATATTCATCAAGAATCTTATCGGTATCCTCATGGAGAATAATCTGACCCTGATCTATCATATAAATATCATCACAGATACTTTCCAGGTCTGAAGAAATATGTGAAGAAATCAATAATGTTCTTTCGTTATCCTGTGCCAGATAATTTCTAAGCATATCCAATACTTCGTTGCGGGCTACAACATCTAAGCCAGCTGTTGGCTCATCAAGAATCAGTAATTTAGGCTCATGAGTAATGGCAATAAGTACCTTTAATTTGGCTCTCATGCCAGTGGAAAACTCACTGAGACGCTTGTTTAATGGCAAGCCTCCTTCTTCACATCTTCTGATAAATTCAGTTTCATTAAAACTCTTATACATCTTTCTCAGGATCTTACAGATATCATTTATACAAAGATAAGTTGAAAATCCCGAATCAGCTAAGGCAACACCAATTAACTGTTTATCTTCATTATTTAACAGCAATGGATCTTTATTAAAGGTTTTGATGCTGCCACTATCAGCTTTTATCAGACCTAAAACAGCTTTTATAAGTGTTGATTTACCGGCACCATTGCGGCCAACAATTCCACTTACAATACCGCTGGGAATATCTAAGGATATATTTAACTGGAACTTATCATATGTTTTATTGAGATTTTGAATGTTTATCATTTTTCATCCTCCAGAATCAGTTCAATAAACTGGCGAATTTCCTCATTCTTATAGCCGGCAAGTCGAGCTTTTTCAATCGCCATGGTCAAAGATTCTTCAGCATCACGACGTCTTTTTTCACCAATAAGGCTGGTATTTGTTTCACTGACAAAACTGCCCTTGCCTTGAACAGAAATCAGAATGCCTTCGCTTTCCAGAATATCGTAGGCTTTTTTTACAGTTAGTGCACTTATCTGCAATTCAGCAGCCAATGTTCTTACTGATGGCAACATCATTCCGGCTTTTAATTCTTCTGTTGAAACAGCAGTTCTTATCTGTCTGATCAGTTGTTCATAAATAGGAATCATTGATGAATGAT
>DCGB01000132.1:0-3607 GCA_002314515.1 Solobacterium sp. UBA1789 | reverse complement strand
ATAACAGTATATAACTGTTGTCAATTCTCAAATAATAAATGCTATGATTACAGGGTGAGAAAGAGGATGAAAGATGATTACGCTTGCTAAAAAAGATCGCAGTAAAATGACTGCTGCTGCCTTAGGAAAAATCCCTTGTGACCTTTCAATTGAAAATGCCCGTATTATCAATGTATTTACCGGCGAAATCATGGAAGGAGCTGTTGATATTCTTGAAGGAATTATTGTTCGTATTAGAGAAAAAGATCAAAAAAGTGAAATACCTTCCAAACAGATACTGAATGCCAATAAGCGCTATCTTTTGCCTGGTTTCATCGATACTCATCTGCATATCGAATCAAGTCTGATGGTGCCGGAAAACTGTGGTAAGGCTGTCGCAATCTGGGGTACAACAACAATTGTTACTGATCCTCATGAAATCGCGAATGTTCATGGCATCAAGGGTGTTGATTATATGCTAAAAAATGCCAGAAAATCACCTATTAATATATTTACACTTGTTCCTTCCTGCGTTCCATCTTTGCCAGGTTTAGAATCAGCTGGTGCTGATCTGCAGGCCAAAAAAGTTGGAAAACTATTGGATGAGGACGGCGTTATCGGTGTTGCTGAAGTTATGGACTACTATGGTGTCATCAACGATGAAAAGCGGATGCATGATATCATTATTGAAGCCGAAAAACGCAGGATGTTTATTCAGGGTCATTCTCCAACTTTTACTGGCAATAATCTGAATGCCTATCTCTGTGGCGGACCTAAGTCAGATCATGAAGCAGTGACAGCAGAAGAAATATATGCCAAACGTAAACTTGGAATGTTAATTGATTTGCGTATTCATTCGCCTGAACAGGCTAAATCATTATTGAAAGGTGTTGAACCAGGATTATTCAAGGATGCCATTAGTCTGTGTTCTGATGATGTCAATGCTCATCGTCTGATTAAATATGGCTCATTAAGCAGAGCCTTGGCTGATCTTATTCAAGAGGGCTTGGATCCATTGATGGCAATTCGTTTTGCGACCTATAATGCTGCCAGAGAATATGAATTTAGTGATATTGGCGCTATTGGACCAGGCTATTGTGCGGATTTGCAGCTTGTCGATGATCTGACTTTTGTCAATCACCCACATCTTGTCTTTTCAAGAGGCAAGATCATTGCCGTAGATGGCCATTATCAGGGCGATGTCCTTGATAGAGCCAAATGTAATCTTGGAAATTCAATCAACTATATCAATATCAATGGTGCTGATGATTTCCGTATCAAAGCTGAAGGTAAATCGTCACGTCAGGTTATGGTAGTCAATGAAGGTTATCAGAACAATACACCAGTATATGAGACACTTCAGGCTAAAGGTGATTATCTGGAATTGCCAAGTAATAAAAATGTCAATTATGTCTGTGTTTTAAATCGTTATGGTAAGGCCAATAAGACTATCTGTCTGTATCGTGACTTTGGTTTGAAAAATGGTGCACTGGCCTCCAGCATTGGCCATGATTGTCACAATCTCTGCATTATATATACTGATCCCGAGGATGCTTATAAGGCTGTTGAAAGTCTTAAGGAATGTGGCGGTGGTGTCTGTTATGTAAAAGAAGGCGAAGTAAAGGCATTAATGGAACTGCCGGTTGCCGGATTAATGTCAGACCTGCCATTAGCCCAGATTGCTGCCAAATGTGAAAAGCTTGAAGAAATAATTGGCCAGGAATGTGGCGTTGAAAATTATTCTCTGCACTCACTTAACGGCATTGTTTTCTGTACCCTGCCGGTATTTGAACGCTATACGCCTACAGATTTAGGTGTTGTCGACGGACCACGCAAACGGTTTGTTGAATACATAAAATAAGAATCTCAAATCTTTAATATATAAGTCTATTCTGTTATATTGAGGGTGAATATTATATTAATAATGAAAAGGAGGCTATTATGCCATTAGCACAAAAGAAAGAAAACGTTACTCCAAAAGAAGAAAAAACCGTTAATACTACCGAAATGCCAAAAGTTGTACCAAGTTTTACATCAGTTAAAACAACAGATATTGATGCTGTTGCAAAGGATGTCATTAGAGGCAAGTATGGAAATGGTGATGAAAGAAAAAAGAATCTAGCAGCTGCCGGCTATGATCCTGCCAAGGTTCAGGCCAGAGTCAACGAAATCATGCATGGCGAAGATAAAAAAGCTGATGATCTGGATGCTGTTGCCAAAGATGTCATCAAAGGTAAGTATGGAAATGGTGATGAAAGAAAAAAGAATCTGACAGCTGCCGGCTATGATCCTGCCAAGGTTCAGGCTAAAGTAAATGAACTATTGAGAAAATAAATTGAACTATCATCGATAGTTCTTTTTTATACAACAGATTTACCATATAATTATTAACTAGGGAGGTATGTTTATTATGCAGAATTTATTTATAATTTTGAACTATCTTTCTATTCTGGTAATGTTTGTCAGTCTGATAATTCTGGTCAGACAGGCTGCATCACAAATGCAGAAACTGGCCTTAGTTGTAACCTTCTCTTTACTAAGCTGCTGTCTGGGCTTTTTATTCAATAGTGAGGCTCTTACAATTGAAGAATTCATTTTAAGTCAGAAACTGAAATATGCTTTTATAACCTTTGGTATGTATTATATGCTGTTGTTTATTATGGAATACTGCCATTACAGATTATCTAATGTTATTCGTTATTTATGCCTGGGCTTGAATCTGCTGGTTTCATTTGTCGTTTTGACCCTGGAATATCACAGTTTATTCTATAAAACATGTTGGATAGTAGAAAATAATGGCCATTTTTCTTTAGAAAAGGAATATGGTTTAACATAGTTCATTGGTTAACGGTTGTTTTTACCGATATTTGGCTATTTATACCAAAAAGAGTAATCCAGTTCAAGGTTACAGGAAAAAAGAATATAAAGGGCAAAAAAGGCGTATTAATGGTGTGTAACCATGCATATCCTTTAGATGCAATGCTGATATTTGATTTTTTAAGAAAGAAAACATATATTCCAATGCTTCAAAGCAATATGGGCTTTGGTATTGCTTCTCGCTACTTCTATAATGGTGGTGCAACACCTATCCCTGAGGATAAGAATCTTTTAAAGAGATTCAATAAGGAATTAGTTGAAACATTACAAAGTGGAAAAAATATTCTTATATATCCAGAGGCTGCATTAATTCCATTCTGTGATCATATAAGACCATTTAAATCAGGAGCATTCCATTACGCTTATCAAGCAGGCTGTGAAATAATACCTTGTGTTACAACATTTCATAAGCCAAGAGGCTTAATAAAGCTATTTGGAAGAAAAAAGCCATGTGTACATTGGAATGTACTTCCAGCATATCAGGTTAAGGATATGGGAAACAAAAGATTAACAATGGATACAGCAGCTGAAGAAATTCATAAAATAATGAGTGACTTCTTCAATGAAACAAGTGATTATTTTAAGGCGGAAAAGTAATTTTTTCCGTCTTATATATTTATATATAATTTTTTACAAAAAATATTAAATAAATGTTGACATATAAAAAACTTTTGGTATAATTGTTAATGCAGTCGCTTAAAACTGCTTAATCGTTGAAAAATTAACAGATGGGCCCTTAGCTCAGTTGGTA
>DCGB01000053.1 GCA_002314515.1 Solobacterium sp. UBA1789 | reverse complement strand
ACCATCTTTTAATTCACTGTAAGTCAAATCACGGATATCGCCCTTGAACAATGTATCGGCAATCTTGACAGCACTGTTATAAGCTTCCTCACCATGCAAGAAAGTAATAACCTCATGAGCCAGAGCCTTATGAGCAAGTCTCAAATGTGGTTCTTCCTTATTGGATTTCTCCAGTTCTTCAATCTTTTCTTTAGAAAGGAAAGTCAAAAATTTCAAATAGTCAATGACCTTATCATCTTCCGAATTGATAAAGAACTGATACATTTCATAAGCTGAAGTCTTATTGATATCCAGCCAGATAGCCTTACCATTGGTCTTACCGAATTTAGTGCCATCAGATTTAGTCAATAATGGCATAGTAAAACCATAGACCTCTTCATTCTGCTTCTTTCTAACCAGTTCAATACCAGCAGTAATATTACCCCACTGGTCCTGACCGGCAACCTGCAGATCAACACCTTTGGCATTATGAAGATGTAAGAAGTCATATGCCTGCATAGTCATATAAGAAAATTCTGTATAAGTGATACCCTCATCCAGTCTTCTTTTTACAATATCCTTATTTAACATATAACCGATATTGAAATATTTACCGACATCGCGCAACCAGTCAATAATTGTAAAATCCTTCAGCCAGTCATAGTTATTGACAACCTCAAAGCCAAAAACCTTTTCAGCCTGTGCCTTTAGACAGGCAAAATTATGATCAACAGCTTCTCTGGTAATCATTGGTCTTTCAGCATCCGGTTTTGGATCACCGATTAAACCGGTACCACCGCCTACTAAAAGAATAGGATTATGGCCAGCATCTTTTAAACGTTTAGAAATAAGAAAACTGCTGAAATGACCAATGTGCAAAGAGTCACCGGTTGGATCGGTACCGATGTAAAAGGTCATACCACCCTTATTTAACTTTTCTCTAATATCTGGTGACGATACATCCTTAATAAGACCACGCCATTCCAGTTCTTCATAAATTCCCATATCTGCTACCTCTTGGTTGTCTGTCTTTCCAAGAACAGACAATTTAAAACTTTTTCCTTATCTTCAACACTATCATCCTTTAACATCTTGGTCATTAAACGCATAGAAACAGCACCCAGATCATAAGAAGGAACGGTATAAGCTGAAATCTCTGGTCTAACCATCGAAGTGAATTTGGAATCAGTCATGCAAACCAGTTCCATATCCTCAGGAATCTTAATACCGTTTTCTCGAGCGGCATTTAAAACAGCCAAAGCCTGTGAATCACGATTCACAATCATTAACTGATGTTTATGTGTTTCAAAATAATCCTTTAAATATTTATAAGTTGAACGCTCATCGGAAGAATATTCCAGATAATTATTGAAAACAAGTCCCTTACTTTCAAAACACGATCTGGCACCCTTTAACATGGCAGAAGTGACATTTTCATTCTTACGATCTTCCATGATCATGATATCTTTAATACCCTTATCCAGATACTTTTCGCATAATTCAATGACCGCATCTTCATAATTGATATATGCTGAAGCAATGGCATTAGAAGCAACCTTATTGCCAATCACAACCATTGGGATGGCGTATTCATCAAGTAACTTTGTTGATTCATCTAAAGGCTTATCCGAATAAATAACAACACCATCAACACGAGACTTGATAACCTCATCAACAACTTCCTGAATATTGGTAATACCCTCAGAAATCGTATGAAGCGCAATTGTATAATCATAGATCTTGGCAACATCGCAAAGACCATTAATTAACTGTTCATTATAGGCAAAAGCAGAATTAGGAAAAATCAGACCAATGGTTGTTGTGCGCTGCAAAGCCAGACCCTGAGCAATGGCATTTGGCTTATAGCCCAGTTTGGTAATTGCTTCTTCAACCTTATTTTTGGTTTGTGATTTGACGGCATCAGATCCATTCATTACTCGTGAGACAGTGGCTAAAGAAACGCCGGCTTCCTTAGCTACGTCATAGATGGTGATGCGTTTCATTAATTGTCACCCTTATCTTCCGGTTTTAACCATTCCTTTAATGCTGAAACAGCTTTTTCGCCAACATCAATAGTTGTATCCTTAACTTTATCGATCTTTTCAGCAACTTCTGGTTTGTTGACAAATTCATTAATGCTGTCTTTGACATCAGATAATACTTCACCAGCCTTATCAACAACATTATCCAGGACCTCACTATTGTCGATGCTTTCTTTTACCTTGGCACCGGCATCCTTAACAGCTTCCGAAGCCTTCTTGACGCCTTCTTTTAACTTTTCGTTTTCCTTAAGTTCTTTAATCTTAAGCATTGTTGTATCAGCCAGATCTGCAGACTTAGTCTTAACAAATTCAACAACATTCTTAAGTTCATCAGAATCCTTAACTTCTTTATAAGTTTCCTTTAACTTCTCAACAGCCTTATTTAAAGTTTCAATAGCCTTTTCCTTTAATTCATCAGCTTCCTTTTTTACATCATCATTATCGCTTTCAACTTCTTCATTAGAAATTTCATCGATCTTTTTCTTCATTTCTTCAACAGTATCTTTAATTGTCTGTTCAATCTTTTCCTGTTCAGTCATTTTCTATCTCTCCTTCTTCGTTATCATTTTCTTCTACAGTCATCTGGTCTATTTTTGCCTTGATATTTTTGGCATTCTTATCAACATAGTCCTTAGCGCTACTGATGGCCTTGAGTGAAATGTCATAGGCTCGATCAACACTGCCGGCAACGCGAACAGCTGCATCTAAAGGATCCTGGATTTTTTCGATTGACTTATCAACCAGATCAATGGTTGTATCGGTTTTTTCCAATGTTTTAGCGATCGCATCCGCCAGATTAATAAGTTTAGTCAAAAAAATGATGACTACCACCAAAGTGATAATGCCAACAAGGGGCAAAAACTGATGACTGGCTTCATATAAAGTGTCTAAAAAACTATTCATTTTTGTTCACCTCATGATTATTCTATTAAATTATGAAAATTTTTTCAAGGGACTAAAAAGCGTTTACATTACTAGAGATACTTCTTGGTAAGTTTTGCAATATTATAGATATCCTTGGAAGACATAAAGACAAAACAGGCACCCTTGTGTTTAGACAAAAGTTTAGCCCCCTCTTCATCTTCACTCAAAATGACTGAACCAGGAATTCTTTTCTGTAAATAAGTAATATCAATATCCGTACCATCCTGCTTATCATCAATTGAAGTAAAATCCAAAAGATAAACATGATCAGCAATACTCAATGCCCTTGCAAAATCATCCGCAAAATATAAGACACGAGAAGCCCGATGCGGCTTAAATACAGCAACAATTTCCCTATCAGGATAGCGGGCAAAAGAAGCCTCGATTGTTACCTTTACCTCGGTTGGATGATGGGCATAGTCATCGACAAAAACCGAATCATGATATTCTTCAATCTTATAACGACGCTTAGGACCTCTATATTCTTCAAACGCCTCTTTCATCATCTGATGATCAAATCCAAGCTTATCACCCAAAGACAAAACACCCATGATGTCATAGAGAAGATGTTTACCAACCAAAGGCAAATCATAAGAAGCCAGATATGTATCGTGATAATAGAAGTCAAAAGAAGAAGAAACTGAATCATTCTTCAGATTCTTAATATGGTAATCATTATTTTCATTGAAACCAAAGCTATAGGCATTATGATGTTTTAATTTACGACACCACTCATCATCGCCATTGTAGAAAAGATAATCTTTGACATTGTCCGCAAAAGACTGATAAGCCGAAAAATAATCTTCCTCATCCTTAAAGTAATCTACATGGTCAATTTCAATATTGGTAATAATAGCTTCCTTAGGATGATAAGCCAGAAAATGTCTTCTGAATTCGTCAGATTCAACACAAAGATAATGACTATCCTTAGTCAAATGACCCTGACCATCACCAATCAGATAAGCCGTTGGGGCAAAATGTGACAACAAAGTCTTAGTCATCGTTGTGGTTGTTGTCTTACCATGAGAACCGGCAATGCCAACAGAATGATATTTATCAACCAGAATTCCCAGAAATTCATGATAACGATAACACTTGCAGGTCTTATTGTTACGGGCTGCAACAACTTCTTCAAAATCTTCCAGAAAGGCATTGCCAATAACTACCGTATAGCCATCTTTAATATTGTCTTTATTAAAAGAATAGATAGGGATCTGGTTTTTAAGCAATTCTTCTTCGGTAAAAAAATGCTTATCCAAATCCGAACCGCAGACATCTTCACCAAGCTGCTTCATCATAACAGCCAAAGACGCCATACCTGAACCCTTAATTCCGATAAAATAAATCATTTCTTTTCCTCGCCAAAGACATCGGCAAATAAATCAATCTCATTGCCAACTACATAAGTTGTATCTTCTTCCAGCATTCTTTCCAATGTCTTTTCCTTATAATCATCTTCAAATAAATCACCCAGTTCTTCGGTGACATCCATCAGATCATCATCTTTTTTCTTACTGATTTTGGCTAGAATATTCATTCTTTCTTCATTAGCCTTTTCCTCATCATAACCATAAAAAGGCGAAATAACCGTACCAAGATAAGAAGACTCCGGCTTCATTGTCTGATTGGTATCAACCTTGCTGACAACTTCCTTTGTCTTGGCATTTTTTTCATCAATTACACCAAAAATAGGCGAAATATTTGGTAAAGCCTCATATTCATAATTATCATTTTCAGCCTTCTTAAGAGGAATATCCTTTTTTTCTAATTCGATATTGGCAAAAGAAGAATTCTTATACATAATCTCTTTAGCCTGTATTGTATTGCGGTCCTTCTTTTCCTCAACGGCTGCAACTGGCTTTTCAACCTGAACTTCTTTTTTGACTTCAGCTTCCTTTTTAGGCTCTGGCTTAGTTACGACAGTTTCTTCTTCGTCTTCTTCCGGTTCAAAAAGGATGTCAATAAACTTTTTACGAATGTCAGCCATTATTCTTCCTCCTCATTTTCTATATCTTCCTGTTCATTTGTTTCTTCAGCATTTTCTTCTTCAATAGTATTTTCTGATATATCTTCCTGTTCAACGTAGTCATAAACATTGCTGATGATGCCATTTTTTGCCAAATCCGCAATTGTACCTGAAGATGGAATAATATATTCAAACAGATCTATCTGCTTTTTCTGATAATCAATGACATCCTTGGTTGAATAGACACTGACAACCGCATCCTCATCAACTGTAATACAACGGGCCATAAGATAGATATGACGAACAACCTCGTAGACCTCATTTAAGGTGGCAACACTATAAAACTGCATATTGCTGGTAAAGACATGAATGAAATAAAGGTCGTCATTCTGATAGATATTAATCTTTAATTCCTTGGTTTGGCCGCTTAAATCATTATAGTAGGCATAATTGTTATAACAGCAGTTCTTTTCATCAAAAAAACCATCGTCAGTTAAAGAATAAGTCTCATAATAACGACGATTGATGATTGAGGCAATATTGATATTAATCAGTATTTCAATATCATCATAAGCCACAATCAGCATCTCATCATCATAAGCCTTTTCCTGCATATCCGATGGCAGATAATAAGAAAAATATTTGAGCTGATTATTCTGACGCAGATTCAAAGGACTCAATTCATTGACAATCAGTGCATCTAAAGAAGAGTCCAAAGACTCCTTAGTCCAGCTTGAACACGCTGTCAGAAAAATCAATAATAAAAAAATCAGACATTTCTTCACACCTAAATTTTAACACTACTAAGCGCTCATAATAAACCCTCTTTTTTAAAGCTGAAATAAGAATCTGGTGAAACAATTAAATGATCGAGTAAACCAATCTGCATTAAAGAAGCAGCTTCCTTAATCTGCTTTGTCAGAAGTAAATCAGCATTAGAAGGATGGCAATCAGCACCTGGGTGATTATGGCCAATAACAAGATAAGCACTCCTTGCCAATATAGCCTTTCTCATTAATTCATCAACACCAACAACCGTCATATTTCTTGAACCCTTAAACAAAGTCTCATGACGAATAATCCTGCCCTTATTATCAATAAAAACGGCAACAAATTCTTCCTGATTCTTAAAACCGACACTAAAACGCAACCAGTCTACCAGCATTTTTGAATCAAGTTCTTTCTTATGATCAGAAACATGTTCAACATGTGATAAACGTTTGCAGATTTCAAGTATGGCCATTATTTCTAAGGCCTTGGCATTCTTGATGCCCTTAATTGTAATCAGCTCCTCATAGGTTAAAGATAAAAGCTGATCAAAGCCATTGGCAATATTAATGATATCCCTAGATAATTCCAAAACATTACGACCAGCATAGGCTGATTTAATAACCAAAGCCAGTAATTCTGCATTTTCCAGGCTATCCAACCCATAGGCTAAAGCTTTTTCTCTTGGCAGGAGTTCACTTTTATTCGATATAAGCAAGAACTTCACTCTCCTTATTTAAACTGGACTGTCTTTCACTATAGGGATCATTGCCCACAACAAGTGATATTTCCCCGCTTATCAAAGCCTTGTTGACATAGGCAACCTGGTCTTTTAGTAAATTAATGGTGATTATAGTGGCATTTGCCGTTTCATAATCCCTTATTCTTTCATTTTGGGCATTATATAAAGCTATTATCTTACAGGAAGAAACAAGTAAATCAGATACAGCCTTATCCTTATTTAAAGTCAGATATAAATCAACATACATTCCCTCATTTAAATGACCACTATTGGCTTTAATATCTCTGACAAACAAATCATAAGAAACCTCATTATCCTTAAGTTTTAAATCAATATCATCCCTGATGTTTGTTTCCAGGGCATTCTTATATAAAAAAGAACCCTTGGGAATGGCCATATTGATTTTAGTAACCAAACCAGTAACTTCATCACTGCTTAGATAATAATCACCATTTATCATTCTTTTGGGAACCTTAAGTAATTCAAGGTCTTCAGCACAAACAACCTCCCTTTCGCCAATTAAATGATTGGTAACTACAACTTCCTCATAAAAAGGATCAACAACAATATACAAACCAACACAAATGCACAACAGAATAAAACAGATCAGATAAAGTATTATTTTCCT
>DCGB01000067.1:9531-10654 GCA_002314515.1 Solobacterium sp. UBA1789 | reverse complement strand
GCAATGGCCACACGCTGCTGCTGACCACCTGACATTTCTGAAGGCTTACGATCCAAAAGACCATCTATCTGTACGACCTTAGCTGTTTCAACAACCTTTTCTTCCATCTGGGCCTTAGTCAGTTTCTTATCACCCTTCAGGTTTTCCAAAGGAAACATAATATTCTTGCGAACTGTCAAATGCGGATAAAGGGCATAGTTCTGAAAAACCATACCAACTCCCCTGACCTCTGGCGGCAATTCAGTGACATCATCATCACCAAAATAAATACGACCGGATGTTGGTTCTTCTAAGCCACAAATCATATTCAGTGTTGTACTCTTACCACAACCCGAAGGACCCAACAGCGCAACCAGCTGACCATCAGGAATCTCAAAAGTCAGCTCATCAGCCGCAACAACCTTTTTGTCCCTGTTATTAAGATCAGGAAAGATCTTAGTCAACTTGTCCAAAACAACTTTCATATCTATTACCCCCTGCTTTTTGCCTTTTTTTGAATTTCTGCCTCAATTTTTGTGCACAGCGATACCGGCAATACCTTTAGAGAAAAGGCTGCCACCTTATTTAGAAGACCAGTAAGTTCAAAGTCTTTATTCTTTACATAGATATTATATAAATAATCAGCAACTCTTTCAGGCTTCATTGCCACAAAAGAGTTAAAAAAGCTCTTATTTACCGAACCTGCCTTTTTAGTAAAATCCGTCTGCATTGGCCCTGGACAGACTAGTGAAACATGAACATTGCTGTCCTTTAATTCTTCTCTTAAGGCCAAAGAAAAACTATAGACAAAGGCCTTAGAGGCATAATACAGTGCCATATAGGGACCTGGAACAAAAGAAGCAATAGAAGCCACATTGATGATATGCCCATAGCCATTTTTAAGCATATCCTGAATAAAATAATAGGATAATTCAACCAGAGACTTATTGTTAAGGTCGATTATCATCCTGTTTTTTGTCATATCGCTATCTTTAAATAAGCCGTAACTGCCAATGCCGGCATTATTGATGAGTACATCTATCTTCAGATTATTATCCTTACAGAAATTATAGATATTCAAAGCAGTATCTTCTTTACATAAATCGCCATCAAAAATTCTGACATCATTATGATATTTATTCTA
>DCGB01000067.1:4906-9501 GCA_002314515.1 Solobacterium sp. UBA1789 | reverse complement strand
AATTTCACTTTTGATATCTAAAAGTTTTTCCTTATTTCTTGCCACCAGCAGCAGATCAAAACCCTTTTGACCAAAAAGAAAAGCCGAAGCCTCTCCCAGTCCGCTACTGGCACCCGTGATTAGAACTCTAGTCATTCTTCTTACCCGAATACTGACTCAAATCATAATAACGACGGGTTATCCAGCTGCAGATTCCATCAAGACCTGGATAAATAACTCTTTCCGAAATATTGATATAATCNNCCAGCTTATCTCTTATTTCCAGCTTGCATTCCTTTGGAATAATAATGCGATAGAGACTATTGTTTTCGTATTTTTCAAGGAGTTCCTGTATTGTGTAATGCGGATCAGAAACACAGGAAAATAAGGCATACTGATTTGCCATTCTATCATTTGTCGAAGCTGGTTCATAAAAAAGGAAAAAAGGTTTGTCGCTCAAAGAAGCCAGTTCATCAAAATTTCTGGCACATTTCTCCAGCATCGAAATAGTAAAAGAAGAAGCCCGTGATTCCAGCAATAAATCCTTCAAAGGCTGGGGCAAAGACATCAGACTATCCTCGATATCCACACAATAGATGACGCCATCCTTATCGTAATCCTGGATTTTAGCCGTCACAAAGTGGGCCGCAACCAAAGGAGAATAAGTCCAGTCCAAAAGACGGGTTGGCAAACCAAAATGCTGACCCGTGGCAATGATCTGCCAGAAAGAAGAAATATTATTGACATCCGCAAATCCATATTTCATGAAATTACGGACAATTGAATTCTCTAAAGTCAAATCATGAGCACAAACCCTATTCAAAGAAGTGATTAAAGGATAAGAAATATCAGAAATACCACGATAGACAAAATTATTGCGATATCTCTTTGTTCCTTCATCAAAACAGTTCTTAAAAAAGATATCCTGCAAATCTTCAAAACTCTTAATTACTACTTCTTTCATGTATATTACTCCTTAGATATATTCATGCATAAAGGTCTTTTTAAAGACAAAATAATCATCATCTTTCATTCTGATCTGCGTATAAGGCAGTCTTTCACCTCGATCTAACAAATCATCCTGATCATATACTTCAATTGTCCCATATTTATAGGCTAATGCCGATAGTAATGATATTGCCTGATCTTTTTCAGTGAATATTAAACATTCAACTGTTCTGCTTTCTGGATAAAATTCGCAATAAGCCCCTTTATTTCCATAGAAAACACCATTCATTTTCTTGACAGCCCTCATTCGCATTTTCATATCGCTATCACTTCTTTGATAAAAACCCTCTTTATCAGAACAGTATTTATGATAGATATTCAAAAGATCCAAAGAATCCAATTCCATTAAATCATCAGCTTCTTTCTCATTATAGAAATAGTGATAACGATAATACTCAACTCTAAAACCCAAATGCTTATATAAATCTACATCATATGCCTGAATCATCACAAAAGGATCATTATTCAATACTTCATTAAGTAAGTAATTTAAAAGAATATCCATCTTTCCCTGATGCCGAAATTCTTTTAAAGTAATTACTCCCAGAATCATTGCCACCTTAACATACTCACCCCGAAAAAATACCTGATGATAACAGATTGAGGCAAGGCTCTTAATGCCATCTTCATCCAGAACATAATGAAGACAGTCATCAAAATAATTATCAAAAAAGAAGGAAGTAAAACCTCCATCATCAAAAGAAAACTCCTGGTCCCAAAGTCCTCTTAATAAAGATTTTTCTTCCCTCTTTAATAAACGAATCATTACTACTCCAACATATATTTATGAACATAGCCACAAGGATGATAGGAAGACTTTGATAGACGCAAATCATCAATGCCAGCATCATCTTCGCGATCAATATAGATCTTATCGAGGAAGTGGCGGCCAAAAAATTCCTTAATCATTGCCTGATATAAACCTGTAATATTCTTATCAGCCTTTTCAACATTCTCCTGAACACACATTGAATTCAAATCAGATGCAATAATAAAAGCCTCGATTCTGGAATCTATCCTGATTAATCCACTTTCATATCTCAGATGCTGATGATTATCCAATAGTCTAAAAATACCTTCTTTTTCAATCTTTAAGACCTCGTCATCTTCGCAATCAAGATTTCTGACAAAGTCATATAATTCCTGGATATTGTTTTCATTCAGATCCTCATAGACAAATCTATCCTGATAATTTTTGTAGAAATTATTGAGATGATTGCGCTTTTTCTGCATTTTTTTGCCAACAAAAGTTCTAAAAGAATTCATATCATAAATATAATCAAAACTATTGACCAGTTCCTGAGCCTCGATATCCTTAAACAAAGACAATGCCCTATCCTTATGTTCCTCATCAAAAAAGATCAGTCTGAATTTTATTGATGCCGCAAGAAAGAGTTCCTGAGCCCGCAATAGAGCTTTTTCAAAACAGCTGCTATCACATAACGGCATATAAAGGTAGTAATTATCATCATGGAAACAGGCGATCAGTAAAAAATCAGCCTCCTCATAATAATAAAGCGGATAAAAAACATCCCACATTGTCATATTGACAACATTGTAATCAGATCCCAGATAATCAGCCTTCTTTAGATAAGAAGATATCAGAGGCATATCTTCAATCTGGCATTTTTTAAAAGAAGGTAACAGACATGTATTCATCTCATAAGTTCCTTGCGATTGCATCGATTTTATTAAGGCGATGTTTCAGTCCTGACTTTGATAAAGTCTGGCCATACAGCGTCTGATATTCTTCGCACAGTTCCAATAAAGAGTGGTCGGGATATCGAAGTCGTAAATCAATGACATTCTTCAGTTTTTCATCCAAAGCATCATATTTGTCTGCTTCCTTAATCAGATTGATGGCTTCAATCTGATTTTTAGCAGCATTCAGTGATTTCATTTCATTGGCAATCTCGCAATTGTCAAGCCTGACGATATTATTAAAGAAGTCACGATTTATACGACTGTTTTCAAAATTCATCAGCGATTCCTGAGCACCAATCAGTCTAAAGAAATCGGCAATGCTTTCCGCTTTTTTGATATAGACGATATAGCGGTTTCGTCTTTTGGATATTTTGGCTTCGATATTGAAACGCTTCAATAAAGAAACGATATAGTTTGCATAACCAAGCTCCAGTAAAGATATCTCCAGATGATAATTGGACCTGGTTGGAGCATTACAGGAACCATAGGCAATAAAAGCACCCGCCAGATAGGCACGGGCACAACAGTTTTTGGCAACAATACTATAAGAAGGATGACCCAATAGGCCCTTGTTTTCCGAATAGAGACCCAGATCAGTTAAAAAATAACGGCCATCACTTAAGATTTTAACGTTATAAATATTGTTCTTTTTCAGATTGGTCTTCTGAACAACAGTAAGTTCTGTCTTATATTGATACAGTTTTTTTACCAGGGAAATAATACGTTTGGCCGTTGTCGGATTTTCGGTCCTTACAACCACATACATCTTACGCTCTTCAATTGTCAAAGAAGATAAAAGCTGAATAAGTGCACTCAATTCAGCCCTGTTACAGCAATCCAAAAGTTCATTATAAGAAACTTCCTGCCTGATTTCTGAAGTAAATGACATTTAACAATCCTCCAGAAGTTCTTTAACAGTTATTGCAATCTTTTCTGGCGAATGACGAACCAGACCAGAACTGAAATCCAGAAGTTCACGTTCAATAACCCGACATTCAACATCACCATTATCAACAACTTCAACACTATTGGTCAGATGATAACGATATAAAATAGCCTGAGGAATGGTTTCTGAATGCTTGACAACCAGGTCTATTGGTGTCTGATGATCAAGCAGAGCCTGAACATGATCATGCAAATCATAATCAAAAGTTTCATTACTTTGGGTCATGACATTGGCAAAGTAAACTTTTAAGGCCTTTGTCTGCTTTAAGGCCTCTCTAATACCCGAAATTATTGTATTAGGTAAAATCGATGTATAAAGCGAACCGATACCATATATCAGAAGATCAGCCTCTCTAATGGCATCAACTGCTGATTTAAAAGCCTCAACCTCATGGTCATAAAAAACTCTGGTAATATGATGCTTAAAACTGGGAATATTGGCCTCACCTTTGACAACCGTATCATCATCCATCAAGGCAAATAAATTAAGATATTCTACTGTTGAAGGCAAAATTCGACCCTTGACCTGCAATTCTTTTGACAGAATATCGATACTATCCTGAAAAGAACCCTTGATTTCCGATAAGGCAGTTAAAATCAGATTACCCAGACTATGTCCTTCAACATCTTCTTCCTTGGCACCTGAAAAACGATAATTCATCAAATCATATAAAAGCGAATCATCTTCGCAAAGAGATAATAAAACATTGCGAATATCGCCCATTGCCGGAATATTGTATCTTTCTCTTAAACGGCCAGTTGAACCGCCATCATCCGCAACCGTAACAATTGCCGTAATCTCGACATCTTCTAAATCTCTAATGCCCTGCAGAATAACCGATTGCCCATGACCCCCACCGATCACAACAATCTTCTTCATCCTTCAAGCTCCCGATGTTTCAGATAACAGTCATGTTTACTCTGATAGTAATCATATAAATAATTAGCAATTGTCACAC
>DCGB01000067.1:826-4882 GCA_002314515.1 Solobacterium sp. UBA1789 | reverse complement strand
AGGTGCTGACCACCAGTACAGCCGATGCAGATAGTTAAATGCCGCTTTTCTTCCTTATCATAGGCATTGATCATAAAATCCAGATAATTTATTAACATGTTTAAAAAAGTTTTAGACTTCTCAGATCTCAATACAAAGTCCTGCACTTCCTTGTCATTACCAGTAAGCGTCCTTAATAAAGGATCATAAAAAGGATTATCCAGAAAACGAACATCAAAAACCTCATCCGCATCTGAAGGAATACCATATTTATAGCCAAAAGAAACAAAGCTCAATGACAGATTGGTATGTTCAACACCACCAATGATTCTCATCAGTTTATCTGTATGCTGTTTAACATTCAAAGAAGTCGTATCGATATAAAAGACATTCTTATAGGCAAAATTACTTACGAGCTGTTTTTCAATATCAATGGCCTCTGATAAAGTATCCGCAACATTGGAAATCAGTAAAGGATGAATACGTCTGGTAAACTTATAACGATTAATGATGACATCCTTATCAGCATCATATAAGACATAAAGTGGCTCCAGTTCCGTATTCTGCAACATCGAATGATAATTAGCCAGGTCCATAATTGGAATTGTCAAAGCGACATCCTCGTATTTGGCGCTCTGATCATTATTTAACAGATCAAAAAGCTGAGGCAGAAGTTCAACCGGATACTGGTCTATACAGCGATAGCCCAGATCTTCCAGAATATTGGTTGCGGTCGTTTTGCCAGCACCGGAAACACCGCTAATAATAATTAGTTTTCTCATATCTTTATTTTACTACACGCACTTATCGGTGTGCCATTATTCTGCTTTCATTTCCAAAATAATATCGCGAAGTTCAGCTGCCTTTTCAAAATTCAATACTCTGGCTGCTTCCTTCATTTCCTTTTCCAAAGACGCAATAAGTTTTTCCTTATCCTGCTTGCTATGATGTTTATTTCTGAGATATTTTGAAGTAATCTCGCGGGTTTCCTTACCATGAATAGTATCCAGAATGTCCTTTTTAATTGACCTTGGAACAATATGATGTTCAAGATTATAGGCCTCCTGGATCTTTCGACGCCTGTTAGTCTCGTTTATGGCCTTAGACATCGAATCCGTAATACTATCGGCATACATAATGACCCGACCATGTTCATTACGGGCAGCACGACCAATGGTCTGAATCAAAGAACGCTCACTTCTTAAGAAACCTTCTTTATCCGCATCCAATATTGCAATCAAAGAAACCTCAGGAATATCCAAGCCCTCTCTTAAGAGGTTAATACCAACCAGGACATCATAGGTTCCTAAGCGTAAGTCATGAATTATTTCAGTTCTCTCCAAAGTCTTGGTTTCATGATGTAAATAGGCAACCTTTAAATTCTGTTTCTGTAAAAAGGCTGTCAGATCTTCTGCCATCTTTACAGTCAAAGTCGTGATTAAGGTTCTTTCTTTCTGCTCAATATTTTTGTGTATCTCATTTAACAGATCATCGATCTGAGACATCGTTCCTCTGACTTCAACATGGGGATCCAATAAGCCGGTTGGACGAATAATCTGTTCAATGACCTCATTATCAACCCGCTCCAGTTCATAATCACCAGGGGTTGCAGAAACATAAATACGTTGAGCCTGAACATTTTCAAATTCATCAAAACGCATTGGACGATTTTCCAAAGCACTAGGCAAACGAAATCCATATTCAACCAGTGTTTCCTTACGGGCTCTATCGCCATTATACATTCCCTTAATCTGTGGCAATGAGGCATGGGATTCGTCAATTACAATTAAAAAATCATCCTTAAAATAGTCAAAAAGATTATAAGGACGCTCACCTGGCTGACGATGGTCGATATACATGGCATAGTTTTCAATGCCTGAACACATGCCAATTTCTCTCAACGACTCCAGGTCATAGCGACAGCGCTGTTCCAGCCTTTCATATTCCAGTGGTTTGTTATTATCTTTAAAATACTGCAGTCTTTCTTCCAGTTCTTTTTCAATGCCATCACAGGCAATACGCATATCATCCATATTGCGGGCATAACCACTGGCTGGGAAAAAGTTATAGACCAGATAGGCATTAAGAACATTCTTGGTTAATGGATCAACTTCACAGATTCTTTCAATCTCATTATCAAACATTTCTATGCGGATAATAAAAGAATCGCTATGACCAGGACAGACTTCTATCGTATCACCCTTAACTGAAAAAGAGCCTCTGACCTTATCAACGTCATTACGCTGATACTGTCTTAAGACCAGTTTACGAATCAGTTCCTGCCTATCAATTATTTCTCCAACCTTCAAAGTAAAAAACATGCCCTCATAATCCTCAGGATTACTGGATGCATAAATACAGGCTACTGAGGCAACAACGATGACATCTTTTCTTTCCAGAAGAGAATTATAGGCCGACATTCTAAGCATATCAATCTCATCATTGGTAACCGCATTCTTTTCAATATAGGTATCACTTTTTGGCAAGTAGGCTTCCGGCTGATAATAATCGAAATTGGATACAAAATATTCAACCGCATTATCAGGAAACAGGGCCTTAAATTCCGAATATAATTGACCAGCCAGGGTCTTGTTGTGGGCAAAAACAAGTGTTGGCTTTTGTACTCTTTCAATGACATTGGCCACCGTAAAAGTCTTACCGGTACCGGTAGCTCCCAATAGAACCTGTTCATAGATGCCATTATTAAGACCATCAACCAGCTTATCAATAGCCTGAGGCTGATCGCCAGTTGGTTTATAATCAGCTTTTAAAACAAATTTTTTATTTTCCATAGCCCAAATAGTTGCAGGCAGCAATAGCGGCAATCGCACCATCACCACAGGCAGTTGTTACCTGGCGCAAAGTTTTGGCACGGGCATCACCGGCAACAAAAAGACCAGGAGTCTTTGTCGTCATCGTTTCATCACTCTTAAAATAACCTCTGTCATCCAAAGTGACCAGTTCCTTAAAATATTCATTATCAGGAATCAGACCAACCGCTAAAAAGACACCGTCACAATAAACAGTTCTTTCTTCACCATTTTCTTTATATCTGACACCCTTCAATTCGCTGTTTTCAACGACATAGGATAGTACTTTTGTATTGACATGAGCTTCAATATTTTCTTTACTTAAGAGACTATTCTGCAGCTTCTGATCAGCTGTAAAATAAGGCATATCCTGCAATATGATAAGCTTACTGACAATCGAAGACAAAAGTTCAGCTTCAACAAAAGCTGAATTGCCTCCACCAATCATACAGACAGTTTTATTTTTATAATAATCGCCATCACAGACAGCACAAAAGCTGATGCCGCTACCAATCAGGTTTTCCTCACCCTCCAGACCTAAAAGACGATGAGTGGTTCCTGTAGCCAGAATAACAGCTCTGGACTCATAAGACTGGCCCTCTGCTGTTTTGACTGTAAACAGATCGTTTTCTTTTTTAACTTCCTTAACTTCACCAAAGGCAACTTCACCACCCTGGGCCATAAGCTGATTTAAAAAGTTATCGGCAAATTCATCACCACTGATGGAAGTAAAACCCGGAATATTTTCAACCTTTGGTGAATTGACAATCTGACCACCAAAGACATTTTTTTCAATCAGCATGACCTTTTTATTATTTCTTAGGCCATATACAGCAGCCGTTAAACCAGCCGGGCCGCCACCAACAACAACGATATCGTACATATATTATTTATCTCCTTAGTCAAGAAGACCTGCATCTGCAGGTCTTGTTTGTTTTATTTTCCGTGTCTGGCCATCCATTCGACAGCGGCATTGTCACCGACAAAGCGGGTTCCATCCGGATCGATGATGGTTGGTGTCTGATAGATATCAAGTTCTTCAGCAATAGCCATATTCTGTGAACAGTTGACTTCTTTAAATTCAATACCAGCTAATTTGAAACGCTGTTCAGCGCCCTTACACTTAGGACAATGATCCTTTGTATACATGGTTGGAATAATGTTGCTGTCTAGCATCATTTCATCCTTAGCCTGACGTACTTCACTCATGACTTCTCTGGCCTTTAGAACAGAAGATTCAATTTCATATTCCTTACGATCTTCAAAT
>DCGB01000067.1:0-797 GCA_002314515.1 Solobacterium sp. UBA1789 | reverse complement strand
TCCAGTTCTGAACTGGACGATAATAGCCGGTAATACGTGACCATACTTCGGTATTCTTGCCACAGATTGGACAAGTATAAACCTCACCAGTAATATAGCCGTGGTCGCTACAGATAGAATAAGTTGGTGAAATTGTATAGTAAGGAAGACGATAATTATCAGAAATCTTCTTAACCAGATTGGCAGCAGCCTGCCAGTCAGGAAGCTTTTCACCTAAGAAAGTATGGAAAACTGTACCTGAAGTATAGAGAGTCTGTAATTCATCCTGGATATCCAATGCTTCAAAGACATCAGCAGTATAGCCAACTGGCAGATGTGAAGAGTTTGTATAATATGGAGCACCTACATCATTGGCCGTAATGATATCCGGATAATTAGCCTTATCATGTTTTGCCAGACGGTAAGAAGTTGATTCAGCTGGTGTAGCTTCCAGGTTATATAAAGCCTGATATTTTTCCTGATAGATAACCAGGCGCTCACGCATATGATTCAATACATCCCTGGCAAAAGTCTGAGCCTTGACATCAGTCAAATCAGTTCTTAACCACTTGGCATTCAGACATGTTTCATTCATACCAACTAAACCGATAGTTGAGAAGTGATTGTTGAAAGTGCCAAGATAACGTTTTGTATATGGATATAAACCATTATTCAGAAGCTTAGTGATGACATCACGCTTAATGCTCAAAGAACGGGCAGAGATATCCATGATGTGATCAAGACGCTCATAGAAGTCTTTTTCATCAGCAGCCAGATAGGCAATCTGTGGCAGGGTGATTGTTACAACACCAACAGAA
>DCGB01000112.1:223-6981 GCA_002314515.1 Solobacterium sp. UBA1789 | reverse complement strand
ACCTCTGGCCAATGTACCATTGGAGCAGTCACAAACGCCAATGTATGCTTACCAAGTTCCAAAGATGAACCCTCGCCGACAACAATTCTTTTTTCTGCAAAATCTGTACCAAAGAAATTCTGCATCATTGAAAATGCCTTTTGAGAAGATACAATCGTTGTATCTGGATAAGTATTCATAAAATTGGCAATATTTGCCGAATGATCTGGTTCCATATGCTGAATAATCAGATAATCAGGCTTACGACCATTTAAAACAGCTGCAATATTATCCAGCCATTCATGAGTAAAGTTCTTATCAACAGTATCCATAATGGCAATCTTTTTATCATCAATCAGATATGAATTATAAGCCATGCCAAGTGGAACTTCATACTGACCCTCAAAGAGATCAATCTTATGATCATTTACGCCAACATATTTAATAGTATCCGATACAAACATATTCCTTCCTCCTTGTTCTATCGATATTCTCATTTTAAGTATAACCCCGATACACAGAATAAAACACTATTATGACCAGGATTTACTATCTACTTTTTATTAACCGGCACCTGCGAATATTGAATAATTGCACAGGCAACACACAAGATGCCAAAAATAATATTACCGCGATAAAACTGGGCAATACCAACAGCCAAAATAAGTAAAGAAATAATTGTTCCACTGACCTTCTTATTCATTCCACATAAACCTTCCTTCATTATCTTCATTATACTAATTATCTTCCAAATAAGCTTTCTGAATATCTAAAGGAACCATACTGCCACCACTGGCCCAAGAGATGTGTGTTGCCCCCTTAACATTTAAACCAATCTTTTCCAAAGCCTTAAACCGGCACAGGCCGAAGGTTCAACAAATATGCCCTCTTTTTCTTTTAAAAAACCACCTGACAACATGTTCTGTTTTTAGCCACTCATCAAGCAGGCCAATATCAGTATCATTTAATTTTCTTAATATCATAAATCTCCAAAAAAGAGGCCTAGCCTCTTTCGTTTACTGCCATTTCAAATCATCAATACCAATCTGAGGATGTTTGCTGGTAAAAATGCTTAGACCTGTTTCAACCGTATAGATATTATCAGGCTTATCCAATAGTTTTCCTTCAGCACTTAGCTGCTGATAATCAGCATTGCTGAGGAAATAATTACTTAGAGCTACCAGATATTCTTTATCATCTTCCAGCTCTATTCCCTCTTTAACAACACAGACATAAGGATATGGGCCATATTTTTCATCATCAAATACTGAGCTGCCGTCCTCATTAAGATAGCGATCAGAAGGATCAAAGCCCTTTTCCACCAACGCCTTGATTTCTGAACCAGTCAGATAAATACCATCCGGATAAACGACATTGGCTGGGAAAATCACCAGATTATAAGCCGCATCAAATTTACCTTCATAGATAAAAGAATTACAAACAGAAGCTGGTTTCCAAGGTGGAAGCATATTGGCACTAGTCGTATAAGGCACAATCGCAACTTCAGCCCTTTCCTGACGATTACTATCTTCTAAACTCTTATTCAAAGCTTCGCCAATTGAAACCGCTACCAGCTTAGCCGTATTTTCATAATCCAGTTTTTCTTTGAATTCGCTTAATACCGTTACCTCAGAATTAAGAGCTTTCTGATTATATTCATCTAAGGTTGTAAAGATCTCATCATAATCACCTGTGCCAGCTATATAATTATTTATCTTTTCACCCGTGAAAACGATTGAATCCATACTGAACATATTGTAATACCATGGCTGAATAAAACCGGTTTTAATCATCTCCTGATAGTCAGAATACAGACGGTCATCACTAAATTCATAATCATTGACTGATACATAGGTATCCTTGGCCATTGCAGAAACCAGCTCCGTAATATCCTTAGAAACCATATATTCAATGACTTCAAAAACCTTCGTTAATTTATCTGCTTCCTCAGCATCTTCAAGTTTTTTATCGACATAAACCCAGCAGTTATCATAATAGGTATAACAGTTATTGGAACCATCTTCACTAAGCCAAGGAATTGACTTGTAGACATCATGTAATTCTCTGCCTGTTTCATTGCCATTATCATCATATTCCGGACCATCATAACTATCCATAGTATTAACAAGACCAAACCAGAATAAGGCCCTGGTCTTAGAGAATTCCTGATTGCCATTCCAGTCATAGTTATGAAAAGAACCCCAAAGGCCAGCTTCGGTCCATTTCTTAAAATAGGCACACTGTTCCTTGAATTCTTCAACACCGGTCTGACCTGCCTGATAATCCTTAAGCCATTGAGTACCCTCAATAGTAGAAATCCATTGAGATCCCATTAAATGAAATAACCAGTTAAAACCATGACCGGTTGCCAGACCATCACTAACTGCAAATTTAATACCAGCAGCATCACATTTCTTTTTTAGATCCAGCATATCATTGAAGTTTTCTGGAACCTTCCAGCCCATTTCCTGTAACAATGTTTCATTATAGGTAATGCCAATCAGACGAGAAGAAACCGGTAACTGATATAAGGCACCATCTTCAGTTGTACAGTTCTGAATAACCATCGGCGTAAATAAAGAAGTAAGTGATGAACGTGACATTAAATCAACACAGCTGTCTTTCAATAAATTATCTGGAGTTTTAGATGCCGTAAAAACAATATCAGCCGGCAAATCATTATGCTCAAAATAAAGCTTGATTGTATCAGAAGTATCTCGATTTATCTGATAGACAAATTCGACATCGATATCAAGTTCATCCTTGATCTTTGCAGCCAAAGTCCGATAATAACTTTCCGTATTACCCAAAGGAATAAACATGGTAATAGGACTCTCATCCTGAACAGGCTCGCTCTTGCAGGCAAACAAAGAGAGTAAGATCATTGCAGTAAATAATAAACCTGATATTTTTTTCATTATAATAACCTCTGTTTTCTGACATGATAAGCCATTGTCTTTATCACCTCACCGATATTGATTGGCTTAGATAAATGACCATTCATGCCGGATTCTTTTGTTGCCTGAATATCGCTATCAAAGGCATTGGCAGTCATAGCCAGAATTGGAATCGTTTTTGCATCTTCACGATCAAGCGAACGAATAGCCCTGGTTGCATCCAGGCCATTCATGATCGGCATCATAACATCCATCAGAATGATATCAAAAGTATGAGCTTCATTATTTGTAAAGAGATCAACAGCCTCCTGACCATTGACAGCCGTGGTAATAATGACACCACTAGGACTTAGAAGTTCAACAGCGATATCCATATTTAATTCATTGTCCTCAACCAGCAATACTTTAACGCCAGTGAGATCAATATCCTCAACAGACAAGTCTTCTTCTTTTTGAACATCATTATTGATAACAAAAGGAATAGTAACAGTAAATTTAGAACCCTTATCCAATTCGCTTTCAACCGCAATATCACCATTCATTAGAGTAGCCAATTGCTTAGAAATAGCCATTCCCAAACCGGTTCCCTTATAAATCGAACGGGCACCACCCTCATCCTGTGAAAAAGCATCGAAAATCTTATTCAGGAATTCTTTTTTCATGCCAATTCCTGTATCTTCAATTTCAAATATATAAGTTACCTGTTTTTCATCCTTAAAAGATTCACGACATCTAAACCAGATAGTACCGCCATCCGGTGTAAATTTGACCGCATTACTTAAAATATTGATTATTATCTGCGACAAGTGAAGATTATCACCAATAAGCTGGGTATTTTCGCCATTGAAATCCTTAATAAATTCAATATTGCGCTTCAAAAGCTGACCATTAATGATATTGCAGCAGTTTTCACAGACATCTATTACATCAAGCGGCATTGAGATAATTTCAATTTTTCCACGCTCAATTCGACTCATATCCAATACATCATTGACCAGTGACAGCAGATGTTGCGAAGCACCTTCGATCTTATCCAGACAATCCATGGTCTTCTGTGGATTGCCTTCAACATTACGGGCAATGGTTGTCATACCCATAATGCCATTTATTGGCGTACGAATATCATGAGACATATTGGACAAAAATTCAGACTTAGCCTTTGTTGCATTATCAAGTTCATTATTAAGTTCAGTTATTTCTATAATCGATCTGCTTTTAATCAGATTCGAATAGAAAGACAGGAACAGCAAAACAACTGAAACACCCAATACGGCAACAATTAAAGCGACATAAATAATAATATTTGTTAAAGAATTACCGGAAACACTATCCAGAAAAGTTGACTGAACGATAAAAGCTGACGACCATTCCGTATCAGCAATTGGTGATGAACAGAAATAATATTCTTCATTTCCAACATCAAAAGCTACTACCATGGTCTGACGCTGACGGCAGGTATTTTCTAAATCAGCAGGATCCTCACCAAAGTTTATATCGATCTGCGAAAATTTCTGATAAATGTTATAACCATTTACCAGCATTCTGATACCAAAATTCTTATATAACATAACACCATTATCATCACTGTAAATAAAGGTATTATTTTCACCCGCAAATTCCTGAGACAAGGTATCATTTAAATTATCTATATCATATAAAATGCCACAATAAGTTATCTCAACCTTACTTTGCCTAAAATTGACCTCAAGTGGCGAAGATAAGCGATTGCGGAAAATCATATAAGCCTTCTGATCGTTTATATGCGGAAGTGAAGAAATATAATAGAGTTTATCATCAGCGGTGTCAATATAATAAGCCGCATCAACAATCTTGCCATAAACATTATCCGAAGAATAATAGCGACCATCACTGTCAACAAAGAAAAACAGCTGCTGATTATAGCCTGACTCCTGCTTCATTTTATCAATATAGATACTGATATCATCTTCAACCTGTAAGTCACGTTCAGCATTGGCTGTCACAATATCACAAATCGACTGCATAAAACTGATATTTTGATTAATAATATCAGCACTGCTTTCACATAGACGACCTAAAAGAGCTTTTCTTTCCGAATAAACGGACTGTCTGACGGAATTACGCATTGAACTTATCAATAATAAAACCAGAACCAGAACAACGGTAACCAGGGTAATCAATGTCAGCCTATTTTTTTTCTTATCCATCTTTTTCACAAAAAATTCTCCGGTAATAAAAGCGATATTTCTATATAATTACTTATAAAAAATTATTTATTTAATTATATCAAACATATCATGCCTCAGCAATCGTTCTAAGCAACTCAGCAATATTTCAACTGTCAAATCAATCTATCGTAATAATATATTCTTCCTCATTATCTTTGGTAAATCGATTAATTATTACCTCTTAAAATACACTAATATTATTGATTAGAATTCAATCATTTTCTTTTTGGCAATAAATCCCAGTTCATCTTTTTCGATTTCAATCACAAAGTTAAAGATATCGTTTTTTATACACAGGAAGAAATCTTCGTTTGGATATACTTCCTGTTTTGTTTCATCAAAGAAATGAGCACCACCATTGACCTTAAGGTCTTCAGTTCTTGTTTTCAGATCAATGTCCTTTTCACCCAGTAAAAGAGACTTGATATATTCGGCACAAAGTTCATCTTCCTGTGCCAAACGGACTCCACTGTTGCCCATACAGACAAGAGAGACCTTTTGAGGCTGGGTTTGTTTGATATATTCAACAATAGCCCTGGCATTTACCAGACTTCCCGTAATAATCTTAGTGGCATTAATCGCATTAACAATACCCTGGGTTCCGGCGCTTGTTGTATGAATCACGGTTTTTCCCAAAACATCCTTGGCATTGATGGAAGAAGGTGAATTTCCATAATCAAAGCCCTCACATTTTTTGCCATGTCTTTCGCCAACCAGAAGACTGTTGTCAATTCTATCATGTAAAGAAAACGCATCTTCAACAGTTCCAACCGGCCTGATTTCCTTGGCTCCCATATCATATAAATAACACTCCAAAGAAAAGGCTCTAAAGACATCAATAATAACTACCAGGCCCTCAGCTTTCCTGGCGCCCTCAATTAAATGAAATATTTCTATATCAGACATATATTTCTCCCTTCTTAGAAAATGTTTTTATTTAACATATTATCATCCATGTTAACACTATCTATTGTAAAACTTATCCTGATGCTATTACGATTTTCATTATCTGAAAATTAAATTCTACTACCTCAACATTTCTATACCATATTCTTCATTAATAACATAGCCCTCAGTTAACTGCTGAAAAAAGACCAAATTCTTCCATGGCATCACGTTCCTGAGAAGAATATTCTTTTAAATACTTGCGATATTCGGCATTAAGTCCTTCATAGGTTTGTATTGTTTTTGCCGAGTCATCGAGTGCTGCCTGAATGATTTCATCGTAGTCGGCGACAAGAATATCGACAATCTGTTTATCCAGTTTACCAGCTTCTGCTTCTGAGGAAATAATGTTGATCACTACTTCCTTTTCCATCGCATTTTTATAACTGCGTTTCTGTAAAAGTGCACTTACAACATCAGTTATCTGAACCAGGCGGTCTTCAATACTCAAATCATCAGATGTTAAACCCCTTGGATAACCACTGCCATCGAGTCTTTCATGGTGCTTGGCAGCAATACTGACAACATTTCTTGGAAATAAGCCATTAGCAATCAGTTCAGTATAGATAACATGTTTCTTTATCCGCTCATATTCCTCAGGTGTAAGCTTCCCCTGTTTTTCGACAATACTGCTGGGAATATTGATTTTCCCAAGATCGTGAATTCTGGCTGCAAAAGAAACCTCCCAGATCTGATCATCATTCAGTCCGAGTTTTTTACCTAGAATCTC
>DCGB01000112.1:0-180 GCA_002314515.1 Solobacterium sp. UBA1789 | reverse complement strand
GTTATGGTATGTATGACAGTCTGTTCGCTTTTAAAATCGACTTCAATCGCCAGCATATCAACAATAGGACCAACCAGTCTGTCAATACGTGAAGGATCATTAAAGTAGTTAATAACTTCTACCTTATATGTTCCATCACGAAGACTTTCAATGATGTGGAACTTTTCATCGGCATGAATA
>DCGB01000096.1:13420-15590 GCA_002314515.1 Solobacterium sp. UBA1789 | reverse complement strand
GTTAGGTGATGGTGGTCAGCAGAATGTTTTAGGTGCTGGTAATCAGATGAACATGTTGGGCGATGGTGGTCAGCAGAATGTTTTAGGTGCTGGTAATCAGTCAAACATGTTAGGTGATGGTGGTCAGCAGAATATGCTTGGTGATGGTGGCCAGCAGAATTATCAGAACAGAACTTTACCTACTATGGAGCTTGGCAACATTCTTTCTAGAAAGTAGTAATAATTGATGGATGACAATGTCATCCTTTTTTTATGTCTGGAATTATTTTTCTTGTGAATTATTTATTTGTTTATATAATAAACAAGGAGGATATTTTATGATTTCTTTAATTATTAGTTTAGCTGTAGCTGCCTTTATTGGTTTTCTGGCCGGCAATATAATGGATTTAAATAAACCTTGGTATGTCAATATTTTATTGGGATTAATTGGTGGTTCTGTTGGCTCTTTTGTCTTCGGTCTTTTTGGTATCAGTTCTTCAAATATCTTTGGTCATATCATTATTTCAACCATTGGTGCCTGTATTGTTATCTTTTTGGCTAAAAAGATTGCCAAATAACTTGATATATTATTACAATCCAACATACAAAAGCGCCATAATGGCGTTTTTCTTTGAATTTGACTATCATATTAGTAGAAGAAAATGTGTGGTCGCTATGAATTTACCAGTCTGTCAACATTGACGGGCAAGCAGATTAAAGAAAGAGCTGAAAAGCTCCAGCTTAATTATGCCTGTGGTGAAATCTTTCCTGGTAATCAGGTTTTGTGTATTATTCCCAGGGAAACAAAGATTGATCTGGCAACAATGAAATGGGGCATTCAGGGTGTTTCTTATCAGATAAATGCCCGTTATGAAGCTTTGGATACCAGGGCTTTTTATCAGGATTTAAAAAAACGCCGTTGTGCAGTCATTGCCAATGGTTTTTATGAATGGGATGAAAACAAACAGAAACACTATGTCTGTACAAAAGATGATTATATTTATCTGGCCTGTATTTTTAATGATAAGAATGAGCTATTGATTATTACCAGGGAAGCTGATGAAGATTTTGCCCAGCTTCATAATCGTATTCCAATTATTATGAATAAAAATGAAATGCTGGATTATATTCATGGTCAGGATAGAACAATCACTAAAAAGAAGCTGATTATTGAAAAGAAGACTATCGAACAGACCAGTCTGTTTTAGAGGAATATCTATGGAATTAAAAGATACATTGCTGAAAAGAAGAAGCATCAGAAAATTTACAAAAGAAAGCGTTAGTAAAGAAGATATAAATATCATGCTTCATGCCGCTATGTCGGGTCCCAGTGCTGTTAATAAGACGCCTTGGGAATTTTATGTCGTTACTAATCAGGACAGATTAGCTCTTTTAAATAAGGCAACTAATTTTTCAAATATCGAAGCTCCTTTGGCCATTGTTGTCTGTGGCAGTAAATCACGGATGTTGCCCTTACAGCTGGCGGATTTCTGGATACAGGATTGCAGTGCTGCTTCTCAGAATATTCTGTTGTCGGTAACTGATTTAGGACTTGGTGCCGTCTGGTGTGGTATTTATCCACAAAAGAGGGCTATGGAAAAAGTATCAAAGGCCTTGGATCTGCCAGAAAAACATATACCTTTGAATATTATTTATATTGGGCATCCTGATGAAGATAAAGAAGCCCGCGATCAGTATAAGGAAAAATATATACATTATCTCGATTGATATGCTAAGGATAAAAATTAATGATAAGAATGATGAAAGATTAAGTATCTTTTATCTTACTAATGAAAGACAGTTATTACATTACAATGAGCCAGAGGCTGGTCTTTTTATTGCGGAAAGTGAGCTGGTAATCAGAAGGGCTCTGGCTGCTTCTTTTGTGCCAACAATGTTTTTAATAGTTGAAGGAAGCTATGACCAGTATATTGATCTGTTTTCTATTTGTCCTGAAGATATTGTAGTATATGAGGCCAGTGATGAAATCTTTCGCTCATTAAAGGGTTTTATATTAATCAAAGGAATCCTGGCGGTCTTTAAAAGAAAAGAAGAAAATGATATTTATGAAGTCTGTCATAAGGCTAAAAGAATAGTTGTTTTAGAAGAAGTTGTTAATCCAACCAATGTTGGAGCTATTTTCCGCAATGCCCAGGCTTTGTTTGCGGATGGCTTATTATTGACGGGTGAT
>DCGB01000096.1:8212-13413 GCA_002314515.1 Solobacterium sp. UBA1789 | reverse complement strand
GATGCCTGCGATCCTTTGTATCGGCGTTCTATCAGAGTGTCAATGGGCAATGTCTTTGGTGCCAAATGGGCTAGGGTTGATAAAAATACTTATATGGATATTTTACATGAACTGGGTTTTAAGACAGTTGCCTTTGCCTTAAAAGATAATTCTGTCGATATTGATGATGAAAGATTAAATAAAGAAGAAAAACTGGCGATTATTATGGGATCAGAGGGCTATGGTTTGAGTGAAGAAACTTTGAAAAAGAGTGATTATATCGTAAAAATCAACATGAATAAAGAAGTGGATTCGCTAAATGTGGCCTCTGCCAGCGGTATTGCCTTGTGGCAGTTATGTAAGAATAATCATCATTAATGAAACATTTGAAGAAAAATCAATAAAAGGTTAAAGTTAAGGTGTTGGAGACAGGGGTATGAAAATAGTTGTAGTAGGTTGTGGCAAAGTCGGAAGAAATATTGCTGAAGTCATGGTTAAAGAAGGCCACGATATCGTTTTGATAGATAAGAGTCGTGAGGTCGTTGAAGATCTATCGGTTTCTTTAGATGTCATGGGCGTTGTTGGCAATGGCGCATCATATTCAACACTAAAGGAAGCAGGCATTGAAGAAGCTGAAATTCTTTTGGCTGTAACTGATAGTGATGAGCTGAATATGTTATGTTGTATGTTTGCCCGTAAGGCCAGTAACTGTCAGACTATTGCCCGTGTTCGTAATCCTATCTATTATGAAGAACTCAATTTCATTCGTGATGAACTCGGTCTGGCAATGATCATTAATCCCGAGCTGGCAGCTGCCAGAGAAATTGCTTCCATATTATCTTTTCCATCAGCTATCAAAGTTGATTTTTTTGCCCGCGGTCGTGTTCAGCTGATGAGCTTTGTTATGCCGGATAATCCTTTATTCTGCGATAAGGCCATCCGCGATATTAAACTACATGACAAGGTTCTTTTTGTTGGAATTGAAAGAAAAGATGAAGTCATTATTCCAAATGGTAATAGTGTTATTAAAGCTGGTGATAAGATCACTATTGTTTCTTCGCCACTTAATGCCACCCGTTTCTTTAAGACCATCAATCTTTTGCCTAATCCGATTAGAAGCTGTCTGATTGTTGGCGGGTCAACTTTGGCCTATAATCTGGCGCGTATTCTGATTGAAGATGGTATTGATGTCACGATTGTTGAATATAAGAAAGAACGCTGTGAAGAACTGGCTGATCTTTTGCCAAAGGCCACTATTATCTGTGGGGATGGTACAGACCCGGATGTCTTAATGGAAGAAGGTTTAATGAAGACCGATAGCTTTGTTTCATTGACCAATATTGATGAAGAAAATATTCTGCTTTCGATGTTTGCCAAAGCCAACACCAGGGCTAAAGTTGTTACCAAAGTTAATCGTTATACATATGACAGTGTCATCAAAAATGATGAAGCCGGTTCCCTTGTTTATCCAAAACATGTTACAGCTGATCGCATCATTCAGTTTGTCCGTGCTTTAAATAATGCCAGTGGTAATAATGTTGAAACCCTGTATCAGATTCTTGATAATCAGGCGGAGGCCATGTCTTTTATCATTAAAGAAAAAACGGCTGCTGTTGGCATTCCGTTTGAAAATATGAAACTGAAAGATAATCTGCTGGTCTGCAGTATTCTTCGAAATGGACGTCTGATTACGCCAACCGGCAAGAATAGTATTGAAATCGGTGACTATGTCATTATCGTTACTACTCATGGTGGTATCAGTGATATTACGGAGATTCTGGAGTAATTTATGAATCGCTCATTTATTCGCTATGCCCTGGGCATTATTATTGCCATTGAAGGTTTTTTGTTATTACTATGTAGTCTGGTTGCCCTGATTTATCAGGAAAAGGTCGGTATCATTTATCTGATTACTGGCATCATTTCTCTGATTCTTGGCCTATTGTCTTATTTATTTAAGCCCAAGAACAGTGTTTTTTATGCCCGCGAGGGTTTTATGATTGTTGCTATCAGCTGGATAGTGATTTCGCTGATTGGCGCTATTCCACTATATCTCAGTGGTGAAATTCCAAGCTATCTGGATGCAATATTTGAAATCGTATCTGGTTTTACGACGACCGGATCAACCATATGTCCAAATGTTGAAGGACTTAGCTATACCACAAATTTCTGGCGCTGTCTGACACATTGGGTTGGTGGCATGGGAATTCTGGTTTTTATGCTGGCAATTCTACCGGGCGCTGGTGGCCATGCCATGCATATAATGAAGGCTGAAAGCCCAGGGCCAGAAGTTTCCAAGCTGGTTTCCAAAGTATCTTCATCAGCTAAAATCCTCTATATTATCTATGCAGGTATTACTGTTGTTGAAATTTTATTGCTGATTGGTCATGGTATGTCGGTATTTGATGCTGTCTGTACTTCTTTTGGTACCGCAGGAACTGGTGGCTTTGGAATCAGGAATGACTCAATTGCCGGCTATTCTCCGGCTATTCAAATGATCGTTGCTATCTTTATGCTGGTCTTCGGTGTCAATTTTAATGTCTATTTTCTGGCTATTTCCCATAAAATCAAGGATGCCATGAAGTCAGAAGAAGCCCGCTGGTATCTGATTATTGTTGGTATTGCCACTTTGTTTATTGGCATCAATATTTTTACCAGTGTTGCCTCTTTCCGTGATGCCTTTTTCCAGGTATCTTCAATTATAACGACAACGGGCTTTGCGACCGTTGACTTTGACCTGTGGCCAATGTTCTCTAAGACCATTCTGATCATTCTAATGTTTATTGGTGCCTGTGCTGGTTCAACAGGTGGTGGTTTAAAGGTTTCCAGAATCGTTATTATGGCCAAAGATGCCTATAGCTGCGTTTCGACCTATATGCGACCTCATCATATTAAGCGTATTCGATTTGAGGGCAAGGCAGTATCCAAGGATACACTTTATTCCATTCGTTCCTATATCTGTATCTATCTTTTTATCTTTTTGGCTTCTCTATTGATTGTCAGTCTTGATAATTTCAGTTTTGGCACCACTTTCTCTGCTGTAGCTGCAACTTTAAATAATATTGGTCCTGGTATTGATATGGTTGGACCGACATCTAATTTTATGATGTTTGGTGCTCTGTCAAAAGTTGTACTGATTTTTGATATGCTGGCAGGTCGTCTGGAACTGATTCCAATGCTGGTGCTCTTCCATCCGGCTGCCTATCGCGATTCTGATCGAACTTGAATAATAAAAAAGAAAATATCATAATGTTTTTGTGAATATTTTTAATAAGGAAAAAAACCGCAAGAGATATAATCCCAGTCTGATTCTGGTCTTATCTTTTTTATTGATAATCCTTATTGGTACTATCTTATTACTTTTGCCCATAAGTCATAAGAATATGACTATGACTTTTCTTGATGCCTTATTTACGGCAACTACTTCAACCTGCGTTACCGGTTTAATGACAATCTGTGCTGCTGATTTGTCCTTATTTGGCCAGATTGTTGTTCTGGTAATGATACAGGTTGGTGGTTTAGGCCTAATGAGTTTTGTTGCCGTGATTATGATGATGTTTGGCAATAAACTGGAATTTTCGCGCCGTGATATGTTAAAGGAAGCTTTAAATAAGGAGAACTTTGCCGATATTGGCAAATATATCATCGCGATATTTAAATACACCCTTACTTTTGAAACAGCAGGTTTTTTGTTGCTGTTAACACAATTGTATGATGGTTCAATCTACAGTATCTTTCAGTCACTGTTTCTAAGTGTTTCGGCTTTCTGTAATGCCGGTATTGATATTTTGGGCAGTTCTTCTTTATTGAATTATCAGAGTAATATTCTGATAAACCTGGTAATTGCCATGCTGATTATTTTTGGCGGTCTGGGTTTTGCCGTCTGGTTTGATTTTTATGACAATTTAAAAAAGAAAAGAAAACTGAAAGCAAGATATTCGCTTTTTGATCGTTTGAGTGTCAATACCCGTATTGTTGTTTTAATGACTACAGTTTTAATATTCAGTGGCATGTTTCTGATACTTATCAGTGAATGGAATGGTGTTTTAAAAGATCATACTTTCTTTGATAAACTGCTTTTGGCTTTCTTTAATTCGGTAACTTTGAGAACCGCAGGTTTTTCCAGTATTGATTATAGTGCTTTGAATTCAGCCAGTAAAATTATCATGTGTATTTATATGCTGGTAGGTGCTTCTCCTGGTGGAACCGGTGGTGGTATGAAGACAACGACCTTTTTTGTTCTGCTTCTGGCAGCTTATCACGAATTGAGAGGAAGTACTAATTTTCATATTTTTAATCACCATGTCCCAAAGCGCAGTCTTTCTAAGGCTTTGACTATTATGCTGTTATATATTGTTACGATAATTATCTCAATGATAGCTCTGGTTTCAATCGAATATGATATTGATAGTCTCGACTTACTGTTTGAGGTAGTCAGTGCCCTAGGCACGGTTGGTCTATCAGTGGGCATTACAGCCAGATTATCAGTATTATCAAAGCTGATTATCATAATTATGATGTTTGTGGGCCGTTTGGGCCCGGTTACAATTGCCTTATTATTAAAAACCAATAAGGATGATACAAATGAAATAAAGTATCCAAAAACTGAGATACTTCTGGGGTAAAAAAATGGAAAAGAAAAAATTTGTTGTGTTAGGTCTGGGAATCTTTGGTTCTACTTTAGCAAGAGACCTCTATAATTATGGCTTTGATGTCATTGCGATTGATGAAGATCTGGCCAATGTTGAAAGAATGGCCAGTGAAATTTCCAATGTTTTATGTCTGGATTTTACTGATATTGAACAGTTGCGAAATGCCGGAGTTGGAGATTGCGATATTGGCATCATTACCACAGGTTCCCGCCTGGAAGATTCAATTCTTGGTACGCTCAATCTAAAAGAACTGGGTGTTAAAGAAGTCATTGTCAAAGCCAAGAATCGCCGAAATGCTGATATTCTGGAAAAGATTGGAGCTGATAAGACGGTTTCTCCGGAAAAAGATGCGGCAAAACAGATGGCAAAAAAACTGGCAGCCGGCAATATTATTGAAGTCTTTGATATCGATGATAAGTATTCAATTTTTGAAATGCTGGTGCCGAAAGAATGGTTTGATAAAACCCTGATGGAGCTGCAGCTTAGAAGCAGATATCAGGTCAATGTTATTGGCATTCGCCGAAATGGTATTATGACACCTAATTTCTCACCTGATGAAAAATTTATGGC
>DCGB01000096.1:0-8200 GCA_002314515.1 Solobacterium sp. UBA1789 | reverse complement strand
ATGAAATCCTGCTGGTTACCGATAGTTCAGGCTTTAAGAAAATCAATAATATTTAAAAGAATGCCCGCGGGCATTCTTTCTTATTTCATCAGTTCGGTATAGTAGCTCTGCTGATAGATATCTTTGATCTCATAGCAGGCTAATGGCTTATTATCGCTGATATTAACATCGCCAATATAGAGTTTATCCTGAATGATCAATTTATCACCAAGCTTGTAAGTATTGTTATAATTGCCATCATAATCATAGTAGTCGCAGACAAATTCCAGTTCGTCACCTGCATTTAATGTTGCAATGTTTTTAGCCAATACGGTAGTATCTTCACGATAATCAAAGACAGCACCAATAACTTCAATACCGTCATCATCAAGACAAAGCAGGAGATTGGCATATTTGCCATTTAGTAATAGAGGGATACGACCATAGGTGATGACATTATCGCCATCAATATAGCTGCTTGTGTAATAGAAAGGAACTACTTCATAGTTTTCATTATCACTTGAGGCAGCCAGCCAGCTTATTTCATCAAGAGAAAGCAGATTTCCTTCTTCATCAATTGATAGAATATTATCTTTTCCTAAATCGATATAGCCTTCACCATCGTCGATAAAGACATTGAGAGCGATATTATCGACATATGACCACTGTTCTTCGTTTAAGGCAATTTTGCCATCCTGCCAGTTGAGATCGGCATCAAAGTGATTGTCACTGACATAAGAAGCAATGCTGCGGTCAAGGTCTTTAAAGAACCAGGACGATACATCAAAATCATAGTAGTTCTGATAATTACTGCTATCACTATAGCCACCACTGAGCAGGGTCGAAAAGAGGTCAAGAAGAATATCGGAACTGTTCTGCTGACTGTAGTTATAAGAATCATCATAGTCACTATAGTTACTGAGTGAATCAAAGATACTATAGGAAGAATGACTGCCACCACTGGATATCTGGCCACCACTGGTATAGGAACTAAAACTTCTGATACAGTTACTGTAATCACTATTCATATCAATAGCTTCATAGGTTTCAAGGATTGAGCTCAGATTTCTGGTGGAACGATAAGGGAAGTAGATGGATAGTCCATAGGAATTGGACATTTCTTTGGAAACATTATTATATTTGATACAGCTCAATAAGGTTTCAACGAGTTTTTCTGCTTCCTTATTTCCAACATTATTAGCCATATCGACCAGATCTACCAGGTCCATATTGGAAGACTGGGCGAATTCTCTGGCTGAACTACGGGCAGAAGAAATCTTCTTATAGTCATCATTTATTAATTCTGTAGTGCTGTTGGCAAAAGCGCTGAGGACAGAAGGAAGAGTATTTTCCAGTTCAGCTAAATCAATTACGGATAAGGTAGCACTCTGTTTTGGAACGTTTCTCTGACATTCTTTGATGAAGGTGTCGGCAATCTTTTTACCTATTTGGATAGTTGGCAAAGAAGTATCTTTTGCCAGATCATTTAGCCAATCGGTATAATACCAGCCAATACCTGGTTCAGATTCTTCAGAGGCTATGAGATAGTCAGCATGTTCACTTAACATCAATGCTGTTTCTGTATTGGCCATCAGGCAGGCATCAAAGCCAATAAAATCAAATTTTACATCAGCTTCACTTAAGGCTTCATCAATCTTATCAAGCGTCATTGAACCATTATATGGGTAGTTTTCATCGCTTCCATAGCCGGAAACTGATCCAGCACCATGGTCCCAGAAAATCAGGGCATAGCGGTCAGCTTCATATTTGTCATAGGCAAATTCAATAAAAGAACTGAGGGTATCAGGATCAACCATTGAAGCACTTCCGGCGTTTTCTTTGACATATTTTAATTTGCCATCACCTACTATTTCAATAATCTGATTATATTTGCTGGAAAGGCCATCAATATGCCACTTTTTAGAGCCACCGGCATAGACGACAACTTTGACATTATCTCCCAAATCAGCAGCTGCCATTTCAGATAGATCACTGGAGGCCATGCCATAAGTTGATTCCAGATCTGCACCACACATATAAATCATGATAGTTATATCATTGTTCTTATCTTTAATTCTGGTATATTTTTTCCTTGCCTGTTTGGCAACTGTGTCATTTAAGACGCCGACATTACTATTCAAATGCCAGGAACCATAGTTTGAAGACTGATTGGTATAGCCACTGAAAAAGCCTTTTTCATCATCATTATTTTCCTGGATTGAACAGGCACTTATCATCAGGCTGACAAGCAGGATAAGAAATAATTTTAGAAACTTAGAATTTGTTTTTATCATTGGTTTTTACCTGCTTCTTTTTTGAAAATAGACTTGAAAATAAACCCTGACGTTTGGCAACGGGTTCAATATTGACCCTTTCCTGTTTTTTGATGGTTTTGACCTTGGCATCAACGCTATGTTTTTTTCTTCCCTGGAACTTTTCAGACATTTTAATTTTCCTCCTTGTCAGCACAGATACTCAGTAATGTATTGAAATATTCATAAGCCAGATTCATGTTTTTAGTGAATTCTTCACCTTCTTTTTCGATACCTGGGAATTCGTTAACGACAAATTCTATCTTTTTTATTTCTTCATTGCATAAAAACAGACAGAAAATGATATTTATATAATCACTTTCCTGGTATGGTTGAAGATAAATGGTCATGTCATCAATTTCTTCAGCCTTAATGATATCGGCGTTGTCCTTGCAATAATCTTTGCGTTTGGATATGAGGAAGTTTTTGTTTGTGTCATCAATATGGAGTGAATACTTGCCCTTGGTTTGACGATCGCTATGAAAGTATTCCAGTTTCTTCTGGTTTTCTTCGCGGTAGGCCAGATGTTTATTGACATCATCGATACTCATTTTCTGCAAATCTTCTTCATTAAGCCATTTGGACATTCTGGCCAGACAGTGTCGGCACAGTATGCCATCAAGTAAGAGGATATTACCATATTTTTTGAGATCTTCATTACAGATTGAACATTTGTTAATATTTTTCATAATCCTTGTCCTTCTTCTTCATTATAGTAGTTAATTATGGCAACTATGATATAGAATAAGATAGTTATGAGAAAGACTTATAGGGAAACAGGAAAAAATATTCTGTTCATAGAAAAATTTTCAATGATTATTCTGATACTATTGAGTGTTTTTTCATTTGTTTTTGCCTATACAAAGCTTAATAAAGAAAGTATTTCACTTGCTTATAAGGGTGAGATTATCTTAACAAGAGATCATTCTAAAGAAGACTATGACGAAGATAATAGACTTTGTGATGTTTTCTATGGTAATGAAGAATACCAGCTGATTCTCAGCTATACATATGAAGATTATCTGAAACTGGATAATGAAGAAATAATGGCCTTTGTTTATCAGCTGGAAGATGGCCATCATCTGTTATTTGATCATTTTGATCCTGTTAAGGAAGAAATAAAAACAGCCTATAAATCACTTATGGCTGATGAATTGATGCCCCTGTTTAATCTGGCTTCTTCTTCTTTTATATTATTAATTGCCATAGCTATTGTATATTTTTATGCCTCTTTTTTTACAGGATATGAAAAATGCTGGTTTATTAGTGTTTTATTTCTGGCTATGTTATTTTCTGTTCTGTTTCCGGAAGAAAGTGCCAATGGTTTTAATGGTGTCATTATCATGCTGCTGTATCTTCTGGATACTTTTTTCAATGTATTGTGTGAACTTTTGATTTCCAAGCAGTCACGCTATAATTTTCTGGTTTCAATTCTGGTTGAAATAACAGAAATACTCATTTGTTTATTGCTGATGTATCGCTTTGCTACGATGGCTACAACCTTACTGTTCTGGTTGCCAATTGATATCATTTCTTTTATCAACTGGTCAAAACACAAGGATGAGAAGGATGAAGAACTGACGATTGTCAGAAAGTTAAAGGGTTATCAGGAAGTATTGATCATTGTGATTATCGTAATCTGGACTTTTGTTGTTGGTTATTTTATCAGTGGTCTAAATATTAAAACAGATTTCTTTATTGATAAGGAACTGGCAACATTAATAATTTATCTGGATGCCTGTGCTTCTGCTGTGGGCATTGCCAATGGCTTATTTATCCTGTTTCGTTTAAGAGAACAGTGGCTGGCCTGGTATCTTTGTGCAGCATTGGAAACAGTTATTAATATCTTATCTGGCCAATATGTTTTGCTGGTATTGAAACTGGCTTATTTCACAAATACGACATATGGCTATCTGAAATGGAGTGAATATATCTCTGCCCGCAGGGATATTTGATAAATGATAAATAAATTGCTATAATAAACGAGATATTTTTGAAAGAAGAGGCAAAACTTATGGCTATTGAATCAGGCGATTTTAAGACAGGATTAACACTTATTGTTGATGGCGACCCATGGGTAGTATTAGACTTCATGCATGTAAAACCTGGTAAGGGTGCTGCTATTTTAAAGACAAAGATGAAGAATCTGAAGACTGGCGCAACTCAGGAAAGAAACTTCAATGCATCAACAAAATTTGATGCAGCTAATATTGAAAAGAAAAAGGCTCAGTTCTCATATGTTTCTGATGGAACTTACTTTTTCATGGATAATGAGACTTATGATACTTATGAATTATCTGAAGATCAGATTGGTTTCAATAAATACTTCATTATTGAAGGCTCAGAAATCATGCTGATGTTCTTTGAAGGCGAAGTATTATCAATTTCTTTACCTGCTACTGTTGAATTAACAGTTGCTGAAACCAGTCCGGCAATCAAGGGCGCTCCATCTACTCAGACTAAGGATGCAGTTACTGATACTGGCTTATCACTTAGAGTTCCACAGTTTATCGAACAGGGTGAAAAGATTCTGGTTTTCACTGAAGACGGTAAATATTCATCAAGAGCTTAATAGCTCTTTTTTCTTATGAATAAGATTGTTTTAATTACAGGGGCAGCCAATGGTATTGGCAGGGCCATTGCCATTGAACTGGCCAAACACAAGTATGATATTGTGATCAATTACTGTCATTCTGCTGACAAGGCTTTTTCATTGCAGAAAAAACTAATTGAAGAATATCAGATCAGATGTCTATGTTTTAAGGCTGATGTTTCCAGAGAAACTGAGGTTGAGGAAATGATAGNNAGATTATATTGAAAATAACCTGGGTAGTATCGATATATTAATTAATAATGCTGCCATCGATAAGCCAAATCTCTTTTCGCTTAAAACAAGTAAGGAATTTAGAGAAGTATTGGATGTCAATGTTGTTGGAGCCTATAACTGTGCTAAAGCTGTCTATAAACAGATGTTAAAAAAAGAATTTGGCCGTATCATCAATATAGCTTCAACAAATGGTATCAATACTTATTATCNNATATTTTAGTTAATAATGCTGGAATCGATTTATCTTGTATGTTTAATGAGATAAAAATTGATGATATCAAAAAGACTTTAGATGTAAATGCTATAGGAGCTTATAATTTATCTCGCCATTGTTATAAATATATGATTGATAATAAATGGGGAAGAATTATTAATATCGCTTCTACAAATGGTATCAATACTTATTATCCGATGTGTTTTGATTATGATGCTTCAAAGGCTGCCCTTATTTCTCTGACTCACAATCTGGCAATGGAATTTGCCCCCTATGTCAATGTCAATGCCATTGCCCCAGGTTTTATTGGCACAGAAAATGAACTTGAGGGTTATGATGAGGAATTCCTAAAAGAAGAATGCGAAAAAATATTGAAAAAAAGATATGGGAAAGCTCAGGAAGTTGCCTATCTGGTGGAATTCCTCATATCTGATAAGGCTGATTATATCAATAATAGCGTCATCCGCATTGATGGCGGACAGCCTGGCAGTAACTGATTAATTATTAATTTTGCTTAAAGCCAGAAGAATAGAGAGTTTGCCATATTCATAGGAAAGCCCACCCTGCATATATAATGTATAGGGTTCTTTGACTGGTGCATCGGCACTTAATTCAATGGTTGATCCCTGGGTAAATCCGCCACAGGCCATGACTTCATCAAAAGGATAGCCTGGCATTGGTGCGGGCAGGACATGGACAAAAGAATCGACAGGACTTGAACTTTGAATACCCTGGGTGAAGTTTACCAGTTTTTCTTTAGTTCCTAATTCAACAGTCTGGATGATATCTGTTCGATATTCATCATATTTTGGTGAGACATTATTATATCCCAGTTTTTCTAACATGTAGGCAGAAAATACAGCAGTCTTTAGAGCTGATTTTACCGCAGAAGGAGCCATGAATAGTCCCTTGAAAAAAGAATTATTCAGATTAAAGTTGGCACCCTGGTCTTTGCCGATACCTGGCGATGTAAAGCGGTCTGCTACCATTTCTATAAGTTTTTTATTTCCGGCTATATAGCCACCAGTAGGTGATATACCACCACCAAGATTTTTCATCAATGAGCCGACAACAATATCAGCACCGATATGTCCGGCTTCTTTTTTTTCAACCAGTTCACCATAACAGTTATCGATCATTATGATGACTTCTTTGTTGACTTTTCTTATTTCTTTGATTAATCCCTCAATTTTGTCAAGTTTTAGGGATAGTCGTGAAGAATAGCCTCTTGAGCGCTGAATTTCAACCACTTTGACATCTTTCTGTTTTAGACGATTGATAATTCTGGTAGTATCAAATTCATTATCTATCAGGTCAATCTGTTCATATTTGACGCCATTAGCCATTAGGGACTGGCTGGAATCGCCGCATAGGCCTATCATTTCCTGGAGAGAATCATAGGGTGTACCTGTTAGAGAAATGAGAGTATCGCCGTGTTTTAACAGGGCAGAAAAGGTCAGATATAAAGCGTTGGTTCCTGACATGATCTGTGGTCTTACCAAGGCATCTTCACAACCAAGAACCATGGCAAAGATATTTTCCAGTTTGTCTCTTCCGCTGTCATAGTTACCATAGCCATTGATGTCGGCAAAATCAGAATAAGAAACCTTGTTTTCAATAAAGGCCTTTAGAATACGACTGGAATTATATAGACAGATATCATCGATACTTTTATATATGTCTTTTAATTCCTCGTCGGCTTTTTGGGCTAAATCCAGGAGTTCTTTATTTATCTGTTCTAGCATTTTTAAATTCTCCCCTCATAAACATTATCAATTATACATGATGATTTTGTTATCATAAAAAAGAGGGCAAAACAAATGAAAACATTAGTATTAGGAACCTGCTGTCTTGATCTGGTTATCAATGTCGATAAACTGCCTCAATTAGGTTTGGATGTCAATGCGAAAGATATGAAAATTGCCATGGGTGGTATGGCTTACAATGTCTATCAGGCAATCACAGCCTGTGGAGAAGAAGCTATCTTGGGCTGTCCGGCTGGTGAGGGTATTTTCGGTGATATCATAATGAAGTTTTATGCACAAAAGGGTGTTGAACCTTTTGTACGAATAAAAAATAAAGATAATGGTTTGTGCCTTTGCCTGGTATCGGATTCAGGCGAGCGTACTTTTTTGTCCTATCATGGGGCTGAATATAAATTTAAAAAAGAATGGTATGATGGTCTTAATTTTGATGATATCGATTTAATCTACTTTTCGGGTCTGGAAGTGGAAGAAGATACAGGCGATGATCTGATTGCATTTTTGAAAGAAAAAAATAAAAAATGTTTCTTTGCCCCAAGTTCAAGGGTTGTTGGTTTATCAAAAGAAAAGCTGAATAAAATCTTTAAGTTAAGGCCAATTTTACATGTCAATGAATTTGAAGCTTCTTTTCTGGCAAAGAGTGAGGATATGGCAGAAGCTGCTGATATCTTATATAGCTATACAAAGGAAATGGTCGTTATTACCTTAGGTGAAAAGGGTACTTATGTGAAGACTGCTGATTATGAGGGCCTGATTTCAACAGCTGTCCTAAAAGAAAATGAGATAGTTGATACCATCGGTGCCGGTGATGGTCATGCGGGTGCTTTAATTGCAGCTTTAAAAAAGAATTATGATATCAAAAAAGCAGTAGACTATGCCAATAAGCTGGCGGCCACTGCTCTAAAACATCATGGTGCTGGAATAACTGTTAATTAAGATTGATTGTTAGAGTATTGGATTTTGTTCCATTTACGGTGAAATAGAATTTTATCTGACATTCAACATCATCTATGACATGAAGCTGTCCACCGGTAAATTCAACGATTTCCGGTCCTTCAGCAATATGAAACTGGACATCTTTTTCCAAAAAACCATTAGTGGTAGT
>DCGB01000082.1:2722-3391 GCA_002314515.1 Solobacterium sp. UBA1789 | reverse complement strand
TTAAAAGAAATTATTAAATATTATATTGAACATCAGATTGATATCATTACCCGCAGAACAGCTTTTGACTTAAAAGAAGATGAGAAAAGAGCTCATGTATTGGAAGGTCTGAAGATTGCGTTAGACAATATTGATGAAGTTATTCATATCATTCGTAATTCTTTGAATGATGATGAGGCTTTAAATAAACTTGCTGAAAAATTCAATATTGATGAAGTTCAGGGTAAGGCAATCCTGGATATGCAGTTACGTCGTTTAACCGGTTTATCACGTGATAAGATTGTTGGTGAATTAGATGAACTGTATCTGGAAATTGCTGATTTAAAAGATATTCTGGCTAATCATCACCGTGTTGAAGAAATCATCTGTAATGAATTAACAGAAATAAAAGATAAATATAATGACAAGCGTCGCACAGAAATAATTGAAGGCGATTTGGATGTTGAAGATGAAGATCTGATTCCTCAGACCGACATTATCGTTTCCCTGAGTGCCAATGGTTATATCAAGCGTCTGCCAATTTCAACTTATCGTACACAAAACCGTGGTGGACGTGGTATTAAGGGCATGTCTTTCAATGAAGAAGATATCATTGACCAGAATATCACGATGTCAACCCATGACCATCTTCTGATCTTTACAGATAAGGGTAAGGTTTATCGTATTAAG
>DCGB01000082.1:2216-2705 GCA_002314515.1 Solobacterium sp. UBA1789 | reverse complement strand
ATATCGAATTCCTGAAGCTTCCCGTAATGCCAAGGGTATTCCAGTTATCAATATTATCAATATTGAAAAGAATGAAAAGGTCAGATCACTGGTCCCTATTTCCAGGGAAGCAGAATTAGGTGGCTATGTCTTCTTTGTCACTAAACGTGGCTTATGTAAGAGAGTTGCCGATAGTGAATTTGAATCAATCAGACAAAATGGTAAGATAGCAATTTCTCTAAGAGAAGATGATGAACTGATAACAGTATTACCAACAAGCGGCAACGATCAGATCATTATTGGTGCTGCTAATGGTAAGGCGGTCCGTTTTGATGAAAGAGGTGTCCGTTCAATGGGCCGTAATGCCAGTGGTGTTCGCGGTATGAATGTTGATAATACGGAAGTAATAGGTGCCTGTACCGATCAGCAGGGTAAGATGATTCTCTGCGTATCACGTAATGGTTATGGAAAGAAGACTGATCTGGAAGAATATCGTGAAACCAGCCGTGG
>DCGB01000082.1:1957-2207 GCA_002314515.1 Solobacterium sp. UBA1789 | reverse complement strand
GTGGTGCTATGGGCGTTAAGTCAATTAACATTAACGAAAAGAATGGCGACCTGGTTGCCTTGAAGGCTGTTAATGGTGATGAAGACTGTCTGATCATGACTAATGATGGCGTTGTCATTCGTATCTCATTAAATGATGTATCAACTCTTGGTCGTGCTACTCAGGGTGTTCGTCTGATTAAGCCTCAGGAAGGTACATATGTTTCAGCTGTTACAATCCTGGATAAAAATGAAGAAGAAAACGAAGAAGA
>DCGB01000082.1:472-1903 GCA_002314515.1 Solobacterium sp. UBA1789 | reverse complement strand
GCCTTATCAAGAGTGGTGGAGGGAATAGGCCCAATGAAACCCAGCAACCTGACAACAAGGTGCTAAATCCTACAGTATAACTGGCAGATGAGGAGTCGCGTTTTTTCGCCCTCTGATAAGGAGGGCTTTTTTAATGGAGGTTTTATGCAAAAGAAATATGTAAACTATGCAGCAGATAAAACAATAGAATTATTAAACATTGATTCTCCTAGTGGTTTTACCAGTCAGGCTGTTGACTGGTTACTTAAAGAATTTTCTGATTTAGGCTTTAAAAGCTGGAAAACCATCAAAGGCGGTGTCATGGTTGATTTGGGTGGCATAAATGAAAAAGGCTTACTTTTAGAAGCTCATACCGATACCCTTGGTGCCATGGTCCAGGAAATCAAAAAAGATGGTCGTTTAAGAGTCACTAACTTAGGTGGTCTGCAGCCATATAATACCGAAGGTGAAAATGTTCGTATTTATACCCGTGATGGTAAAATCTACGAGGGCACGATGCAGCTTCATAATGCTTCTATTCATGTCAATCGTGAATATAAGGATATCAAAAGGGATTTCAATACCTGTGAAATCGTTATTGATGAAGTGGTAAATGATGATAAGGATGTTAAAAAATTAGGTATTGAAGTCGGTGATATCGTCTGTTTTGATCCTCGCAGCAAGATTACCAGGAGCGGTTATATCAAATCGCGTTTCCTGGATGATAAATTATCAGTCGGTATCTTATTGGGTTTAGCTAAATATCTGGCTGATAATAAATTAATACCAGTAAATCATACCTATCTGCATATTACCGTTTATGAGGAAGTCGGTCATGGTGGTTCTGCCTCTGTTCCTGCGAATGTTGAAGAAGCTATTAGTGTTGATATGGGTTGTGTAGGTGATGGTGTCAGCTGTACAGAATTGCAGGTTTCTATTTGTGCTAAAGATGGTGGCGGGCCTTATTCCTATGAAGTTGTTTCTAAGCTGATTGCAGCTGCCAAAAAGGAAAAAGCTGACTATTGTGTTGATGTTTATCCTTATTATGGTTCAGATGTTGAGGCTACATTATCAGCCGGCAATGATTTAAGACATGGTCTGATTGGTGCCGGTGTCTATGCCAGTCATGGTTATGAACGCTCTTCCTTAAAGGGAATTGAGAATACATTAAAAGTCTTAAAGGCTTATTTGGAGGTTTAAATGAAGAGATTATTTACCAGTGAATCTGTTACATCAGGCCATCCTGATAAAATCTGTGATTTAATTGCAGATACAATTCTGGATACTGCCATTGCGGGTGATCCATATTCACATATGGCCGTTGAATGTACAATCAAAGATGATCTTATTCTTATTTATGGTGAAGCCAATACCAAGACAAAAATTGACTATGAAAAAATCGCCTTAAAGGTTATGAAAGATGTTGGCTATACGGAAGAATATCATGTAAAG
>DCGB01000082.1:0-402 GCA_002314515.1 Solobacterium sp. UBA1789 | reverse complement strand
AGGGTATTATGTTTGGTTATGCCTGCCGTGAGTCAAAATCATATATGCCTTATACCATTGATTTTGCCCACATGCTGGCTAAAAAACTGGAAGAAGTTCGTAGACTTAATCCAAGCATCCTTAAACCTGATGGCAAAACCCAGGTCACTATTGAATATGATGATGACAAGGCTGTCAGAGTTGATACCGTATTAGTATCGACATCACATTTTGAAAATGTTTCTTATGATGATATTTATAAGCTGGTTAAAAATGAAGTAATAGATAAGGTTATTCCTCAGGAAATGACTGATGAAAATACCCGCTACATTATTAATCCATCAGGCATGTTTACCATCTGTGGATCCTGGGGTGATTCAGGTACTACTGGTCGTAAGATTGTTGTTGATACTTATGGTGGTG
>DCGB01000088.1:10117-10672 GCA_002314515.1 Solobacterium sp. UBA1789 | reverse complement strand
GAAAACGAGATTGTTAAGCCTGAATGGTTTGAAGAGAATATGGTTCATCTTCATATTCCTGAGGGAGCAACTCCAAAGGACGGACCTAGTGCTGGTATTACAATGGCAACTACCTTTATGTCTTTGATTAAGAATAAAAAAATCAAGGCAAATCTTGCCATGACCGGTGAATTAAGCTTAACTGGTAAGGTATTACCAATTGGTGGTTTAAGAGAAAAGACTGTTGCTGCTAAGCGTAATAAGATAAAAACAATAATTATTCCTAAGGCTAATGTCAGGGATTTGGATGAGATTCCAGAGCATGTAAAGAATGGAATCAAGTTTATTCCTGTAACAGATGTTAAAGAAGTAATTGATATTGTTTTTTAACTTGACTTTATGATCAATAAAAAGGCGTTATCAGCTGTAAAAGGCTTGATAACGCCTTTTTTTGCTTAGCATATTATATACCCCTGTTTTGTGAGTAATAACGCAGGGAAAAGTGATGTAAAACGCTCTGTAAAGTGAGTTAATTTGTACTGTGAAGTGATAAAAAGAACGCCGTTCTTTTTTAAA
>DCGB01000088.1:1570-10076 GCA_002314515.1 Solobacterium sp. UBA1789 | reverse complement strand
CGTTCTTTTTTTACAGCAGTGCCACTGCTTTTAAAAAACACTGGCACTGCTTTTAAAAGACTATGCCGTTGTTTTTATGAGACTACGGCGTAGTTTTGATGACTTTATACTGGATAATACATCACTTAATACTGTGTTTTTAGTAACTTTTCCTTGCGTTTTAATCTCTTGTCAGGTATGAATGAGGTGAAAAAGTTACTGTAGTTGCCAATTGTTGAGAAAAAAGTTAAAAAGCATTATACTTTTATGCTATGAGTAGTAGTTCAATTAATTCTGTCGATGGTGAAAAGATAGTAATTCAGGGTGCCAGAGAACATAATCTAAAAAATATCAGTGTCGAGATTCCTAGAAATAAGCTTGTAACTATAAGTGGGCTTTCTGGTAGTGGTAAGTCATCCCTTGCTTTTGATACTCTTTTTGCAGAAGGACAGCGACGCTATATGGAAAGCTTGTCTTCTTATGCCCGTCAGTTTTTAGGTAGAATGGATAAGCCTGATGTAGATTTAATAACCGGTCTTTCTCCTGCCATTTCTATTGAACAGAAAACTACTCATAAAAATCCTCGTTCTACAGTGGGAACAGTAACAGAAATATATGATTATTACCGATTACTTTTTTCAAGAATTGGTAAGCCTCATTGTCCTAATTGTGGAAGAGAAATAAACGAACAGTCTATTGACCAGATTATTGATACAATCATGAGCTGGGATTTGGGTACAAGACTTACAGTTTTATCTCCAGTTATTAGGGGTAAAAAGGGCGAGCATGTAAAAGTAATCGAAGATGCAAAAAAAGCAGGCTTTGTTCGTGCCCGTATTGATGGCCTAATGGTAGATTTTGAAGAGACTGTTAAGCTTGATAAGCAAAAAAAGCACACTATTGAAATTGTTGTAGATAGAATTGTCTTAAAGGAAGATATAAGAAAGCGTGTTGCCGATTCTGTTGAAACAGCACTTAAAAGCTCTAACGGTATAATTATTGTACTTAGAAGAGTTAGCAAGGAAGATGCAGCTTTTAGTGAAATTGTTTCTTCAATGATTGCAAAGGGAATCCAGCTTGATGCAAATGCTGAGTATGTAGAGCAAGAGGTTTTCTTTTCTCAAAAGAATGCCTGTCCTGATTGTGGAATAAGTATTCCTGAGTTGCAGCCTCGTCTTTTTTCTTTTAACAATCCTTTTGGTGCCTGTCCTGATTGTTCTGGTTTAGGCGAAAAAATGGAATGGAATAAGGATTTAATTATTCCTGATGATTCTCTTTCTTTTAATGAAGGTGGTATTAGTTATTATAATCCAGATAGCTCTTGGAACTCTTCCATGTTTAGTGCAATAGCAGAGGCTGGTGGATTTTCTCTTGATACTCCAATAAACAAGCTTACTAAAAAGCAATTTGATTATCTTTGGAACGGCGATGAAAATAAAATACTTCACTGGACTTATCAAAAGCAAAGTGGTGAAGGTTATAGTGAATACAAACGTCCTAGGATTGGTGTTCTAAAGGATATGCGTCGCCATTATGCAGAAGCTTGGGGTGATAACCAGAAAGCTCGTATGGAAGAAAAGTTTATGTCTCACTGTCAGTGTACAAGCTGTAACGGTAAGCGTCTTAGAAAGGAAGCTTTAGGTGTTACTGTTGGTAACAAAAATATATGGGATTTAACTGAGTTTTCTGTATTAGATACTATAGATTTTTTTGATAAGCTTGAGTTAACAGAAACTGAAAACAAAATTGCTTCACAGGTATTAAAAGAAATAAAAGCAAGATTAAGCTTTTTGAAAAATGTAGGTCTTGAGTATTTAACCTTAGAGCGTTCTGCAGCAACCCTCAGTGGAGGTGAAGCTCAGCGTATTAGGCTTAGTACACAAATTGGTAGTGGACTTACAGGTGTAATGTATATTCTTGATGAGCCTTCTATTGGTCTTCATCAGCGAGATAATCAGAGATTAATTGATTCCTTAACTTATCTTAGAGATTTAGGAAACACAGTTGTAGTTGTTGAGCATGATGAACAGACGTTACTTACTTCTGACTGGCTTATTGATATTGGTCCTGGTGCAGGTGTGCATGGTGGACGAGTAATGGCAAGCGGTACTCCAAAGCAGGTAATGGAAGTAGAAGAAAGTGTTACAGGAAGATATCTTGCTGGCAAAATAAGAATGAAGATTCCTGAATCAAGAAGAAAGGGAAATGGTAACGTAATTAGCTTGCAAGGAGTTACTGAACACAACTTAAAGGATGTTAGTATTGAGATTCCTTTAGGGGCTTTTACTTGTATTACTGGTGTGTCTGGTAGTGGAAAGTCTACTTTAATGAATGATGTTTTGTATCCGGCTATAAGCAATCAGTTAATGCGTACTGAATACGAAACTGGACATTATAAAAAACTTACAGGATTAGAAAATATTGATAAGATAATCAATATTGATCAAAGTCCAATTGGAAGAACTCCTCGAAGTAATCCTGTAACTTATATTGGTGTATTTGATAAAATAAGAGAGTTGTATGCTTCTTTACCAGAATCTAAGGCTCATGGTTATAAAGGTGGTCGTTTTAGCTTTAATGTTAAAGGTGGACGTTGTGAGACTTGTCAGGGAGCTGGTACATTAACTATTGAAATGAACTTTTTACCTGATGTTTTTATACAGTGTGATGTATGTCATGGTAAAAGGTTTAATCAGGAAACCCTTGATGTTTTATATAAGGGCAAAAGTATCAGTGATGTTCTTGATATGACAATTGAAGATGCTGCAGATTTCTTTGCAGGAATCCCTCATATTGCCAAAAAGCTTGAAACTCTAAAGAGTGTTGGATTGGGGTATATTCAGCTTGGACAAAATGCTCTAACTTTATCAGGTGGTGAAGCCCAAAGAGTTAAGCTTGCTTCTGAGCTTGCAAGACCTTCTACAGGTAAAACTTTATATATTCTTGATGAGCCAACAACAGGTTTACATACTGATGATGTTGCGAAATTAATCAGAATCATTGATAGGATTGTTGATGGCGGTGATACAGTTATTGTAATCGAACACAATCTGGATATCATTAAATGTGCTGATCATATTATCGACCTGGGTCCTGAGGGTGGTTACCATGGCGGTGAAGTTATTGCCAGTGGTACGCCGGAAGAAGTTATGAAGTGTGAAAACAGTTATACCGGTATCTATTTGAAAAAATACTTGGAGAGTAAAAAATGAGTGAAGAAAAAAGAGTTTATGTTTCCCAGATAAAGGAAGCTTTACATCTTGATCAGGTTTGTGGTGATGAAGAGTCTCTGAAACGTTTTGCGACGGTTCCGGATGTCAATCGTCCTGGTCTGGAGCTGGCCGGTTATTATGACTATAACGAAATAAAAAGGGTTATTGTCATTGGCCAGAAGGAATGGCATTATATTCGGACTTTGGATAAGGATGTTCAGTTTAAGCGTTTTGATCATCTGACTGATCCGGAGGCGCCTTGTATCGTTGTTACAACTGATTTAGAAGTACCGCCGGTTTTACTGGACATTGCCAAAAAAAAGAATTTTCCGATTTTTACTACTAAAAATAAGACAAATCGTTTAATTGTTGAACTGATTTCTTTTTTGTCAGAAAAGACAGCTCCTAGTGATTCCTATCATGGCGTCATGTTGAATATTTATGGTAAGGGTGTCATGCTGACGGGTAAGTCAGGTATTGGTAAATCAGAAATTGCCTTACAGCTTATCAAAATGGGCCATATCATGGTTGCGGATGATCTGGTAGAAATTACCCGTGTTCACAATCAGTTGATTTGTACGGCCCCAGAGATTTTAAAAAGACAGCTGGAAGTTCGTGGTATTGGTGTAATTGATGTCAATTTAATGTTTGGCGGTTCGGCTTTTATGGATAAGTGTTCTCTGGACTTTATCATCAAACTGGTTTCTTATGAAGAACAGTTGGACAATGATCGCTTAAATCCGACACAGAAGAGGGAGAAAATACTGGGCATGGAAGTACCTCTTTTGGAAATTCCGGTTGCGGAAGGTAAGCCAATGAGCGTTCTGGTCGAGTCAGCTGTTACCAGCTTTATCATCAAGGAAAATGGTATTGATATGACTGAAGATTTTAAGCGGCGTATCATAAATAATATTAAGAATAAGGGTTAGAAGTATGGAATTTTTTCCTCAAAGAACAGTTTTTTTGCGTATTGGTACATTAAGTATCCGCTGGTATGCGGTTTTGATTATGACAGGGGCTTTTTTAGCCTATCTTTTTGCCAAAAACAATTTAAAGTCTCGTCATAATATTGATGTCTATGGTTTTTTCGATGATCTTTTTGTTTATATGTTGTGGGGTGGTATGATAGGCGCCCGTATCTGGTACTGCCTTTTTTCGCAGTTTTCTTATTATGCGGCTAATCCAATTGCCATTATTCGTATCTGGGATGGTGGTGTTGCCATCCATGGAGCCTTGTTAGGCGGTGGTCTAACGGCATTCTGGTTCTGTAAGCGTAAAAATGTCAACTTTTTACTGTTGCTGGATGATGTTTTGCCAACGGTTTTGCTGGCTCAGGGTATTGGACGCTGGGGTAATTTTGTCAATCAGGAATGTCATGGTGGCGAGGTTGCAGAATCTTATTTCAGGGGTTTGATTGCCTTCTTGAAACCACATATGTTTATAAATGGCAAATATTATGAACCAATGTTTTTTTATGAGTCCTGTTTATGTATCCTGGGTTTTATATTGATCAATTTTGTCTTAAAGAAGTTTCAGAATAAGAGAGGCGATAGAGCCTGGGCATATCTGATGTGGTATGGTGTTGTTCGCTTTTTTATTGAAAGCAGGAGAACTGATTCCTTATATACCGGTACTTTAAAGACAGCTCAGCTTACTTCTATTGTTTTCTTTGTAGTGGGTGTTTTGGGTTTTGTTGGTCTTTTTGAAAAACTCTTAAAGAAAAAGAAGCCAAGCATTATTTTTGATCTGGATGGTACAATTACTGATTCAGCGCAGGTTATTATTGATACTTATAGAGAACTTTTTATTAAATATGACAGGGAAGAAAACTTTACCAGAGATAAGCAGGTCGAGGTTATTGGTCCTGCCTTAACATCAATTTTTCCAAAGTATTTTCCTGATAGGAATCTGGATGATCTTTTAAATGATTATCGTGTAATCAATGATGACCTGGTTAGAAGAAATCTAAAACTGATGCCTTATGCCAAAGAGGTTCTGGAAGAATTGAAAAAAGAGGGTTATAAGCTTGGTGTTGTCACTTCCCGTAATCGTCAGTCGACGACTTTATGTTTGCAGTCAACGGGTATTTTTGATTTGTTTGATGATCTGATGTGCTTTGGCGACTGTGATGAGGATAAGCCAAGTATGAAGCCTTATTATGAACTTATTAATAAGAACAAATGGAATAGTTCTGATGTCGTTGTGATTGGCGATAGTACCAGTGATATTCGTGGTGGCATAAACTATGGTGCTTATACGGTCGGCTATATTGCAATGGAAGAAAAGGCAGATATGGTTAAGGATGCCAATGTTGTGATTTCCGATTTACGGGATTTATTAAAGATTGTCAATGAGGATCATTATTTTACATATAATCTTCGTTAGTTGTCATATAATATTAGTAGCAAAAGGAGTTAATATATGTTAAAAGTATTGGATCATCCACTTATTACTCACAAATTAGCCATCATGCGTGATGTTGCTACGGGTACTAAAGATTTTTCTCAGCAGTTAGATGAGATTGCCAGTTTAATGGCTTATGAAGTTTCCCGTGATTTGCCGGTTAAACCGAAAGACGTTACAACCCCAATGGGTCTTTGCCATACTTATGAATTATCAAAGAAAGTTGTACTGGTTCCAATTTTAAGAGCTGGTATGGGTATGACTCAGGGTATTCGTAATCTTATTCCGACTGCAAAGGTTGGTTTCATTGGTTTATATCGTAATCATCAGACTTTAGAACCGGTTGAATACTATGCCAAGTTCCCATCTGATTTAGCTGAAAGTGTTGTTATGGTTCTAGATCCAATGCTGGCAACTGGCGGTTCTGCTGATGCAGCTATCGAAATGATCAAAAAAAGAGGCGCCAAGAATATTAAGCTTGTCTGTCTGGTTGGTGCTCCAGAGGGTGTCAAAGTTATTGAAGAACATCATCCAGATGTTGATATCTATCTGGCAGCCCTGGATTCTCATTTGAATGAGGTTGGCTATATCGTTCCGGGTCTGGGCGATGCCGGTGATCGTATCTTTGGTACAAAGTAATAATAATTAGACTGTTTCCTAAGGAAACAGTTTTTTATGATAAGATAAAAAGCGGAAAGAAGGTAAATAAATGAGTAAAAAACCAGTTGTATTGGTAGTAATGGACGGTATTGGCGAAAAGGCTGATGAATTCGGTAATGCAGTTAAGGCTGCCAGAACTCCAAATCTGAATATGTTAAAAGAAAAAGGCGCTTTTACAACTATTAAAGCCCATGGTACTTCTGTTGGTTTGCCAAGTGATGAAGATATGGGTAATAGTGAAGTTGGTCATAATGCCATTGGCTGTGGCCAGGTTTATTCACAGGGTGCCAAGTTAGTTAATGAATCTTTACAAACCGGTGTTATTTTTGAATCTGAGACCTGGAAGGCTTTAGTAAATAATGCCAAGGGTCATTGTTTCCATTTTATTGGTTTATTATCTGATGGTAATGTTCATTCCAATATTGCCCATTTAAAGGCAATGCTGGCACAGCTTAAAAAAGAGGGTGCTGGTAAGGTTAGATTACATGTTTTGTTGGATGGCCGTGATGTACCAGAGGGTTCTTCAGTTAATTATGTTAAGGATATTGAAGATTTCATGGCTACTTTAAATGGTGATGGTTTTGATGGCCGTATCGCTTCCGGTGGTGGTCGTATGTATATGACAATGGACCGCTATGAGGCTGACTGGGCTATGGTTGAAAGAGGCTGGAATGCCCATGTTCATGGTGTAGGTCGTCAGTTTAATTCAGCCTTAGAGGCTATTGATACTTATCAGAAGGAAGAAAATGCGACAGATCAGCTGATGCATGAATTTGTCATTTGCGAAAATGGCGAGCCAGTTGGCAAGATTAAGGATCATGATTCTGTTGTATATTTCAATTTCCGTGGTGACCGTGCTTTGGAAATTTCCCGTGCTTTTGATGGCGGTGCAGAATTTACAGCCTTTGATCGTGGCGTTAAACCTGATGTTATGTATGCTGGTATGTTGCAGTATGATGCTGACTTAATGATTCCAAACAAGTATTTAACTGATCCGCCAAAGATTAAGGACACTATGTCTGAATATCTGGTTAAGAATAATATCAAGTCATATGCCATTTCTGAGACTCAGAAGTATGGTCATGTAACTTATTTCTGGAATGGTAACCGTTCAGAAAAATTCTCTGATGAACTGGAAACCTGGGTTGAGGTTCCTAGTGATGTTGTTCCATTTGATCAGCGTCCTTGGATGAAGTCAGCTGAAGTAACTGATTTACTGGTTGAAGCTATTGAATCGGGTAAATATGAGTTCTTAAGATGTAATTATCCAAATGGTGATATGGTTGGTCATACTGGTGCTTTTGAGTCTACAGTTATTGGCGTTGAATCAGTTGATATCGCTCTTGAAAGAGTAATTAAGGCTTGTGAAAAGGCTGGTGCCGTTCTTGTAGTTACTGCTGACCATGGTAATGCGGATGAAATGCTGGATAAGCCAAAGAAAGAGGGTGCTGCTCCTAAGGCTAAAACTTCTCATACTTTGAGTCCGGTTCCTTTCATTATCTATAATGCTGATGTCAAGCTTAAGGAAGGTAACTTTGGTTTAAGCAATATTGCAGCTACTGTCTTTACTTTATTAGGTTTGGAAATTCCTTCTACCTGGGATGAATCAATGATTTAAAGAAGACTTCGGTCTTCTTTTTTCTAATTATGAAAATAAGAGTTGTTGTTGATAATAATACGTTAATTGATCAGTATTACTATGGTGAACCCGGACTGTGTTTTCTTCTGGAAGATGATGATAAAAACTATCTTTTTGATGCCGGCTATTCCGATTTGTTTCTAAGTAATCTTCAAAAGATGGGTTATTCCTTAGATGATATCGATGCCATTATTTTGTCGCATGGTCATAATGACCATAGTGGTGGTTTGCGCTATCTGAATAAAAGAATGAAGCTTATTTATCATCCTGATGCCGACAAGGATAAGTATTATCAGGGTGAACTGGTATCAATTAAAGAAAGATTCGAGGATTTAAATCTGGAACTCTGCCCGCAAAGAAAGGTCTATAAGATCAGTGATCATCTGACTTTTCTGGGTGAAATTCCACGAACAGTTCAAAAAGACCGTCATCTTGATAATGACCTGTTATGGGATGATACGGCTTTGGTTTATGAAAAACAGGGTGTATTGTATATTATTACTGCCTGCAGCCATAGTGGTATCTGCAATATCATAGATTATGCCAGAAAGGTTTGTCATAGTGACAAGATAGGGGCTATTATTGGTGGTTTTCATCTTTTGAATAATAAAAA
>DCGB01000088.1:342-1534 GCA_002314515.1 Solobacterium sp. UBA1789 | reverse complement strand
AAGAAAACAAGATTCCTCTTGTTTATCCTTGTCATTGTACTGATCTGGGAGCGAAGATTGCTTTGGCTGAAGTTTGCGAGGTTAGAGAAATTGGCGTTTCTTCGCTGATTGAATTCTAATTATTTAAACAATTTGGAAGCCCGATATTCTTTGCGAATAGTTCGCAATAATGAGGGCTTTTTCTTATAGTCTTTAATGATGTTTCTGATAAGGGTAATAAATAAGAAAACCTTGCCAAAAAAGGAAAAAGCTTCATCACTTTCGTGGATTTTCTGGCGTTTATTTTTAATGTTTTCAACATTCTGATTGATATTGCTGATTGAGCTGTTTATTTTTTTTCTGGCAATGGAGATTTTTTCACCATGTTCCAGTAATTTATAAATAACTTCCAGAATGATAATAAATAAAATGAAATAAATATAGATAAGATATTTCATAACAGAATTATAACATTTTTTCGATTTTCTCAAAGCCCAGGTCTTTTAGCGCTGCACCTTTACTGAGTTCCTGGAGTTTATCAATGACCTTTTCTTCTTCAATCGCAAAGATATAGTTGACATTTTCGTCGTATTCTTTGGCTAAGAGAATGGTGTTGTTTTCAATAAAGTGATCAACTTTATTGGCGATTTCATAGGAAAGCGAAAGATAATATTTGTGGCAGACTATTTCAGTTGCCAGTCTGGCTTCTTTTAAAGTTTTGGAGACAGCTGAACCATAGGCTCTGATAAGGCCACCGGCTCCCAGTTTGATACCTCCAAAATAGCGAACAACCATGGCACAGGTGTTGTCAAGACTGTTTTTTTCCAGGACGGATAAAATAGGTATTCCGGCTGTTCCGGCGGGTTCGCCATCATCTGATGATCTTTTAATATTGCCCATAATAACGGCNNAGCAGACATGGTTGGCATCATAGTGTTTTTTGCGTATTACTTTGAGATATTCCTTGTAGTCTTCTTCGTTGAAGCAGGGCTTTAAATAGGCAATAAATCGGGACTTTTCGATTATTGTGGTAGTTGAACATTCATCTTTTACGTACATGTTATTATTTTAACATAGTCATGTCTATTAACTTTACAATAAGCTGTCGATAAGTGCTATAATTAAAAGGATTTAGGAGGAGAATTTAAAATGGCTAAAAAGCTAGTAACTGATTTAAATGTTGCCGGTAAGAAAGTCATCGTCAGAGTTGATT
>DCGB01000088.1:0-300 GCA_002314515.1 Solobacterium sp. UBA1789 | reverse complement strand
TCACTGATGATAATCGTATCGTTGCGGCATTACCTACCATTAAGTATCTGTGCGACAATGGTGCAAAGGTTATTCTGTGCTCTCATTTAGGTAAGGTTAACCATAAGGATCCTGAAAAAACTGAAAAAGACAAGAAAAAGAATAACATGGCAATCGTTGCCCCTAAGCTGCAGGAATATTTACCAAACAATAAGGTAACTTATGTTCCTGTTACCAGAGGTCCTGAACTTGAGGCTGCTGTTGCTGCCTTAAAGGAAGGTGAGATTGTTTTATTCCAGAACACTCGTTATGAAAAGGGTG
>DCGB01000032.1 GCA_002314515.1 Solobacterium sp. UBA1789 | reverse complement strand
AAAAAAGACACCTCAGCGAAGTGTCTCCAGAAAATCTTCAATTATTTTATTTGTTTCTTCCGGCTTATCCGCATTGGCATTATGACCGGCATCTTTAATCATTATGGACTTAAATCCTGTCTTCTTTGCCCAACGGATATTGTAGTTCTTAGCTGAACCAGCCCTATCCTTTTCTCCACAAAGCAATAAGACAGGACAATCTATTTTATATGCCCTATCCTTCTTGTAAGCCTCAGCCAAAAGCTGATAGCCATGGCCAACCAGCTTACAATAATAGTCCTTATCATAAGATGACATCATTTCAGCCATTTGATTTTGACCATACTCTGTAGTAGCCACACCCTTTGAACCAGCCTTAATCAAGGTCTTCCAGGGATAAAGTTTATAGACAGGTTCCATTCTTTCCAGAAGCCAGATTTCAAATGAACTTATATATTCTCTTTGCAAAGGTGCAGAATCAATAGAAACAAAGGCCTCCAAGCCATGAGGAAACAGTTCTAAAAACGCCTGACCGACATAGCCTCCCATTGATTGTCCTATAATAACTGGCTTAGTGATCTTTTCTTTTTCAAAAATAGCCCTTAACCATCTGGCCTTATCATCAATACCAAAGTCCAGAATAAAAGGACGTGATAAATAATGACCCGGGGCATCCCAGACTAACATATTATATTTCTTATCAAAATAAGCCAGCTGTTTTTCAAAAAGACGATGATCAGCTGTTAATCCTGGTAAAAATACCAGAGTATAATCATCATTGATCTGGTTGAGCCAGTAATGAATGCTGCCCTTTGGAGTATCATATATTTTTTCTATCATAATTCTTTTTTTACTCTAATATATTCTTCATTACGTAAAACTTCTATAAAGCCCATTCTGATAAATAGTTCAACAGCCTTATTATCAATGGCAATATCATCATATAAACAGCTTATGCTCCTGCTTTTGGCTTCCCTGCATAATAACTGCAGTCCTTCTTTGCCATAGCCCTGCTTACGATATTTATCATGAATTAGAACATCACATTTCCAAAGCTGATTATCAAGATGATAGGCTATCTCGCCCACAAAATTACCTTTTTCATCAAGAAGATAACGGTAGTAGTGTTCATTATCGCTAAACCAGCGTTCATACCAGTCCGGCCACTTTTCTTCCGAAAAAGCTATACAGCCACCATAGGCGTGGTTGTATGCCATTGTTTTTTCATCAGACAAGAGTTCTTTTTTGAACCACAAATCTTTTATTAAGGGTTTATAAATCTTTAACATTTCTGATACATCACAAAAGGAATATATAATTCATCATCACACATTCCAGCATGCTGACCCCTTAAGCATGGACGATTATGTTCATCATAAATAAAATATTTATCACTTTTGCCAATGGCCAGATAATCGCCTAAAATCTTAGTGACATAGGGATGAGAATTATTTGGACCAAATATCTTAAGTTTTTCGACTTCTTCTTTTGTCAATAAAACAAAATCTTTTTCATAATCAGATTTAAAGACTTTCGCAAATTCTTCTTTATATTCTTCCTTAATATAGAAAGTCATTGCCCGAAATTCCAGTGCTGGTTTACGATAAAAATATTTCTCATATTTTGACTGGTAGAGATTAATAAGCTCATTGATTGTTACCTGACCATGGTCAGCAACAACAAGCAGTAAGGTATCATCAGCTAATTTCTGCGCTAATTCATTCAATAACTTATCAATATTCAACAGATAGTCATCACACTTTTTAGCATCAGGACCCAGTTCATGCATGATACCATCATATTCATCCCAATAGGCATAGATAAATTGATAGTCTGATTCATTTGAAAAAACAGCTAAACGTTCTGTCATTTCACTTAAAGAATTACAGCCATCTTCTTTAAAAGATGGATATAAATCACGGGCCTTAATGCCTCGAGCATTTAATTCATCGACGATATTGTTATATGGCAATAGCTTATAGAGATAATCGCTGCCATAATTCTGTTCAGTATAGTAGCTCCTGCCATAAAAAGGTATTATTGTATCATCCAGATCTTCAACATAAGTCATCCAACCCAGCCAGGCTGTTTCATTTGGAGCCTTGCCACTTAAGATGGCAGTAGTAGCTGCTACTGTTGTTGGTGGAAAAACTGTTGTTGTTTTCTTGAAAAGATTCTGACGCAAAAAACTGTTCTTACTTAATTTACGTTCAATAAGATTTTGTCCCATGCCATCAATTAAGAGTAAGAATATTTTAGAAGGCTGCTTATCATTTAAATAAGCAGCCACTTTTTCATCAACCTGATAATAACTATCCAGACCATAATAAGCACGTAAGGCACTTATCTGAGAAAGGATACCTTCATCATAATAGACTATCATTAATCCATTTCCTTTAAGAATACTGTATAAGCGCAATAGGCCTCATAGATATCAACCTTTGAAGCAACCTCATATAAGGCATGCATATTCTGAACGGCAATACCTGCATCGATAACATCAATATTCAAGTTAGCCAGGATATAGGCAATTGTGCCGCCACCACCCTGGTCAACCTTTCCTAATTCTGATGTCTGGAAGATAACTTCATTCTTATCCAGAATCTTTCTTATTTTGGCTATATATTCGGCATTGGCATCACTGGAACCAGACTTGCCACGGGCACCCGTATATTTGTTAAAACAGATACCCTTGCCCATGTAGGCAGTATTCTTTGGTTCGCTGACACTTGGATAATTTGGATCAAAGGCAGCTGAAACATCACTTGATAACATTCTTGAATTGCTTAAAGCCCGACGGAAAGACAATTCGCTATACTGTCCAGCCTTAACCATCAGTTCAACAATCGCATCTTCAAAGAAACGTGACATCATGCCGGTATTACCCNNTCCACGTCTTGCGCCAGTGCATCATTACGCTGTGAACCTACTTCTTCCTTATCAGATAAGATGCAGCAGGAAGTACGCTCTGGTGTTTTAATATCTAAAATAGCTGCTAAAGAAGTATAGGCACAGATACGATCATCATGACCATAGCCCATAATCATCGAGTGATCAAAACCCAGATCTCTTGCCTTACCAGCTGGAACAAGTTCTAATTCGGCAGAAATGAAATCATCTTCTTCGATATCATATTTTTCTTTCAGAAGGTCTAATAAATAAGCCTTAACTGCCTCTTTTTCTTCATCCTTCTTTGGCATTGAAGAAACCAGCACATTGAGATCTTCACCTTCAACAACCTTGGCACCAGTCTTAGCCATCTGATCAGCACCTAAATGTGGAAGAAGATCAGATATACCAAAAACCGGATCATTTTCATCTTCACCAATGGCTAAAGTAACAGTACTGCCATCTTTCTTGCAGACAACGCCATGTAAGGCCAAAGGTGTAGCTACCCA
>DCGB01000036.1 GCA_002314515.1 Solobacterium sp. UBA1789 | reverse complement strand
CTGCAACAGGTCGTCCTATTATCACGCCTTCTCAGGATATGGTTTTAGGTAACTATTATCTGAATATGGAAGAGGCTAAGGATGAATTCTATGCTAAGGCTGATATCATTGCCAAATTAGGTGATGAGGATGCAGCTGAAATGTGGAGACACTTTGGTGATAACGAAGGCCATGCCTATAAGGATTATAATGAAGTACTTTTAGCTTATAACAATAAGCAGGTGCATCTGCATACACGTATTGCAATCGTTGCCGGTTCTTTAGGAAAGCAGGCTTTCACTGAGGAACAGAATAATTCTTATTTAATTACTACTGTTGGTCGTTTGATTTTCAACAATAGTTTCCCTAAGGATTTCCCTTATATCAATGGTGTTACTGCTGATGCCTTAAAGAAGACGCCGGATTCCTGCTTTGTTCCAATGGGAACAGACTTAAAGGCTCATATTGCTGCTCAGCCTATTTCACCTGAATTTACCAAGAAGGTACTTTCTTCAGTCATTGCCGAAGTATTTGCCAAGTATAAGACTGAGGGTTCTTCTGAGATTCTGGATGCCATTAAGGACTTAGGTTTTGAATATTCAACAGTTGCGGGTATGACTATTTCTTTGGCTGATATCAATGTTGCGCCAAATAAAGAAAAATATGTCAATGAAGCTCGTGAAAAGGCTGAAGTATTACAGAACTTATTGAACCGTGGTCAGTTGACACTGCCTGAATGGGAAAAACATTTCTCAAAACTATGGGCTGATACAACCAACGCCATTGGTGATGATGTTATGGATAATCTGCCACGTAAGTCGCCTATCAACATGTCTTATGTTTCTGGTGCCCGTGGTAATAAGTCAAACTTTACTCAGCTAGCTGGTATGCGTGGTCTGATGGGCCGTCCAACCCAGTCTAAGTCAAAGAAAGAATACCAGCCTTCAATCATTGAGGTTCCTATTTATTCTTCTTTCCGTGAGGGTTTGAATGTATCTGAGTTCTTTATTTCAACACATGGTGTTCGTAAGGGTTTAACTGATACAGCCTTAAAGACTGCTGAATCAGGTTATCTGACCAGACGTCTGGTTGATGTTGCTCAGGATGTCATCATCATGGAAGATGATTGTCAGACTGACCAGGGCTACTATGTTGAAGCTATTTATGACCAGAAGGATAATTCCATCATCGAAAAATTCTATGACCGTATCGTTGGTCGCTATGCCAAGGAAAATGTCATGGATCCTAGTACTGGCGAAGTAATCGTTGGTGAGGATGAATTTATTGATGAGGATATCGCTGATCGTATCGTTAAAGCTGGTATTAAGGGCATTTATATCCGCAATACATTCACTTGTCATTGCCAGGATGGCATTTGCCGTAAGTGCTATGGTCGTAATATGGCAACTGGTAAGCTGGTTGAAAACGGTGAGGCTGTCGGTATTATGGCTGCTCAGTCTATCGGTGAACCAGGTACTCAGCTGACAATGCGTACATTCCACTCTGGTGGTGTTGCCAATGCGGATGATGATATTACTCAGGGTTTACCACGTGTTGAAGAACTGTTTGAAGCACGTTGTCCAAAACATCCAGCAGTATTGGCTAAGATTGATGGTGAAATTACGAGAATTGACGAGATGGAAAACCATTCATTCGTCATTGAAATCACCAATGCCGAAGAAACCATGGAACATAAGTGTGGTATTTCCCAGACTATTCGTTCATGGGTAAGTGTAGGTGCTTCAGTTAAAGCTGGTGACCAGTTGACTGAAGGCAATATTGATCCGAAGGAATTATTGTCTATTGCCGGTGTTCAGGCTGTTCAGAATTATATTCTGCGCGAAGTCAAGAAGGTTTATGCCGTTACTGGTATTGATATTTCTGATAAACACGTCGAAGTTATCATTCGTCAGATGTTGAAGAAAGTCATTATTCTTGAACCTGGTGATTCTGATTTATGTTCCGGCCAGACTATTTCTTTGCGTCGTCTGACTTCATTAAATAATACATTATTGATGAATTCACAGACACCAACAAAGTTTGGTCCACTGTTACTTGGTATTTCCAAGTCATCAGTTGAAACTGATTCCTTCCTGTCAGCAGCAAGTTTCCAGGAGACTACAAAGGTCTTAACAGATGCAGCTGTCAATTCGAAGGTCGATAACCTCTTCGGTATTAAGGAGAATGTCATTATCGGTAAGCTGATTCCAGCTGGAACTGGTTCCAAGTTCTCTCGCGATACTACTGAATTAATTGAAGAAAGAGCAGCAGAGTTGTCACAGATTAGAGAGCTCAAGGCTATGGAAGCTAAACAGCAGGATGCATTACCTGGTGAAGTTACTGGTCTTGATGCCCGTGATGTCGATGATGATTTTGCCGACTAATTCATACTCATTCAATTCAATAATCAGGTCTCCCATTCAGGGAGGCCTTTTTATGTATCGTATAAAAAAAGTCTGCCATAATGGCAGGCTTCATTTTCGATTATTGACCAAAGTCTTCACGTTTTTCTTCGCCAATTATATCAGGGACGGATTAGCCTTTTATCTAAATTGAGTAATGATGATATTTTACTTATTTCCTGTTGTTTGAAGAGAAAGAGTATTAATGAGATTGCTGAGACTTTAAGTCTGACGCGTTCCGGTACTAATAAGCGTTTGTCGAACCTCTATAGGAAACTTGGGGTAGAGTCAATGAATGAGATGCTGAAAATATTTTATAATTCATCAATGTATAGTTATTAATAATCCATATGGTGGGTATTTGAATCAGTTATTGATAGTTTGACCTTTGAAATGAGGTCTTTTTCTATATTTTCCGGGAAATATACGAGAGGAAATAGGGGCTTATTTTGCTGATTATTGGTGTTTATGAGAATGTAAACGCTTTCTTTAATGGGGTATATGGCACACTGAAATTCGTTGTTAAGAGAGATTCAAAAAATAGCGAATTTTATTTACTTTTTTGAAAATTATGATTGCATTGACTAGTCTAAAATCGTATAATAATTGAGCACTTGCATAGATATGGGAGATTGCTGGCACACTGACACCTGTGTGATTGTGTGATAACCAGGGAACTCACATGGAGCGAGTTACCGGATGTCCGGTTAATGAATTATAGGAGGAAAAATTCATGGCTAAGAACAACGTAAGAATTAAGTTAAAGGCTTACGAACACAGATCATTGGATCTGGCTGCTGAAAAGATCATCAAGGCCGCCGAAGATGGTGGAGTCAAGAAGATCATCGGTCCTGTTCCTCTTCCAACTGAGAAGCAGGTAGTTACTGTATTGCGTGCTGTCCATAAGTATAAGGATTCACGTGAGCAGTTCGAAATCAGAACGCATAAGCGTTTAATCGAAATCATTGGCCCAAGTGCTAAGACCATCGATGCATTAAGTCGTTTGGAACTGCCTAGTGGCGTTGATATCGAAATCAAATTGTAATTTAGAGAGGTGACATCATGAAAGGAATTCTTGGAAGAAAGCTTGGTATGACTCAAGTCTTCACTGAGGATGGTGCTCTGATCCCGGTTACTGTTATCGAATGTGAACCAAATGTGGTTTTACAGAAGAAGTCAGTTGAAACCGATGGTTATGAAGCATTACAGGTCGGTATTGAAGATGTAAAAGAAAATAGAGCTAACAAGCCAGAAACTGGCCATGCTAAAAAAGCTGGCACTAGCCCAAAGAAGTTTGTCAAGGAAATCAAAGCTGATGAATTAATGGCAACTGAAGTTGGTGCTGAAATCAAAGTCGATATCTTTTCCGCTGGTGACATCGTTGATGTTACGGGCGTCTCAAAAGGTAAAGGCTATACAGGTGTTGTTAAGAGATATAATCATCACTTAATCAACGAAACACATGGTGCAGGTCCTGTGCACAGAAGTGTTGGTTCCCTGGCTACTACCGGTCGTAACAATGGTCGTATTGAAAAGAATACACCGATGCCGGGTCACGATGGTTCATTAACAGTAACTAACCAGAATTTGGAAATCATCAAAGTTGATGCTGATAAGAATTACATTTTAGTTAAGGGTAATGTTCCGGGTCCTAAGCGCGGCTTGGTTGTTGTTAAGACAACAGTCAAGAAGAATAAGCATGTTAACCCTAAGGTTCTGCTTAATGAAAACAAGGAGGCTTAATTATGGCAAAGTTTGATGTATTTGATCTCCAGGCTAATAAAGTAGGAGATATCGAACTATCTGATAGCGTCTTTGGTTGCGAAGTTAATACACAGGCTATCTTCGATGCTGTACTTCGTCAGCAGTCTTCCTGGAGACAGGGTACTCATAAGGCAAAGACTCGTACTGAAGTATCAGGCGGTGGTAAGAAGCCGTTCAGACAGAAGGGTACAGGTAGAGCTCGTCAGGGTTCAAGCCGTGCTGTTCAGTATCGTGGTGGTGGTATCGCTTTTGGTCCTACACCTCTCAGTCACACTTTCAAACTTAACCGTAAGGTTAGAAGACTTGCACTTAGAAGCGGTTTAACATTAAAGGCTCAGTCCGAAAATATTATCGTTCTTGATTCTATTGATATGCCAGCTGCTAAGACTAAGGACTTCGTCAAAGTATTGGATGCTTTCAAGATTGAACGTAAGGCTCTGTTTGTAGTTGATATTGAGGATAATTTCGAAAATGCTGATTTATCTTCTCGTAATCTGCAGAACATTGCAATGGTCACTGTTGAGGGTTTGAATATCTTTGATTTACAGAATGCCGGTAAGCTGGTCATGACAAAGAATGCCGCAGCTAAGATCGGGGAGGTATTAGCAAATGAGTAATGCACGTGATATCATTGTTCGCCCATTAGTAACTGAAAAGACTATGCTTTCTCAAGAGAACAATAATACTGTTGTCTTCGAGGTAGTTAAGGGTGTTAATAAGATTCATATCAAACAGGCTATCGAAGAGATCTTCAATGTTAAGGTTGATAGCATCAATGTTGTAAACGTTCATCCTAAGCACAGACGTGGTGGCCGTATGGGTCAGTATGTATTTACTGGTAAGGCTATCAAGAAGGCTTACGTTAAATTAAAAGACGGTTACACAATCGATATTCTTGCAGATAAGTAAGATATCAGAAACTATCGGAAGAAATATGCTATTTCCGGATAATTTGCATAAGGGAGGAAAATTATAATGGCTATTAAAACATATAAGCCAACGACCCCTGGCAGACGTGGTATGACCGGTCTGAAGTTTGATGAGATTACAAAGAAGGCTCCTGAAAAGTCTTTAACTGAATCTTTCAACAAATCAGGTGGTCGTAACAATACGGGTCGTATTACAACAAGACATCATGGCGGTGGCCATAAACAGTTATATCGTATCGTTGATTTCAAGCGTAACAAGGATGATATTCCTGCCAAAGTAGTTGGTATCGAATATGACCCTAATAGAAATGCCAATATCGCTTTATTAAGCTATGCTGATGGTGAAAAGCGTTATATCCTGGCTCCAAAGGGCTTGGAAGTTGGTATGAATGTCGTTTCTGGTGTTGCAACTGATATTAAGGTTGGTAATGCCTGTGAAATGAAGAATATGCCTGAAGGTACAGTAATTCATAATATCGAATTAAAGCCTGGTAAGGGCGGTCAGTTAGCTAGAGCTGCTGGTGTTTCTGCTCAGATTCTGGCTATTGAAGAAAAGTATGTTACTGTCAGACTTGCTTCTGGTGAAATGAGAAGAATCATGGCTAACTGCCGTGCAACAATCGGTGTTGTTGGTAATGAAGATTACTCACTGGTTAACTGGGGTAAAGCTGGTCGTAACAGATGGAAGGGTATTAAGCCTACAGTTAGAGGTTCTGTTATGAACCCGGTAGATCACCCTCATGGTGGTGGTGAAGGTCGTTCTCCTGTTGGACGTAAGTCACCAATGACTCCTTGGGGTAAGAAGGCTATGGGTGTTAAGACTCGTAAGAATAAGAATGCTTCTAATGATTTGATTATCAGAAGAAGAAACGATAAGTAGAAAGGGGAATAAGTAAATGAGTCGTAGTTTAAAAAAGG
>DCGB01000095.1:494-17273 GCA_002314515.1 Solobacterium sp. UBA1789 | reverse complement strand
CAAAACGTTGAGACATGGCAAAAGTGTGATTAAGGGAACCGTTCATACAAGTCAGCCACTGTTCATAAGTAACATCCAGGAAATCAATACCACGTGGTGAACCACAGTTGGCATTATTGATTAGAATGTCGACAGTGCCGAAATGTTCCAGGGTCTTTGCCCAGATTTCTTCTCTGGCTTCCGCAATGGTAACATCAGCCTTAACAGGCAAAACATCAACATTGTTTTCTTCAGCCAGACGTTTGCAGAAAGCGATTGAACCTTCATCATCAGAACGATATACCAGGGCCAGATTACAGCCTTCTTTTGCCAGTACTTCGGCAGCACCGCCACCGATACCCTTAGTACCACCAGTAATGATGGCAACTTTCTTTTGTAAACCAAGATCCATATTTTTCTCCTTTTAGAACATTGTTCCACCAGATGTATCGACTAAGACGCCAATCATCTGCTTAGATAAATCAGAACACAGGAAGGCAATGATATTGCCCATATCTTCCGGCAATGCCCAGCCGATTCTTAATAAGCCGGCTTTCTTTTGGGCATAGGCATTAGTCTGGTCCTTAAAGACACCATTATTGATGACATAGCCTGGTATGATGGCATTAATCCAGACACCCTGTTCAATATAGGCATGAGCCATTCTTTTAGTTAAAGTTGCGATTGCACCCTTGGCTGTGGCATAAGGAATCTTATCCATTGAATCAGATCTGATGGCTGCTTTAGCTGAAAGATTAACGATATGTCCAGTTTTATTTGCTTTTTTGATTTCTTTGACAAAACGTTGAGACATGGCAAAAGTATGGCCTAGAGATCCTTCCATGCAAGCCAGCCACTGTTCATAAGTAACATCCAGAAAGTCAATACCACGTGGTGAACCGCCAGCCGCATTATTGATTAGAATATCAACCGTGCCATAATGCTGGAAACATTCTTCCCAGACTTTATCTCTTTGTTCAGCAATGGTAACATCAGCATTAACAGGCAAAACATCTACTTTATATGTTTCTTTTAAATAATTGCAGAATGCCTGAGAACCTTCTTCGTCTGAGCGAAATACCAGGACGAGATTACAGCCTTCTTTTGCCAGTACTTCCGCTGTTCCGGCACCAATGCCCTTGGTACCACCGGTGATTATGGCAACTTTGTTTCTTAATCCAAGATCCATAATAGTCTCCTTTAATTATTGTTAATTTCTTTTATGATTTAATTCTAGCTTATGTTGACAAATTAATAAATATATTTGATAATAAACTCAGTTATTGGACAAGAGTTTGATAACTTTTTATTTAGGAGGAGTTGAGGATGAAAGATAAGAATAAGGTTATCCTGACTTGTTCCGAGTGTTTGTCCAGAAACTATGTAACTTATCGTAATAAACAGACAGCCAGTGAGCGTCTGGAATTAAAAAAGTTTTGTCCGCGTTGTAACAAACACACGGTTCATAAGGAAACCAAATAGGAGGGTACTATGAAGTGGTTTAGTCCTAGTCAGATTGTTAAAGAGATTTCAAAAATCAGATGGCCAAAGAAGGGTGATTTGCTGGTAAATTCCGTTCAGGTTATTTTATTTACTTTGTTTTTTGCCATTTTCTTCTATGGCTGTCAGTTCATTATTTCTTTATTGTTAAAACTTATGGGGGTTATTGCCTAAATGAGCGAACTTAATAATAAAGAATGGTATGTTGTCAATACCTATGCTGGTCATGAAAATCGTGTTAAAGAAAATCTGGAAAAGCGACTTGAGACCATGGGCATTTCTGACAATCTGTTCCGTATCGTTGTAGCTGAAGAAACCCAGATTGAAGTAAAGAATGAAAAGAGTAAGGAAGTTGTAAAAAATATTTTCCCTGGTTATCTTTTTGTTGAAATGATTATGACTGATGAAGCCTGGTATGTTGTTCGTAATACGCCAGGTGTAACCGGATTTATCGGTTCATCAGGTGGTGGTGCCAAGCCTATTCCGGTTAAGGGCGAAGAAATTGAAGCTATCTTAAGAAGAATTGGTAAGTCTGATAAGGCTGTTGAAGTTGATTTCAAGGTTGGCGATTCTGTCAAGATTCTTTCCGGTCCATTCTCTGGTATGGAAGGTATTGTTGATTCAATGAATGATCAGGCCCAGGTCGCAACTGTATTAATCATTTTATTCGGTCGTGAGACACCTACTGATATCAACTACGTTGATTTAGTTCAAGCATTATAAAAAAAGAGGGAGCTGTTTAATGCTTCTTTTTTGGAGAATTTATGTATAAGATCATTTTTTGTGACCTAGATGGCACTTTGTATAATGCCAAAGAAGAAATATCTGACTATAACATTGAAATAATTAAAAAAATCAGAGCCAAGGGCATTCATTTTGTACCTTGTACTGGTCGGCATTTTTCGGCCTGGGATACGATTGAACATGATTCTGGTATTCGTTTTGGTTCAATTATTGCTAACAATGGTTCAATGATATACCGTGGTGGTCAGCCGGTTTATTTAAAAGCTTTAAGTAATGAATATATATATAAAACAGTTGAAATTGCCAAAAAGATGCAGATTAATTTCAATCTTTGTACGGATTCTTATGCCTATCGTTATGATTATACAGCCAGTCAGTTTGTGTTAAAGAAACGCTATGATCCCGGTACAACAACAGCTGATATGTCACAAATTGAAGATGTCATGAAAAATCGGGCAATCTATAAAATCGGCTTGAGTTCTAAAGATCTGAGGCTGGTTAATACGGTCAGGGAAATGATCTATGAGGCCTGTAATAATGATGTTGATATTGTTTCTTCTGTTCCAACTTTACTGGAAGTTGGCTATAAGGGTATTTCCAAGGGAACGGCTATTTTAAAATATTGCGAATTGCTGGGTGTTGATGTCAAAGATACAATTGGTATTGGTGATTCTTTGAATGATATTGAAATGTTAAAGACAGTTGGCTTATCCTGTTGTCCAAAGGGTGCTTTGAAGTTAATAGAAGAAATGGTTGATTATGTATCACCTTGTGATAATAATCGGGCTGTTGGAGAGATTCTGGAACATTTTTGTGGAGATTAGTTATGTATAAAGCTGTATTTTGTGACCTGGATGAAACATTATTCACCAGTGATAAAATAATATCAAAAGAAGATGTGGAAACAATTAAAAGAATGCAGGATGCAGGCCTTTATTTTGTTCCTTGTACAGGTCGTTATCTGCTTGATTTGGCTGAATACAAAGAGAAATATGGTCTGGAATTTCCTCATCTTGTGACCTGTGATGGTGCCAAAATTACACTTAATAATCAATTATGCTATGATGGTATTTTTGATAATAGAGTTGCAGTCAAAGTTATGGATTTTCTGTTTAACTATGGCATCAGTATTAAACTTTATTCCGGCAATATCTATATCTATTCTTTTGATGGCTCTGATCATGGCGATCATCGCCGTTTTCCAAAAGTGGCTGATGTAAGTAAAGAAGAAATTTATAAGCTGGCAAAAACAGCTAAGGTTTCCAAAATTATTCCTTTTACCAATGACTATGACTTACTAAGCGAAATCATGAATAAGATAAATGAGGCCTGTGATAATGAGATTGAATTTTTTCATCCTCATCATACTTTTATTGAAATCTGTCCTAAGGGTCAATCAAAGGCCAAGGGTGTTAAGGACTTTTGTCAGTTAGCAGGCATCGATATTAAAGAAAGCATTGGAATTGGTGATTCCGGAAATGATAAGCCAATGCTGGAAACTGTAGGCTTAAGCTGTTGTGTGGCCAATGCCGTCGAAGATATCAAAAAGACTGTTAAACATATCAGCAAGTATACAAATAACGAGTCAGCAGTAACGGTAATAATCAATGAATTCGTTTTTGGAGAAAAAGATGATTAAGGCCGTATTCTGTGATCTGGATGGTACTTTATTTACTAACAGTAAGACTATTAATCAGCCTGATAAGGATATGATTAATACTCTAGAGGACAAGTCTATTCTTTTTGTACCATGTTCGGGTCGGGTTCCTTACAATGTCAGAAAAGTTCTTTCTGATGTTTCACCCTATATGATTGGTTCCAATGGTACCAGTATTCTTTATAATGGCCAATATCTCAAATATCGTCCTTACCCTAAGGACATGTTAAAAATTCTGGTGGATATCGGTATAAAATATGATGTTTTTATGCATATTCAGACAGAAGATAAATTATATTATTATCATAACTTTAAAAACAGTAAGGATCTTCTGGGGGCAGTATCTATTGATATTGAAGCTAAAGAAGCCTATGAAATCGTTGAAAAAGAAGACGTCTTTAAAGTTGTCTATGTTCCTAAAGATAAGACTATATTGCCAATACTGGAAAAAGAATTATTATCAGCTTATCCAAACAGTGAAATATTTATGGCTGATAATTTTATGGAAATGAATGAAAAGGGTCAGTCCAAGGCTTTGGCTATCAGAGAATTCTGTCAGTATTATAAAATAGATTTAAATGATTGTCTGGCAATTGGTGATGGTCATAATGACTATGAAATGTTAAAAACTGTTGGCCACTCGGCTTCGGTCAGTAATGGCGATGAGGGTATTAAGAAAATTTGTGAATATGTATCACCTTTTTCCAATGAAAATGGTGGTGTTGCGGATATATTGAAATATTTTTTGGAGGGTGAAAATGTATAAGGCCGTTTTTTGTGATTTAGATGGCACCTTATTTGATAAGGATGGTCATATTTCGGATTTTACCTTAAGTGTTATCAAAAAGGCTGTTGATCAGGGTGTTCATTTTGTCCCTTGTACGGGAAGAGTTCCTTATACAGCCTATGATCGCCTGGACTGTCTTTTTAAACTGATTAAAAAAGAGATCGTTGGCTGTAATGGTGCTGTTATTATTGAAGGCGATGATTTTATCAAAGCTGAGATCTATTCTTATGATCAAAGAAAGTTTCTGGTTGAATATGGTATTGAACATCATTATTTCATGCATATCCAGACTAAGGATCATTTGTATTTTTTAAATCATGCGATGTTGCCTGATCAGGTTTCCAATTATTATGGAACCGATATTGATGAAAAGAAGGCCATTGAATTACTGGACGAGGATCTGTATAAACTGGCTTATCTTGATAGAGACTTTGATAAGTTGTGTGCTATCAGTGATGATATTGCCAGAATCAGAGATGATTTAGAAATCTTTAAGGGTAATATTTTCTTAGAAATGAATACCAAGGGTCAGGATAAGGCCCAGGGTGTCAGAGATTTCTGTAAGTTACATAATATTGATATCGCTGAAACAATTGGTATTGGTGATTCTTTTAATGATTTGCCGATGCTTAATGCCTGTGCTTTGTCTTGTGCACCAGCCAATGCCAGAGCTGAGATTAAGGAAAAAGTAAAATATCTATGTCCTTTCAGCAATAACGAGAGTGCTGTTGGACATATTATTAATAAGTTTGTATTGGGAGAAGAATAGATGCTGGATGATAAAAAAATTAAGGAACTGATTGAAGAAGGCAGAGAATTTCTTAAGTCTACGCATAATGACTATGAGGGCTATCTGTCTGACCAGGATCTGAAGAAAAAACAGCCGCCTCTGGTTAAGGAAGCTATCAGTGATGATCTTATTAAGCTTAGTCTAGACTTTAATGATCTGCAGATTGAAGATCTGACGTCAGTTATTAAGAATCGTAAGAGTTCAAGAGTATTTACTCAGAAAAATCTGTCATTAAAGCAGTTATCTTATTTACTGTGGACTACTCAGGGTATCAGAGCCATTAGGGGCAAGTCTTATGCGACTTTGCGTAATGTTCCCTGTGGTGGTGCCCGTCATGAGTTTGAGACTTATCTTCTGGTTAATTATGTTGAGGGTCTAAAGCCAGGTCGTTATCATTATCTGCCAATGACTCATCAATTGGAATATCTGGGTAATCAGGAGAATATTCCTGAGACTATTGGTGTTTCACTTTATGACCAGGTATGGGCAAATAAGGCTTCAGTTGTTTTCTATTGGAGTTTTGTAGCTTATCGGGCTGAATGGCGTTATGGCATTACTGCCCATCGTGTTGTTTTGATGGATATTGGTCATGTCGGTGAGAATCTTTATCTGGCTTGCAGTGCCTTGGGTATTGGTGTCTGTGGTGTTGGTGCTTTCAAACTTGACTACTGTAATAAGATGTTTGGTTTGGATGGCGAAGAAGAATATATTATTTATACTTCGCCAGTCGGCACTATTGATATGACAAATGATCAGGCTGAAAAAGACTTCTATAAGTTTGTTGAAGAAGAAGGTTTGTAACAGAAAGAAAGGGCAATCATTACTGATTGCCCTTTATCATTTCTTTAGCAGTTTCTTTAGCAGTTTCATCGATATGGTCAATAGCCTGATAGATATCTTCCAGGGTCGTGTTGGCATTGATGAGACATAGTCTTAGAACTTTTTTGTCTTTCAGTATGGTTGTAACAACGAAGGTGAAGGCCTTTTCTACTATCTTTTGAGATATTCTGCTATTCAGTTCATCGTTTTCTTCTTTTGTAAATTCAGCTAATTCATAGCGAATATTCAAAGTTCCACAGCTTGGTTTGGATATTAATTGCCAGTTAGGCCTTTTGGTCATTTCTCTGGCAAAGATTTTGGCATTTTCAATAGTATATTCAATAAGTTCGGCTAATAAATCAGTTCCCAGACACTGAACAGTACACCATAATTTCAGTGCTCGATGTGGTCTGGACATTTCTGGTCCCATATCCCAGCCATCATTGTGATCAAGAGAGCTGATGTCGGCCAGATATTCCGGATGTTCAGAGAAGGCGTTGAGTAGAGTCTGCTTATTTTTGACAATCAGACTGGAGCAGCTGTAGGTTTGCATCAGCCACTTATGACTATCCCAGGTGAGGGAGTCGGCTTTTTCAATTCCTTTTGCCAGTTTTGAATAAATAGGTGATACCAGAATTGAACCACCATAGGCGCCATCAACATGGAGCCAAAGGTTATATTTATGAGCTATATCACCAACAGCATCCAGATTATCAATAGTTCCGGTATTGGTTGTTCCTAAGTTGCCAACGACCAGGAAGGGAATAAAACCTTCATTGATATCTTTTTTGATCTGTTCTTCCAGCAGATCTGTTCGAATCTTAAAGTCTTCGTCAGTTGGAATGATGTGATACTGATTTTTGCGGAAGCCCAGCATTCTGATAGCCTTAACAACCGAAGAATGGGTCTGATCAGAGAAATAGATACTGCCTTTGACAAAGTCATCTTCCTGCAGTTTGTTTTCTCTGGCGGCAATAATGGCAGACATGGTAGAAATTGAACCACCACTTAAGAAGATGCCTCCAGCTTTTGTTGTATCAAAGCCTGCTAAAGAGGCCATCCAGGCAATAAGTTTTTCTTCAATCAGACAGGCTGCCGGTGCTTCAGAATAGGCGCCACCATGGAGATTGAAGATGTCGCTCATGATTGCGCCAAAGAGTGAGTATGGCGAAACAGCTGAGGCAACAAAGGAAAAAAAGCGGGGATGTTGAATGGTCATAGCCTGGGTGAAGACATCTTTGTAGAGTTCATCTCCGACTTCTTTGACATTGCGTCCTTTATTTGGAATAGGTGTATTGATAATTTTCTTTAGACTTTCTTCGTCAGCCTTTTTATAGACTGGCAGGTCACGAATATTGTCGTTGAGTTCTAATACTTTATTGAGATAGAGGTTTATTTCTTCTATTTGTTTGCGATGGTCGTTTTTGGTTTTCTGGTCAAATTCTAATCTGTCTAGCATATAATCTCCTTTAATTTAATTATATATTCTTTGTTATAATTAGGTTAAGAAAGAGAGATTTTAATAATAATATGGAACATAAGTATTTAGGTTACTACGATGTTGTTGTCGTTGGCGGTGGTACAGCTGGCATACCTGCCGCAATCAAAGCTGCCCGTGGTGCTGCTAAGACCTTACTGATTGAAAGAGAAGGCTGTCTTGGTGGCATGATGTCTACTGGTATTCCAGTACTTGGTACTCTGGATCGTCAGTTGAATAAGGTTGTTGGCGGTATCGTTGATGAGATTTCCAATGAATTAAAGGAAGATAATTTATCCTTTGGTGATTTGCGCTGTCCAATGCATAATTCTATTACTGTCATGTCACCATGGTGGTATCGCATTGTTGCTACCAGAAAGTGTGTAGAAGCTGGTGTTGAAGTTGTTTATAATGCATCACTGCTGGAAGTAAGAGTTAATAGTGGCAAGGTTTGTGCTTTGTCTTTTTTGGCCGGTAATTTTATTTATGATGTTGATTTGCAGGTTGTAATTGATGCTACTGGTGATGCAACAGTTGCCTATCTTGCGGGTGCTGACTATGAGATGGGTCAGCCGGAGATGCTGGAAGGACTGGTTGCTCAACAGGCAAAGAATGAAACCCGTTATGATATTGGTCATTCCAAGAAGGGAAAGGTTCAGCCGGTTTCTTTGACTTTCTCTTTGGGTGGCGTTGATACCGAAACTTTCATGCAGTATCTAAAGGATCATCCGGAGACTTATAAGTCACCAGCTGGTTATGGTATGCATTATGATACGGAATATCTTTTTAATTCTCCAGCTATTTATGTCACCTGTTTTGGTGAATTTATTGAAGAAGCTCGAAAGAATGGCGATTTCGATATTCCTAGAGATCGTGTTATTTTTGCAACTCAGCCAAACAAGAATGAATATGTTATTAATGCAACCAGAGTTGTTGATGTTGATCCAACCGATCCAATTGAAATGGGTAAGGCTACTAATGAGCTGACCAGGCAGGTTGCCATGCTGACACGTTTCTTTAGAAAATACTGTCCAGGTTTTAAGGATTGTTTCCTGGCTAATGTTGCCCAGTTTACTGGTGCCCGTGAATCAAGAAGAATCATTGGTAAAAAGATGGTTACCAAGGCTAATATTGATGCCTTAGAGATTCCGGAAGATTGTATTGCCATGGGTGGTTATAACTGTGATGTTCATCTTTCTGGTGTTGGTTTGTATTTCCAGCCGATTGAAAGAGGCGTTGGTGTTCCTTATGGAGCTATGGTTCCTCAAAATATCGATGGTCTTCTGGTAACAGGCCGTGCTATTTCGGTTGATTCCTATGCTTTGGCAGTTTTAAGAGTTATGGGACCATGTCTTGCTTTAGGTGAGGCTGCTGGTGCCGCTGCTGCTTTGGCTGTTAAACAGAATATTTCTGTCGCTGATGTTGATGTTAAGGAACTGCAGGATGTTCTGGTTAAGGGAGGAGCTATCGTTAGATTATAATGAAACTTTGTATTGATACTTGTCATTTTCGTAATCTTGCTGGCGATATTGAAGCATTAAGAATGATCAAAAAGGCTGGTTTTGATGGCTATGACTATACCCTTTATGATACCGATGAAACTACCTATATGCTTGGTGATGATTATCTGACAAGGGCTAAGGAAATAAGAAAGACAGCTGATGAAGTCGGCTTATATTGTGAACAGTCACATGCACCTTTAAAGTACCGTATCATTGAAAATTTTGATTTGGATAATCTCTTTTTCAGGGAAATCGTGCGTTCATTTGAGTTCTCTGCTGTTTTAGGCGCAAAGACCTGTGTTGTTCATTCTTTGAGTTATAATGATGATCTGGAAGAATGTCTTGTAAAGAATACAGCATTTTATAAGGCTTTAGAGCCTTATGCCAGAAAGGCTGGTATCAGGATTGGTATTGAGAATCTTATTCATCACAGGTCTGATGGTCCTGGTTATACTGGTCGTTTAAATAGACCTGAGCAGTTAAGAGAATTGCTTAGACGATTAAATAGTGACTGTTTTACCATTTGTGTTGATGTCGGTCATGCAGCTATTACGGGCGTTGAGCCTCAGGATTTAATCAGGGGTCTTAATAATCAAGAACTTAGCTGTTTACATGTTCAGGATACGGATTATATTTACGATTGTCATACTTTGCCTTTCTTTGGTAAGCAGAACTGGTTAGAAATAATAAGGGCTTTGAAGGATATTGATTATCAGGGGGCTCTTACTTATGAGATAGCTGCTTTTTTCTCCAAAACTGATCCCTTTATTGTTGAACAGCAGATGGTTTTTGCCCATGATGTTGGTCGCAAGCTGATTGGAGAGTTTGATAAGAATGAATAGAGAACAGTATTTTAAAAACCTGGAAACACCTGATCATCCGGTTGATGTGGTTTTGGATACAGATACCTATAATGAAGTTGATGATCAGTTTGCCTTGTCTTATTTAATTAAAAATGAGGATAAGCTGCATCTGAGGGCTATATTGGCAGCTCCTTTTAAAAATGATAAGGCAAAGACACCTGAGATAGGCATGGAAAAAAGTTATGAGGAAATCATGCACCTTTTAACTTTGATGAAAAGAGATGATCTTAAGTCTGCTGTTTATGAGGGTTCAACTGTTTTTATGGCTGATGAGCAGACTTATGTTGATTCACCAGCTGCTCGTAAGCTTGTTGAATTGGCTCAAAACTATAGTCCGGAGAATCCTTTATATGTCATTGCGATTGCGGCTATTACCAATATCTCGTCAGCTATTCTGATGGACAAATCAATCTGCGATAAGATGGTTGTCATCTGGCTTGGTGGTCATGGTCATCATCTGGTTAAGACAGATGAATTTAATATGATGCAGGATGTTGCGGGTGCTCGTGTTTTATTTACTTCTGGTGTTCCTGTTGTTCAGCTTCCTTGTAAGGGCATAGTTGATCAGTTTAGAATTTCAGAAGCAGAGATTGAAAAATATCTCTTGGGTAAGAATGACTTATGTGATTATCTGGGTTCTTTTGTCATTGAGAATATGACCCAGTATGCTGGCCAGCCTTGGGCCCGGGTTATCTGGGATGTGACAGCTGTTGCCTGGTTATTGAATGATCAGAAAAATCACTTCATGAATGACTGTCTGAAACATGCCCCATTACCGCAATATGATAATAATTATTCATTTCCGGAGAATATGCCTTTTATCAGATATGTTTATGAGATCAGGCGCAATAATCTGATGAATGATCTAATCAAAAAACTTACTTCTTAAAAGACCCTAGGGTCTTTTTTCAGTTTGATTTCACATAGCATTTATATAATGGCAACTGTGAGGTGAAAACATGAAAAAAATTATTCTGGTATTAATGACTGTTTTATTGCTGGCAGGATGTCAGAGCGAACAGACGGACGATGATGATATCGTAATAACAAGTGATGGTTATTCAATTGTCTTGAGTGATGATAAGGCAAGTATTGATGGTGAAGAAATTAAGGAATATGATTATTCCTGGCATATTTCACCAGAAAAGGAAGAAGCCTGGTACGAGGGTGAAGAACCTAGTGGTGATATTTATATAGCTCATGATGTTGTTTATTATCCTGAATTAAATGAAGAAAATTTTGTTAAGGAACAATATGATGATGAAACAGAGTGGACTTATCATTATGAAAACGAAGAACTTGCAGATTATCTGTTTTCGACTCTGCCGGTTTTAGGTGATGATCTGCCTGTTGAAATGATGCATAGTGAAGAGGATGCCTATAACAATAAGGTCTTGCATATCAACAAAGCTGGTACTTATCATTTATCAGGCAGCTGGCATGGTCAGATTATGATTGATCTGGGTGATGAGGCTTTTGATGATGAATCAGCAGTGGTTACTCTGATTCTTGAGGGTGTTGATGTCACCTGTGATGTGGCTCCGGCTTTATTGTATAAGAATGTTTATGAAGCTGATAATACCTGGGAAGAAAAGGAAGAATATAGTGGTGATGTCAATGTTGGTGAAATGACCTGTGGTGCCCAGATTGTGGTGGCTGATAATACGGTAAATAACTTTACTGGTGCCAATGTCTATCGTCTGCTGAAGGCTGAATATAAGAAAGAGGGCAGTACGGTTCAAAAGAAATATTATAAGATTGATGGTGCTTTCTATAGCTGTATGTCGATGCGTATAGATGGCCAGGATGCTGGTAATGGTGTATTGAATATCACTTCTACAACTTTTGAGGGTTTAGATACTGAGTTACATCTGGCTATCAATGGAGCTGTTGTCAATATTCATACTCAGGATGATGGTATTAATGTCAATGAGGATGATGTTTCCGTTTTAAGTATTAATGGAGGTCGTTTGACTATTCTGGCTGGTTTAGGTGCTGAAGGTGATGGTATTGATTCCAATGGCTATATTACTGTTAATGGTGGTGAATCCTGGATTGTTGCTTCTCCTTATTCAGATAATGGCATGGATTCCAATAATGGCACAACTATCAATGGTGGTACAGTGATTGCCTTGGGTTCTAATATGGGTGGCAGTTCTTATACTGTTTATATTGATGGCCAGCAGCAGTATCAGGAAAGTAATATGGGATCAATGCCAGGTGGTTTTAATCAGGGTGATATGCCTGAGGGTTTTGATCAGAATAATATGCCACAGGGTGGTTTCAATCAGGGTAATATGCCTGAGGATTTTGATCCAGATAATCTTCCTGAAGGCTTTGATCCAACTAATAAGCCTGAAAATGCTGGAAATAACAATATGCCTGAGGGTACTAAGAAATAAAAAGAATCCTGTTGTTTCAAAATTGAATTATAAATTAGATATTTAATAAAAATGATGTATTCTGACGGATATGTCATTTTTTATGATTAGTTGAAAAATTGCAGAACTGGAATAATATCTTTTTTCTACTTGATTTATCAGTTATATTAGTTTATTATTAATAAGCATCAATATACCATAGACAGCAACGGCGTTAGCTTAATAAGGTTGCCGAGGTTAAAAAATTGAGTTGATTTTTTAGGCCCGCTGTCTCTTTGCGGGTTTTTATTTTAACGATGTGTATATGGTGTTAGAAAGAGGAAATATGAATCAAACAGTATTGACTGAAAAACAGGGAGTTGTATCCGAAATCTTAAATAAGATTAAGGAATCTGATTCTACTGTTGTCGTCGAGTACCGCGGTCTTAGCGTTGCTGAAGTCACTGAGCTTCGTCGTAACCTTCGTGCTGAAAATGTTGAAATGAAGGTTTACAAGAACACATTGGCTCAAAGAGCTGCTGATGAGTTGGGTTTCTCAGAGATCAATGAGACACTTGTTGGTCCTAATGCCTTGGTTTTCTCCAAGGATGCCACTGCTCCAGCTCGTATTTTGTCAGCATATGCTAAGAAGCACAAGGCTCTAGTATTAAAGAGTGGTATCGTCGAAAATAAGGTTGTTGGTCTTGACACATTAAGTGAATTGGCTAGCTTGCCTAATAAAGATGGTATGCTTTCAATGTTACTGGGCTGTATCCAGTCTCCAATCAGATCTTTTGCATGTATCGTTAAGGCAGTTGCTGAGGCAAAAGAGTCAGGAGAATTTAAAGTTGTAGAAGCTGCTGAGGCAGCAGAAGTTGTAGCTGAGGCTACTGTAGAAAAAGAAGGAGAATAATTACAAATGGCTATTACACATGAAGATATCCTTGCATACTTAGAGGGTGCTACTATTCTTGAACTTAACGATTTAGTTAAGGCTATCGAAGACAAATTTGGCGTTACTGCTGCTGCTCCAGTTGCTGTTGCTGCTGTCGCTGCTGAAGAAGAAGCTGATGCTGCTCCAAGCATTGTTACTGTTGTTTTGGCTTCTTATGGTGAAGCAAAGACTGCTGTTATCAAGGCTGTTAAGGAAATCACTGGTTTAGGCTTAGTTGAGGCTAAGGGTGTTGTTGATAAGTGTCCAAGTCCTATTAAAGAAAACATCAGTGTAGAAGAAGCTGAAGAAATTAAGAAGAAGTTGGTTGACGCAGGAGCTACTGTCGAGATCAAATAACTGAATGACTCATTATTATACCGATAATCGTGATCTTCCTTCCTGTAAGAGTGAGTTCACGTATTACTTCGATAATGAGGTATTTCATTTTACTACTGATAATGGCGTTTTCTCTAAGGGAGGCGTTGATTATGGTAGTTATCTCTTAATTAAAAACATATATAAGCTGTCATTGGGCAAGAGGATTCTGGATCTGGGTTGTGGCTATGGACCAATCGGCATTATTCTGGGTCGTTTTCATCCGGATGCTGCTATTGATATGGTTGATGTCAATTCCCGGGCTGTTGATCTCAGTGTGCTCAATTGTCAGTTGAATAAGGTTTTTAATCAAGTTTCTTTATGTGAAGATATTTTATCCCTAGAAAATACTTTTGATTCAATTGTTTTTAACCCGCCCATTCGAGCGGGTAAAACTGTTATATATGATCTTTACCATCGGGCTTATGAGAAACTAAGCCCTTTGGGGTCTTTATACATTGTTGTCCAAAAGAAGCAGGGAGCTCTTTCACATATTAAGGAGCTTGAGTCGGTTTTTGCCAAGGTCTCTGTTCTGGATAAGGATGGCGGATATTTCATTATTCAGGCAATTAAGACCGGGCTTCTACATATTTAGTAGGAAAGGACGGCGCAATGACAGAAAAACAATCTTATCATATTGTTGAATCAGGCAAACATTCCACTCGCCGTGATTATTCGAAAGTATCAGGTAATCTTGATTTACCTTACTTAGTCGAAATACAGACAAATTCCTTCAAATGGTTTACTGAGACTGGTGTCAAAGAAGTATTTGATGAAATTTATCCCATCCAAAACTACAGCGGAAATATCCGTTTAAAGTTACTTAGCTACGAATTCCGTAAGCCTAGTTATGATGTCGCTGAAAGTAAGTATCGCGAGGTCAATTACTGTGCTCCACTTTGGGCAAATATGGAACTGGAAATCATTGATGAAGAAACCGGTGAAGTATTAACAAAGAAGGAAGAAGTATTTTTAGGTGACTTTCCGATGATGACACCAACCGGCACTTTTGTCATTAATGGTGCTGAGCGTGTTATTGTTTCCCAGATTGTCAGATCTCCTGGTGCATACTTTGATATTCAGAGTGATGACAAGACAGGTCGTGACATTTTTGATGGTGAACTGATTCCTTCAAGAGGAACCTGGTTGGAATTTATCACAGATGACAAGAAGAATTCTTTAGGTCGCATCATGAACATGAGTGTTGACCGTAAGCGTAAGATCTTGTCAACAATTTTATTAAAAACTATCGGTTTTGCCTTGGATATTGAAAGAGGCGAAGATGCTTTCAGCGTTGAAAGAATCAAAACATTTATTGAGGCTTTGGGTCTGACTTATCATGAGGATCTGGTTTCAGAAAATGGTGACCGTGAATTTTTAAATATCTATGAAGCTCTCTATACTGCTTTCTTTGGTCCATATGAGGAGATCGTTAATACTCTTCAGGTGGATAAGACTAAGACAGTTGAGGGTGCTTTACTGGAAATGCATCGCAATCAGAAGCAGGATGAAGTCCCTACTATCGAGGGTGCTGCTACTTTGATGAATGCGAAGTTTTTTGATGCCAAGAAATATGATCTGACTTCAGCTGGCCGTTACAAATTGCGTAAGAAGCTGGATGTTACTGATCGTATTGAGCATCATGTTTTAGCGCAGGATCTTTATAAGGCTGATGGTACTGTTCTTTATAAGAAGGGTACCCTGGTTGAGAAGGCTGAGCGCTATGTCTTAAAAGAAGAACTGGTTAAGGGTTCTCATGTTGAGGCTTTCCCTTTCCGTCATAGTTTTTCACATCCAACAGTTATCGATGTTCCTTGTTCAGACAAGCTGGCTTTAGTTGGCCGTGTTCTGGCTAAGGATCTTGAACTTAAGGCTGGTAACTTAGATGCTGGTACTGTTTTAACAGAGGCTGATATCAAGAAGCTGGCTAAAGAATATGAGAAAGTTGCCATTTATACAGGCATTATTGCCAGACCAGTTGAACTGACGATTGATAATTTCAATGCAGTCATGGATTATGGCCAGCGTTTCTTTGTTCTTGGTCGTTTAAGTACTAAGGATGGCGATGTCATGGTCGATGATCAGTTGGCTATGCCACGTTATATTCCAGATGATGATTCCTATATCCTGAGCAGTGATAATGAGGTTCTTGTTAAGGAACAGCTTATTGCGGGTGAAAAGATTACAGCTTGGCTGGTTGGTTCAGCCTGTCAGGTTGTTTATATCAATCATCCAGGTGCTGAGGGTGAGAAGATTCGTTTAATTGGTATCGATCCATTAAATGACAAGCGTTGTATCACTATTTCTGATATGATTGCTCTATATTCTTATATGCTGTCATTATTGGATGGTGTCGGTTCAACCGATGATATCGATATGTTGGGTAATCGTCGTATCCGTACAGTTGGTGAACTTATTCAGAATCAGTTCAGAATCGGTTTATCAAGAATGGAGAAGACGGTTAAGGAGAAGATGTCAATCATCGAGATTGAAAATGCTACTCCAAAGTCTTTAACTAATAATCGTCCATTAAGTGGTGCTATTAAGGAGTTCTTCTCTTCTTCACAGCTTTCACAGTTTATGGATCAGCAGAATCCGTTGGCTGAATTGACTAATAAGCGTCGTATTTCAGCTTTGGGTCCTGGTGGTTTGACTCGTGAGCGTGCTGGTTTTGAAGTTCGAGATGTTCATAATTCACACTATGGTCGTATTTGTCCAATTGAAACTCCTGNNCACCAGAAGGTCAAAACATTGGTCTGATTTCTTATCTGACTACTTATGCAAAGGTTAATGAATATGGCTTTATTCAGACACCTTATCGTAAGGTTGATGCGGATGGTAATGTTTCTGATGATTATATTTATTTGTCAGCTGATGATGAAAATGATTTCATCATTGCTCAGGCCAATGAGGTTATTGATGGCAAGCTGGTTAATGATCAGGTTGTTGCCCGTAAGGCTGGTGAAACTGTCATGGTTTCACGTAATGAGGT
>DCGB01000095.1:0-468 GCA_002314515.1 Solobacterium sp. UBA1789 | reverse complement strand
GAGAAGACGTTGAATTAGCTGACGTTTCTCCTAAGCAGATTGTATCAGTTGCTGCTGCCTGTATTCCATTCCTGGAGAATGATGATGCTTCCCGTGCTTTAATGGGTGCTAACATGCAGCGTCAGGCTGTTCCTCTACTTCGTCCACATAGTCCATATGTTGGTACAGGTATTGAGAATAAGATTGCCAAGGATTCAGGTGTTGGTCTTATTTCCCGTCATGATGGCGTGGTTAAATATGTTGATTCATGTCTGATTGTTTTGGATACTGCTGAGGGTGAAGTTGAATATAAGCTGGAAAAATTTGGTCGTTCCAATGCTGGTACCTGTGTAAATCAGACACCAATTGTTGCTAATGGTGATGTTATCAAGGCTGGTGATCTGATTGCCGATGGTCCTTCAATGGAAGATGGCGAATTGGCTTTAGGTCAGAATGTTACAATCGCTTTCATGACATGGCATGGCTATA
>DCGB01000094.1:8217-8554 GCA_002314515.1 Solobacterium sp. UBA1789 | reverse complement strand
GAATGGCTCATGCCTATATTGAACATGGTGTCTGGATCAATGCCGTTGTCCCAGGCTATGTCATAACTGCTCACGCTTATACAAATCCTGATGATCCTAATACAAAAAAGAAGGAAAAGCTCTTACGCATTGGCTGGGCCTCAACCGAAGATATGGGCAATATCATCGCCTTCCTTTGTTCGGATAAATCTAAACAGATTATCGGTGATGTCATCGATGTATCTGGTGGTACCATGTTTTAAGAAGACCTGCGGGTCTTTTTTTGATAAAATTATTTTATTGAAAGAAGGTAGACTTATGAATGCATATTTTGCCGGCGGCTGTTTCTGGTGTATTA
>DCGB01000094.1:0-8166 GCA_002314515.1 Solobacterium sp. UBA1789 | reverse complement strand
GGTTATTCTGGTGGCGAAGAAGAAAATCCCACCTATGAACAGGTAAAAAAACAGGAAACTTCTCATCGTGAGAGTATCAATATTGAATACGACCCAACATTAATAAGCTATGAAGAATTACTGGATATTTTCTTTGCTAACGTTGATCCCTTTGATGGCGAAGGTCAGTTCATTGACCGCGGTCATTCCTATACATTAGCTGTCTATTATCAAAGTAATCAGGAAAAAGAAACAGCTGAAAAGAAAATAAAAGACCTGGAAACAGAAAGCAATAAACAGGTCTATATCAGTATTGAAAAATTCAAAAACTTCTATGATGCCGAAGAATATCATCAGCAATATTATTTAAAAGAACCGGAAGCATTTGAAAAAGAACTCATTGAATCCGGTCGCAAAAAGGCTTAGTAACAAAAAGACACAATCGTGTCTTTTCTTATGCCAGTTTCTTATAGATATAATTGCCTATCATCTGAACAAGCTGAACAAAGACAATAAGGACAATTGAAGTAACAATCAGATAATCAATCTTATATTGCTGATAACCATAGCGCAAGGCAACATCGCCAATACCACCGGCACCAATGGCACCACCCATAGCCGAATAACCCAACAGATTGATAATCAACAGGGTAATTCCTGAAATCATGGCTGGTAAACCTTCTTTCAGATAAACATGAGTAATAATCTTGAAATTGGAAGCACCAAAAGAACGGGCAGCCTCAATAACACCTGGATCAACTTCTCTCAGGCTGTTTTCAAAAACTCTGGCAATAAAAGGAATAGCCGAAATAGTCAATGGCACAATAGCCGCCTTGGTACCAATTGCCCTACCCACAATAACCCGGGTAAATGGAATTAAGATAACCATCAGAATGATAAAAGGAAAAGAACGGAAAACATTGACTATCAGACTCAAGGTCTCATAGACAGCCTTATTTGGCTTTAAGCCATCGGGTGATGTCAAAACAAGAATAATTGCTGGAATAAAACCCAAAATAACTGAAAACAGGGTTGACCAGAAAACCATATATAAGGTTTCACCAGAAGCCTTAAGAATTACATCCCACATTACAATACCTCCCAGGCTACCTCATGTTCATCAAGATAAGCCTTAACCTTATCAGCATTTTCGACAGCCACATTGATAACCAGACTGCCATAAATACTGGAACGGAAGTCTTCAAGTTTACCCCAAACGATAGAAAAATCAATATTCAAATCTCTAGCCATCATCGTAATCAACGGGTCAGAAGAAGAATCCGAGAAAAACAGCTGGAAATTGACGCCATTATCTGGCAATAATTCTGATTCTTCCTGCAGGAAAGCCTTAATTTCTTTGATTGGTCGAATAAAGAGCTCTTCTGGACGGCCAGAAGCCAAAACCTGACCATCTTTCAGGAAAGCAACAGTCTGACAGATCTGCTTAACAACTTCCATCTGATGAGTAACAACAACAATCGTAATACCCATTTCCTTATTGATGCGCTGCAAAAGCTCCAAAATACCATGAGTAATCTTGGGATCCAGGGCACTGGTTGCCTCATCACACAATAAAATCTTAGGATCCATTACCAAAGCCCTGGCAATGGCCACTCTTTGTTTCTGACCACCAGATAATTCTCTAGGACGAGACTGGGCCTTATCTTCCAGGCCAACCAGTTTCAATAAGGAATTGATTTTGTTTTTAACTTCCGGCGTATTGGTTTTCTTGCCCCAGAACTGTAAAGGCAGGGCAACATTCTCATAAACCGTCAAACGGTTTAATAAGTTAAAGTTCTGGAAAATCATACCCATTTTTGATTGTAAAATCCTAAGTTCTTTTCCCTTGATATCTTCAACCTTTTCGCCATCAATGATAATCGAACCACTCTGAAAAGGCTCAAGACCATTGATACAACGCAAAAGTGTACTCTTACCTGCACCAGATTGACCAATAATGCCATAAATATCACCATCATTGATCGTAATGGTGACATCTTTTAATACCTGCATGTCAGTAAAAGATTTATGTAAATTCCTAATCTCTATCATAAAACTCCAAACAAACAGCGGTACAAAGACCGCTGTTTTTCTTAATCTTTTTTTGTTTAATTATTATTTGAAAGTATCAATAACAGCTGAACCATAGTTTTCTTCAATATATTCAGCAACCTTATCAGAAGTAATAGCCTTAACTAAAGCCTTAGTCTTTTCGCTTTCTTCACTACCTTCTTTGACAACGAGATAATTGATACGAGCTTCAATCTGTTCTGGTGTTAACTGCTCAACAAATACAGCATTAGCACTATCTTTCAGATTTGACTCTAAAGCATAGTTACCATTAACAATCAAACCCTGGCAATCAGCATTGGCATTCGGAACTAAAGCAGCCTCAACTTCATAGATTTCCAGATTCTTTGGATTAGAAGTAATACCATCTAAAGGTGAAGCATCACCATCTTTATGATCATATTCAATTAAACCTGTGCTAGCCAATAATTTCAAAGCTCTAACTTCGTTATCATAGTCATTTGGAACCGCAACAGTATCACCATCTTTGAATTCATCAATACTTGTATAATCTTTGCTGAATAAAGTCATTGGTTCATAGTGAACACCCTGAACAGCAACCAGGTGCATACCACGAGCTTCATTCTGATCAACCATATAGGCTAAAGTCTGGAAATAGTTGGCATCAAGTTCACCATCTTCCAGGGAAGTATTAGGCAATACATAATCAGAGAATTCAACAACATCCAATGTCCAGCCTTCTTCAGCCAAAACATCCTTAACAACATCCTTAAGAACCATGGCATGAGGAACAGCAGTAGCACCAACTTTGATAACCTTATCATCGGCTGCAGTATCATCTTCAGCTGTAGACTCAGCAGAACAGCCACAAGCCAGGAATAAAACCAAGGCAAGAACTAAGAGTTTAAATAATTTTTTCATAAAATATCTCCCTAAAGCTTTAAGAAAAGCTGATTTAAATTTATCACTTCTAATCAGCTTTTGGAAATTAAATAATACAATACTTTGTTATAAATATTTTTTATAGCAAAAAATAATTCTGCAGCTCTGTCACATAATCAACACCAATATTAGACAAATTGGCATTCTTACGACAGATATAACCCAAGCGCATATTGGCATTAGGATTATCCTCATCATCCTGATAAGGGATAGAGATATAATCCTCGCCATTCAATTCCTTGCAGATAACACCTGAACACAGTGTATAACCATTCAAACCAACCATCAGATTCAACATTGTTGCCCTATCATTTAGGCGAATAGTACGATCATACTGATTTTCACTCAATATTTCTTCAGCCAGAAAAGAAATTTCTTCATCACCCTGCTCAAAAGACATACAAGGATAAGCCTGCAGTTCCTTTAGAGTTATTGACTTATGATCAGCTAATGGATGTCCCTTATATAAATAAACCTGGGCTGTACAATCATATAAGAAATGAAAAGCCAGATTATTATTATCCAAAAGCTTCTGAATATATTTCTGATTATAATTGGACAGATATAAGACACCAATTTCACTGCGCCCGTCACTGACATCCCTGATGACTTCCAAAGTCTTAGTCTCTCTAATGGCAAATTCATAGTTCATGATATCGTAGCCATATTTCTTAACCGTATTGACAAAGGCCTTGGTTGCAAAAGAATAATGCTGGCAGGAAACACCAAACTTACGTTTCAGATTGCCCTTGGGACCATATTTTTCACCCAGCATCTCATATTGAGTATAAATCTGCCGGGCATCACTTAAAATCTCTCGACCCTGTTGAGTTAAAGAAACGCCCTTATTATTACGTTCAAAAATACTGATACCTATTTCCTTTTCCAGTTCCTTGATGGCGTTTGTTAGTGTTGGCTGAGTTGTATATAATTTTTCTGCTGCCTTATTCATTGAACCCTCTTTGGCAATTGTCAGGGCATACATGATCTGTTGTAAAGTCATCTTATTACCTCGTTATAATATTATTTTATATCAGGATATAAATTATTACATTATTCTTATAATATTACAAATTATTTTCTATCCACTTCAACAGTAAAGCCTCCTGTTCTTGTGATAATTCAATAACCAAAAGAAGCTGATACCGTTTATTCAGACATTTTTGACAACAGCATGCTTTTGTGTGCACACTCTAAAAAGCTTATGATTTTTCATTAGTGTCTGACTGCATCATTTTTAAATACACTGGACCACATTTTTCCCTAACAAAAAGATGGGCTTGTCTTTCAGACTCAGACATGCCCTCTTATACAATATATTTTCTATCACTTTCGTTCAATCTGAACCTTGAACGAAAAGCTTCATCTCTACTTTGCAAGATAATCACTCAGCATTTCTGCTGTCTTAGCTACCAGTTGACTGCAAGGCAGTTTGGCTGTCATTTTCAAATCCTTACAACGCAAATAAGCAAATTCTCTAATAAATTCACTCTGGAATTCACGGCCCTTAATCTTGGCATCTCTGCTATCATGTTTAAGACCTAACAGCATCATGGCAGCACTTAAGGCTCCACAGACCTCTCCTGCCATCATTCCACCACCAAAACAGGAGCCCAGTCTCAATGCTTCATCCGCATCAATGTTTACTTCCTTTTTGTATGCCAAAAGCACAGACTGACAGCAGTTGCAATGTTCCTCGATATTGTATCTTAATGACTCTTGTGCATATTTATTCATCACCATTTCTCCAAAAAGGCTTTTTATTCTTTATAAAAATTGAAACGGTTTTTACCCTGGATCTTCGACTGATATAAAGCTCTATCGGCATATTTCAGATAATCCTCATATGTCTCATCCTTACTTTTAGGAAAATAGAAACCGCCACTTAGCTGAACATCGACATCAGGATATAATTCTTTGAGATTCTTATTAATAAGCTGGCAACGTCTGATAATTTCGTCCTCACGTTCGGTACTGATGACAACGAATTCATCGCCACCATATCGAAATGCCCAGCCATTGAAATTTTCTTCAAGTAGACTGGCCACTTTACAAAGAGCATTATCACCATAATCATGACCATGAGTATCATTGATAATCTTGAAATCATCAAAGTCAAACATGCCAAAATAGAAAACATCATCAAAATTATCTAAAAACTGATGTAAGGCATATCTGTTTTTTAACCCAGTCAGCTGATCATGATAAGAAAGCTGCTCGAGTTTTTTCATGACGACATAATCCAGTTTATTCTGATTAAACTGTCTGAAAACAATAAAGAACGTAAAGATTATAAAGACCAGAAAATTAATAGGATAACCAGAACTTGAAACCGTGCCATCGCCATATTTAGATATGAACCAAAGCAGAAATACTGAAATCGGCGCAACAATTATGATATATAAGCTTGGATAAATGAAAGCCAAGGCACCAGTTCCCATAACCACCGTCATAAATACAATAGGAGTATGACCGCCATAGACATCCAAAAAAGATATCACAGCCAACCAGATTGTTAGAAAAATACAATAGGAATATACCAGTTTAATGTGACCCCTGGTAATTTCGTTCTTCTTATAAGACAAAATCATAAAAACAAGACTGACAGCAGAAAACACCAGCAACGCAACATAACAGGCCATATAAAGTATCCGACGCATTTTGGTAAAATCAAAAAAAATCAGACCTCTAATGATCATTACAGCCTCAAAAAAGATAATCAGTAACAAAATTAAAATATATTGTTTCCTATATTTCTTGACACTTGCTCGAATGATCTCATCCTGGCTGGTTTTTTCAATTTCCTGGCGATTGAGCATCAGAGTAAAATCGCTGACATCCTGATTCTTAAAAATTTTTTCAAATATTTTCTTCATATTCTTTATAACTTATTTGCCTTCTAAACAAGATAGTTGATTGAATTATACAATATATCATTTAATTCTGGTAAATAATTGATGTTTTAATTAATTCATTCACCTTTAATAAATGACAAACGGGCTTTTATATATAGATATAATAAGATATTGTTTTCTATTTAGACCCTGATCCGCTAGCCAGCCATGTAAGTATGTCATTTGCACACGTTGTTGGTATTTCAAATTGGATATTATGGCCTATTCCTTCATATTCAATATAACTATTATCATCAATATTAAATATTTCTCTTAATTCTGTCTGATACTTTCCTATTGTCATAGGATCATCGCTTCCATGTAACAGAAGAACCGGGATACTGTAATCAACTTGAGTATACAAATCAGACAGATTGATACTGGCTAAGCCAAGAAAAATATTCTTCCAGGCTTTTTTTGATAATATCTGAGCTTCTGCTTTCATGTTGGCAATAAATGTATCAAATTCATCAGCATAAGCATCATCATGTAAATCTGTAGCATACCAGACATCAATAAAATGATCACTTAGATGTTCGTCATCACCTAAAGATGAGATATACGATTCATATACATTAACCAACATATCGTTTTGATAACCATTCATAGGAACAGAGCTTACCAGCACAATCTTATTGCATCTTTCCGGGAACATAATTGAAAACGATTGTACAGTAAAACTGCCTAGGGAATGTCCAACTAAAATTGCCTTATCAATGTTCATAGCATCAAAAAATGCTTCTAAATCTGTAGCATATGTTACAGGTGAATAGAAACCATCAGGTGCATCAGATAGGCCCATACCTCTTAAATCCGGTAAATAGACATGATAGCCGGCCTTTGCGAAAAACGGTGCAACAAAACTCCAGGATCTTGAGTTATCAGTCATGCCATGTTGAAGAATTACTATCTCACCATTAGGATCGCCCATTTCTACATATGCCATTTTAATACCAGTCGCTAAGTCAACGAATTGTTTTGCGTTTGCCCAATCTTCCTGAGAAATCTCCATTGGCAAAGCTGATGTTTCAGTATTAATCTGGGAATTATCCTGATTTTTACATCCAGTGATAGTAAAAAATATTAAGACTATTATTAATAAGCTAAATACTTTTTTCATAAAAAACCTCGCGTTATTATTATATACTACATGATAATAAATTAATTATCAGGGTCATATCGGCATAAAGCTCAAATCAATACCAGACCCAGATATTTATTGCAAACTATCTTTTTATGCAAATCTACAAATCAATTAATTCAAAAAAACCTATCATCAAAATGATAATAGGTTCTAAAAATTAAAATATAATCCCCTTTATTATGAAAGACCAGTTTTAATACACGGAAGTGCATATACTTAGGCCATAACAAACAATACAATAACAGCTAAAGACGGTCTACAATTCATCCACTATTATTACTGCGTTATATGACACTCCCTTGTAAACAACGTTGCCATTCCAGTTACTTCCTCCCAAATACCATGAGCTATAACTAGGTGCTGTTTGGCTGTCAACATAATATCTATCCGCATAGTCTTGAAACAAAGAATCATAATGATAACCCCTCTTGGTTATTCTTGCTTCAGCCAATGTTGTTCCATCATCTAATTTGATAAAAACCTGATCACCTAAATTAAAGTGCCATTGAATATCATTAGGGTTTCGATAGATATTACCACCATTTACTTTTTCCAATTCTTCAATACTTAATTCTTTCTTTTTAGACATGATTTTCTCCTTTGATTAATGATATTATCACATATTATCATTACAAAACTATGACAACTTATATCAGATTCCCGACAAATCTCTTTTTTATTGTCGCTTTATTTGTCAGTTAACCAGCCTCTTTGTATTGTAAGAATCTTGTAAAGTAAGCTGCATATAACTTATCGTTTGAAACAAAAGAATTAACATACTTTTGTCTAGATGAAGCAGCGATGAAGTCAGAAGCCACTAAATCTTCAGTTTAGTGGTGGTTCACTATTCTGTAGTTGGTGTCTTCAGATAAACATTAATATCATCGCTTGTATCAAACACGTAATAACCATTGTCGCCTGATAATAAGTTGGTATATTCAGTATCTGAGTATACTTCATAATCAGTATGAAGAAGGAAAATATCACTGTAAACTTTTCTTTCAAGGACTCCGTTTTCCGTATATACATTAACCGAAATATCCTTTGCGCCTTTTTCTAAAATAGAATTAACATTCTTTGCGAAATCCGGGCATTCATTAATTCCATAAACAAATTCACCATAATTGGTCTTTACTGTTTCACTTCCATCAGCAAAAACATAATTATTTTCATATT